>JAYQAE010000190.1:0-3588 GCA_038136655.1 Ilumatobacteraceae bacterium
CGAAGCGCCCGTAGCTCAACGGATAGAGCATCTGACTACGGATCAGAAGGTTTGGGGTTCGAATCCCTACGGGCGCGCTCGACAGGTCGCTCCTCGGAGCGACCTGTTCGGTTTTT
The DNA here is from genome assembly GCA_038136655.1 of Ilumatobacteraceae bacterium. Lineage (GTDB taxonomy): Bacteria > Actinomycetota > Acidimicrobiia > Acidimicrobiales > Ilumatobacteraceae > Casp-actino5. Next base: position 117 of record JAYQAE010000190.1, read on the forward strand.
CGAGGAGCGCTCGGTTAGCCGACGCCGGCCGCGCGTTGGCGTTGGTCGACCTAAATGGATGATCTGTCATGATTGGGCCATGCGTCGTGTGCTCATTCCGTTCGCCATCTCCGGGTTGCTCCTCGCGGGCTGCTCGTCGAGCGATCCCGCTCCCGAACCGGCCCCCGAGGCTGCTCCCGAGGAGCCCGAGGCATCGGAACCGGTTGCGGAGCCGGCCCCCGAGCCCGAAGCCGAGCCAGCCCCGGAACCGGAGCCCGCGCCAGAACCTGCTCCTGAACCGGAACCCGAACCCGAGCCGGCACCGACCACGACCGAGGCGCCCCGCGCCTCGCTCGACGCGATCACCGATCTCGGGATCGCTGGTGTCAGCCCGCATATGGAGCGACTCGACGACGGCTCGCTCCGACTCTTCTACTCGTCGATGGAAGCGGGTGGCACCGCGGTCGATCTGTGCTCGGCCGACCTTGTCTGCGAACGCCAAGGGGCGCTTCAACGGGTGTCTGACGTGACCATCGTCGCCACGCCCGCCGGTGAGCGACGCGTCTATTTCGTCGAGTTCGACCCGCAGACGCAGGACAAGGTGATCTACACCGGGCTGATCTCCGATGACGGCCTGACCATCTCGGGCCAGACCTCACTCGGCATCTCGAGCGAGGGGATGATGGCGTGGGGAGTGCCCGACTCGGTGGTCACCCCCGAGGGCCTCGTGCGTCTCTACTGGGTGGAGGCCGGAGAGAGCCGCGCGAGCGAACGGCTGGTGAGCGCCACCTCCACCGATGGCACCGGCACCGAGTTCGTGCGCGATGAGGGGTTCCGCGCCACCGGTGGATACGTGGACTTCGAGGTGCTCCAAGCGGTCGACGGTGACTGGTTGGCCGTGATGTCGACCTCGCCGGAGAACCTGCCGGCCAATCCACAGGCGATCCACGTCGGCACGTCGCCCGACGGGATCGAGTGGACGATCGACCCGATGCCGATCTCGCCGCTCGACATGTCGTACCTGGACCCGACTGGCGTGCAAACCGAGGATGGCGACTGGCTCATCGTGATGGCCGTCGCGCCGAATGCGATGGGCGACCGCGAGTACACCTCGTCGAGCGCGATCCTTCGGCTTCCCTGACTTCGAACGAACCCCCGACACGACAAGGGCCCGGCCGCCGAAGCGACCGGGCCCGTGAAGCCGAGGAGGTTCGGTTTCAGTCGTCCTTGGGCTGGTAGAGCGCGCCCAGGAAGTATCCGTAAATGAGGTGCCAGACGAGGATGCCCGCGGGGAGCTTCCAGCCGTCGGGCCCGTCGAACAGGAAGAAGCCGTAGCCGTTGCCCTGCACGTAGGCGTAGGGCACGAGCAGACCGGCCGAGATGATCGTCATGATCACGCCGTACAGGAGACCCTTGGAGATGTTGCCCCCGTTGGTGTCCTTGTTGAACGGCAGCGAGTGACGTGCGATGAGCCCGTACAGGATCGCGAACACGATGCCGTTCACGAAGTGCAGGGCCTGTCCCACGAAGAACACGCCGACCGGATGGTCGAGGAACATCTGGTACTGGCCGAACACACCGGCCTGTCCGACGATCTCGCCGGCCTCGTTGTAATAGGCGCCCTCAGCGAGACCGAGCCCGAGCAGACCGTTGTAGAGCGGCCAGGGGAGGGTCGGTAGACCGAAGGCGGGGAAGACGTATCCGAAGTAGGTGCCGAGCTGCGTGGCGATGACGCCCACGAGGGCAATCGCGCCGATCGGGTGCTCGTTCACCCATGCGCGCCAGCGGTTGTTCGGCTGGCCTGGAATGGAACCTGACATATCTGGTGTAACCCCCTTCTTGCGGACCTGTTGTCCGCTGAGTGGCCACAGTACCGCTCTGCGGACACTGTGATGGTGTTCTGCGCGGCGCGCCGCGCCCGATGGCCCTCAGGCCGGCGGCTGATAGTCGATGTTGCGATCGACGTTCATATAGATGTCGTTGGCGATCGGATCGACGCGCTCCTCGGTGATGTGACCGAGCACACCGGCGCAACGAGCGAGCAGCGCGAACCCTCGGACGATCCCCGGGTCGAAGCCGAGGTCGGCGAGCACTGCTCCGCAGACACCCGCACCGTTCAGCGGCAACGCGCGACCGAGCACCTCGGGAGCCACCCGACCGATCGCGTCGAAGAGCGACAGGTGCGGACCGAAGCGGTCGTGCTCGCGGGCGAGGCGCATGAACACCGGGGTGCGCGGATCGCCCACCTTGTGCACCGGATGGCCGAGACCGGGCACGAAGCGTCCGGCCGCCTTGGTGTCGGCCACCACGGAGCGAGCAAGGTCATCCCAACCCGCATCATCGGTCGGCAACTCGCCGGCAGCGGCCAGCGCCTCGGCGAGGAACTTCGCGCAATCCTCCGTCACCCCGAGGAAACGAGAGCCGCCACCGAGGAGGCCCGCGGCCACCGCGCCCTGGATTGAATCCGGGGCGCTCAGATAGGTGAGTCGCGCGGCGATCGCGGTCGGGGTGAAGCCATGGTCGGCAAGGGCGACGAGCACCGCCTCGAACATGATGCGCTCACCCTCGCTCGGTCGACGCTTCGCGACGAGCCAAAAGGCGAGCTCGCCGAAGGTGACCTGGCCGAGCATGTCGTCGGCCAAGGAGCGGCCGAGCAGAGTGATCGAATCGGCGTCGGAGGTGCCGAGGCCGGTGCGGAAACTCGGGGTCTCGGTCATGCCGTCTCCTTCAGGTCGCCGGACGATGCGGGGGATGAGTCGCCGGACTCGTCGAGCAACCAATTGCGGATCTCGTCGCTGTGCTCACCGAGCTCGGGCGGCGGAAGTCGGTAGGCGACATCGGAGCCGGAGAACGAGATCGGGTTGCGCACCAGGTCGACCTCTCGGTCGCCCTCGCCGAGGGTGACTCGGGGGGCGAGCCCGAGACGCTCAGCCAACTCGACACCTTCACCGATCGAATTGATCGGACCGCACGGCACACCGGCCCCGTTCAGGGCGATGAACAGATCGTCGGCCGACCACTTCGACAGGGCCTCCACCAACATCGGATGCAACTGATCTCGGTTGGCGGTGCGGTCGGCGTTGCGAGCGAACCGCTCGTCGGTCGCCACCTCAGGAATACCGATCACCTCGCAGAGCGCGGCGAACTGGCGGTCGTTGGCCGCGGTGATGATCACATCGCGATCCTTCGTCGGCATCGTCTGGTACGGATACACGCTCGGATGGGCGTTCCCCATCCGCCTCGGCACCACCCCACCGGCGGTGAACGCGGCGGTCTGATTCACGAGCCCCGACATCGCCGAGGAGAGCAAGTTCACCTCGATGTGCTGACCGAGGCCGGTCTCGCGCCGCTGGTTGAGCGCAGCGAGTACGCCGATGAGACCGTGGAGACCAGTCATCACGTCGAAGACCGAGATGCCGGCTCGCAACGCCGGGCCATCGGGTTCGCCGGTGAGGCTCATCAGCCCCGACACCGCTTGGGCGACGAGGTCGTA
>JAYQAE010000191.1:0-3559 GCA_038136655.1 Ilumatobacteraceae bacterium
AGTACGAGCTCGAGGTCATGCGGGATCGCGCCGACAACTGCGTGATCATCTGCTCCATCGAGAACGTCGACCCGATGGGGGTGCACACCGGCGACTCGATCACCGTCGCGCCGCAGCAGACTCTGAGCGACGTCGAGTACCAGGAGATGCGCGACTCCGCGATCGCGTGTATCCGTCGTGTCGGAGTGGAGACCGGCGGGTCGAACGTCCAGTTCGCGGTCGACCCGGAGACCGGCCGACAGGTGGTCATCGAGATGAACCCGCGCGTGTCCCGCTCCTCGGCGCTCGCCTCCAAAGCGACCGGATTCCCGATCGCGAAGATCGCGGCCAAGCTCGCCGTCGGATACACGCTCGATGAGATTCCGAACGACATCACGAAGGCAACCCCGGCGAGTTTCGAACCTGTCATCGACTACGTGGTCACCAAGATCCCGCGGTGGGCCTTCGAGAAACTGCCGGGAACCTCCGGAGTTCTCGGCACGCAGATGCAGTCCGTCGGCGAGGTCATGTCGATCGGCCGCACCTTCCCCGAGAGCCTGCAAAAGGCCCTGCGCTCTCTCGAGCAGGGTCATGACGGTCTCCTCGCCCAGCGCTCCCTCGGCGATCTGAGCGGACGCTCCGATGACGACCTGCTCACCGCCGCGTCGGTGGCCACGCCCGACCGCATCCTCCTCGTCGGGGAACTGCTGCGCCGGAGGGTCGACCTCGAGCGCGTGCACGCCGCCACCCGGATCGACCCATGGTTCCTCGATCAGATGTCGATCATCGTCGACGAGTACGAGGTGCTCGCCTCGTCGACCCCGGGCACCCTTGGTCGGCGAGGTTGGCGCCGCGCGAAGCGTCTCGGCTTCGCCGATTCCCAACTCGCTCGGATGTGGGGAATCAGTGAGGATGAGGTTCGAGCCGGTCGGCTCGAAGTCGGGGTGCGCCCCACCTACAAGACGGTCGACACCTGCGCGGCGGAGTTCGCGGCACGTACGCCGTACCACTACTCAACCTGGGAGGACGAGGATGAGGTCGCGCCCTCCGATCGCCGCAAGGTGCTGATCCTCGGTTCAGGGCCCAACCGAATCGGTCAGGGCATCGAGTTCGACTACTGCTGCGTCCACGCGAGTTTCTCACTGCGCGAGGCGGGGTTCGAAACGATCATGCTCAACTGCAATCCCGAGACGGTGTCGACCGACTACGACACCAGTGATCGGCTCTACTTCGAGCCGCTCACCCGAGAGGATGTGCTCAACGTGATCGAGGCGGAGCGTCCCGAACGGGTGATCGTCTCCCTCGGCGGGCAGACGCCGCTCAAACTGGCTGGACAGATCCCCGCTGAATTGGTGGCGGGTACCTCGGCTGAATCGATCGACGCGGCCGAGGACCGCGAGCTTTGGAACCGACTCTGTGAGGAGCTCTCGATTCCGCAGCCTCCGGGAGGCACCGCGGTCGATATAGACCAGGCGCGCGCGATCTGCTCGAGGATCGGTTTCCCGGTCTTGGTTCGACCCTCCTATGTGCTCGGCGGGCGAGCCATGCAGATCATCCACGACGACGAGGGGCTCGTCTCGGCCATGGAGGAGCTGTCCGGAGCGGGAAGCCTCGGCCGGGAGGGAGGGCTTTCCGCCGAACGTCCCGTGCTGATCGACCGCTTCCTCGCCAGCGCCATCGAGGTCGACGTCGACGCGGTCCGCGACAGCAGTGGCGAGGTGCTGATCGGCGGAGTCATGGAGCACGTCGAGGAGGCCGGAGTCCACAGCGGTGACTCGGCCTGCGCGATCCCTCCGCAGACCCTGCCCGACTGGGTGGTCGAGGTGATCACCGCCTACACCGAGGCGATCGCGCATCGGCTCGACGTCTGCGGCCTGATCAACGTGCAGTACGCCGTGGTCGGCACGACGGTGTACGTCATCGAGGCGAATCCGCGCGCGTCCCGCACCGTGCCGTTCGTCGCGAAGGCGACGGGTGTGTCGCTCGCCAAGGTCGCTACCCGAGTGATGTTGGGAGCCACCCTCGCCGAACTGCGCTCAGAGGGCTTGCTCGTGGAGCCGGTGTCCGGCCATGTCGCCGTGAAGGAGGCCGTGCTCCCGTTCAATCGGTTCCCCGAGGTCGACCCCGCCCTCGGTCCCGAGATGCGCTCCACCGGCGAGGTCATGGGCATCGACCGGACGTTCGGTCAGGCGTTCTTCAAGGCGGAGTTGGCGGCGGGTAATGGACTGTCGGAGGCCGGCACGGCCTTCCTCTCCCTGAACGATCACGACAAGCCAGCCGGCATCGTCGTGGCGAGGCACCTCCGGTCCCTCGGGATGAGGGTGGTGGCGACCCGTGGGACAGCGGAGCATCTCAGCCGATACGGCGTCGTGGTCGACCAGGTGCTCGACAAGGTGCAGGACGGTGTCGACGGACCGACCGCGGTCGACCTCATCGCGGCCGGTGAGATCTCCCTCGTGGTGAACACCCCGCGGGGTTCCGCTGGACGAAGCGACGGCGAGCACATCCGTAAGGCGGCGAGCCTCCACCGAGTCAGCTGCTTCACGACCGTCAGCGCTGCCCTCGCGGCGGCTCGCGGGATGGAGGAGTCCCTCGGCCGCTCGCTCGAGGTGAGACCGCTTCAGGAGCATCATCGCCGATGAGCAGGCTTCGTCGATCGCGCCGTGATGAGGGGGCGACCTCGCCCGCGGCCTCCGGCGCGTCGACGATCGATCCGGTGGTGAACGTCGGCTCGATCCAACTCCGATCGGCCGTGATGACCGCATCGGGAACCGCCGGCTACGGCGCGGAGCTGGCTCCCTACGTCGACCTCGCCACCATCGGCGCGGTCGTCACCAAGTCGCTCGCCCCCTACGACTGGCCGGGCAACCCCGCTCCGCGGCTCCATCCGGTGCGCGCCGGCATGATGAACTCCGTCGGCCTGCAGGGTCCCGGGGTCGACGTCTGGCTCGAGACGGCCCTTCCCGAGCTGCTCAGCACGGGGGCGCACGTGGTCTGCAGCATCTGGGGACGCTCGGTCGAGGACTACCGCCGAGCGGCGGAGATGCTCGCTGACGCGCCGGATGGGGTGGTCGCCGTCGAGGTCAATCTCTCCTGTCCCAACCTGGAGGGGAGGGGAGGGATCTTCGCCCATGACGCCGACCTCTCAGCCGAGGTGCTCGCCGCCACCGAGGCATGCGGGCGACCCCGGTGGGCGAAACTCAGCCCGAACACCGATCGGATCGCCGAGGTCGCTCGAGCGGTGACCAACGCCGGGGCTGAGGCGCTGACCCTGGTGAACACCCTGCTCGGACTCGCCCTCGATCCCGACACCCTCCGACCGACCCTCGGAAACGGGGGTGGCGGACTCTCGGGCCCGGCGATCCATCCGATCGCGGTGCGCGCCGTCGCCGATGTGCGAGCCGCTCTGCCCGACACGCCACTCATCGGAGTCGGCGGGGTCGCCGAGACCTCCGACGCCATCGAGTTGATGGCGGTCGGTGCATCCGCCGTGCAGATCGGGACGGCGCTCTTCGCCGATCCGCGGGTGCTCGCCCAGGTCAGGGACGGACTGGTCTCCGAAGCGGCCGAACGAGGGCTC
>JAYQAE010000192.1:0-3557 GCA_038136655.1 Ilumatobacteraceae bacterium
CGTGGGGAATCCTCCGAAAGGCTCGTCCTGAATACCTTGCATCTGTGTAGCGAGCGTCGGAATGTCGATCGCGCGAAGTTCAACTAGGTGGGGCTCAACTCCAAACTGCTCAGCAAGAGGCTTGGCCCACGCCGTTTCGTCATAGTCCGCCAGTTGAGAGAAAAAGGTGTAGCTGTGAAGTCCGTGCGTTGTTACGCCCGCACTCGATGCAAGTGACAACACCATCGACGAGTCGAGCCCGCCCGACAGAAGAAATCCAACTTCGACATCGGAACGAAATCGGAGCCTCACTGCATCGATGAGGATCGCCCGCAGTTCCTCTGCAACCTCGATCTCAGGTCGCAGGTCTTCAGTCAGGTCCGGTGAGTACCACCGAAAGATTGAGAAACCAGCGGAGGCTCTCCAGACAAAAGCGTGGCCGGGCTCAAGTCGCTCAACTCCGCGCCAGAAAGTCTCGCGACCGTCCTCATAGACGCCGCCTTGGAGGTACCTCGACCAGATTTTCTCGTTCAGGTCAAGACATCGCCCGACTGCATGAAACGCCTTGATCTCGCTTGCGGCCATGAAGTCTTGCCCCGTGTCGGTGCCGAAATACAACGGCTTGACACCAAATCGATCACGTGCGCCGAAGCACTCCTGCTTCTGCACGTCCCAGATGACAAAAGCGAACATCCCGAAAAGCTCATCAAGACACGCCTTACCCCACACCGTGAACGCAGCCAGGAGTACTTCGGTGTCACTTTCTGTGCGAAAGTCAAAGACCCCGCGGAGCCGATCGCGAAGTTCGAGGTAGTTGTAAATCTCCCCATTGAAAGCCAGCACGAACCTGCCGTCCTCACTCACAAACGGCTGATCGGATCGAGCATCAAGGTCGATGATCCGGAGGCGATTATGCCCAACGAGGACACGACCGTCCTTCGATGACCAGACACCCCGTCCGTCCGGTCCGCGATGGTCGAGCGCACCGAGCATGGCATCCAGCGTGGGCTTCACCGCCACATCACCGGCGAGAACAGCAAATCCACACATGGCTAGAACAAGAACTCGCTGCGGAACAGGAGCTCGCCACGAATCCAACGCTTGCTGTCGCGTCGGCTCATCGCTGCTCCTTGAGTTGGCCGTCGACTTCAGTGAACCGCGCACCCGTCGATTCATCGACGAGTACACCACCGTCGGCCACCATCCGCTGGCCGTCGCGACCAATCCACCCAATCTGGCGAGCCGGGTTTCCAGCGACGAGGGCATGATCGGGAACGTCGCGAACCACGACGCTGCCGGCCGCGACCATCGCCCACGCGCCGATGCGCACCGGAGCCACGCAAACAGCACCCGCGCCGATCGAGGCACCGGTCTCAATCGTCACGCCCACCGGATCCCAATCATCGGCCCGCTTGAGTTCCCCCGAGGGTGAGATGGCGCGAGGCAACCGATCGTTCGTCAGGATCGCCCCCGGCCCGATGAACACCCCATCGTCAATCACCGCCGGGTCGTAGACGAGGGCGTTGTTTTGGATCTTGCAGTGGTCTCCAACCCGCACGCCGATCCCGATGTAGGCCCCGCGACCGATGATGCACTCCGCGCCAATCTGGGCGCGTTCACGTATCTGGACGAGGTTCCAGACCTGGGTGCCGTCGCCAATTGTCACGTCGCCGGCGACCTGCGCATCGTCGGAGATCCGCGTAGCCATGTCGTGGGCGAGAGGGGACTTGAACCCCTACGTCCTTGCGGACACTGGCACCTGAAGCCAGCGCGTCTGCCATTCCGCCACTCGCCCGAGTGAACACCGCGAGGCTATCGGCGGGCCGACACCTCCGCATCGAAGGTGCCCCGTCGATAGTTTGACCCGATGGGAGTGTTGCGGCACGTTGTCTGGTCACCGACCGGTGGACCTCCAGACGTCGCTGTGTTCGACCGCGGTCTCGGAGACATCTTCGACCCGGCGCTTCGCTCCGATATTGGCCGCCTGATCGACGATGTGCGCGATCGGGGTGATCTGGCGGTGTGCGAGGCACTCGCCCGCTTCGACGGCGTTGAGATCGGTCCCGAAGGCCTGCGGGTCACCGACACCGAATGGGAGGCAGCGTCAGTCAGCCCCGAGGTCGATCGGGCGATCGACGCCGCGATCGCCAACCTTCGAGCCTTCAACGAGCAGCAACTGGAGCGATCTGGCGACTGGTCGCACGAGGTCTCCCCCGGGCTCGTCTTCGGCGAGAAGGTCACGCCGATCGCCTCCGCTGGGCTGTTCACCCCCTCCGGCAAAGCCTCGTATCCGAGCGTTACCTACCAGTTGGCCGTGCCCGCGATCGTGGCCGGTGTGCCCGAGATCGCCGTCGTCGTGCCTCCCATGCCCGGTGGCTCAGGTGAGGTCGACCCCGCAGTGCTCGTGGTGTGTCGCAAGCTCGGCATCCGGAATGTGTTCCGGGTGAACGGCCCCGCCGGTATCGCCGCCCTCGGCTTCGGCACCGAGACCATCCCCAAGGTCCGCAAGATCGTCGGCCCGGGCTCTCCGGCCGTCACCATCGCCCAGGTCGAGATGCAACGACACGGCGTCGCCACCATGATGCTCCTCGGCCCCACCGAGTCGCTCGTCATCGCCGACGACACCGCCGACGTCCTGCGACTCGCTGCCGACCTGCTCATCGAGGCCGAACATGGCACCGATTCGGCCGTCGTGCTCGTCACCCCGTCGGCGGCGCTCGTCGAAGCGGTCGACGCCGAACTGGAACGCCAACTCGCCGATCTCCCTGAGGTTCGGGCCACTGCCGCTCGGGCCTCCGTCGGTGTCAACGGTGGCGCGGTGATCGTCGATGATCTCGACGCAGCCGTCGACTTCGCGAACCGTTACGCCGCTGAGCATCTTCAAGTCGCCGTCGCGGAAGCTGACACCGAGCGAGTCGTGGACGGCATCGTCAACGCCGGCGAAATCCTCATCGGCCAGCACACCCCGTTCAGCGCCGCCAACTTCGTCATCGGCTGCCCGGCCTCGCTGCCCACCTCCGGCTTCGCCCACGTCTCCTCGGGCATCACCGCCCAGGCCTTCCTGAAGCGCACCGCGGTGGCTCGCGCCGACGAGCAGGCCCTCGCCGACATGGCACCGGCCATCACCGCGCTCGCCGACCATGAGGGGTTCCCGGCCCACGCCGCCGCGATCCGCCGCCGAGGGCTGTGACCACCACCCCTCCGTACGAGCCCTACCGAGAGGTTCCGGCCGGCACCTTCCGCTGGCGTCTCGGCGTCCGCCCTCTCGACCTCGCCGACTGGCTGGTCATCACCGACCACTACGACGCCGAGGTCACCACGAAGGCCAGGATCATGGCCGAGCACCCCGACTCCGCCTTCTGCGTTCTCGACGATGTTGACGCCGAGTGCTCCGAGGTCGCCGCGGCGGTGATCGACCATCTGCAACGGCATCACCCCGAACGGTTCGGTGAGAGCCGACTCGACCCAGAACTTCATCCCCTCGACGCCGCCGCGCGACTCGTCCAAGAGGATCTCGTCGTCATGGTGGAGCGCGAGGGCGAACTCGTCTTCGCCGGTGGCAGCGTCTGCTTCCCGAA
>JAYQAE010000193.1:0-3538 GCA_038136655.1 Ilumatobacteraceae bacterium
GGCCGTTGGAATGAGCACTCGGCATTGAGGATCGCGCCAATGGCCTGACGGGCGACCACCCGTCGGGTCAGGAACGACCGACCATTGCGAATGCGATCAACCTCGTAACGCACCGGTTCGGTGTGATCGCCCGGTCGGATGAAATAGGCGCGGATCGAGTGTGGGACGAAGCCATCTTCGGTGCTCATCGCCGCCGCGCGGAGCGCCTGAGCAACGATCTGGCCACCGTAAAGACCTCCCCACGGGTAGCGGGGTCCGGTGCCGACCCAAATGTCAGCACCATGGGGGGTCAGTTCGAACATGTCGTCGGTGTTTGGAATGACTGGAATGTATCGGTCACCAAGAATTTGTCAGGGCGTAATCGCAAAACTCCAAAAGATTGCAGAGTGGTATTGTCAAAATATGTTCACTTGATATGCTTCGCGTCCATGGCAACCAAGAAGTCAAATTCATCTAAAGGCGCGATGAGCGCTGATCACAAAGCAGCCCTCGCTCAGGGTCGTCTCGAGAGCAAGGTCGTGCGCGAGTATCTCGAGGCCCTTCGCAACTCGAAGCCGAAGCGTGGACGCAAGCGCTCCGCTGAGACCATCCAAAAGCGCCTCGCGAAGATCGAGACCGAACTCACGACGGCCGACCCGCTCACAGAACTCCTGCTGGTTCAGGAGCGTCGAGACCTGCAGGACGAGTTCGAGAACCTCGACTCCGGTTCCGACCTCAGCGCCGCCGAGAACGCATTCGTCTCGATCGCCAAGTCGTATAGCGAGCGGCGCCATATCTCGTACGCCACCTGGCGCGAGATCGGCGTCGACGCCGCAGTGCTGAAGCGCGCCGGTATCCCGCGCTCACTCTGAACCAAGCCTCCGGGCGACAAACAACCGCTAGCAAAGGGGTCGCTGCATCAGCAGCGGCCCCTTACAACGTCTACGCGGAGACCTCGGCAAGGCGGTCGAACACCAACTTCGCGTTGCCGAGCGCTCTCTTGAGATCAAACGCCGCATCGAGATCGACTCGATCCGCGACGTCACGCACCTCAGGATCATCCTCAATGAGGGATCTGAACTCCACCCCTTCATCCCAGCAGCGCATGGCGTTTCTCTGCACGACGCGGTAAGCGTCGTCGCGGGTCATTCCAGCCGAAACAAGCGCCAAGAGCACCGCTTGACTGAACACCAATCCGCGGCTTGATTGCAGATTGTCCAACATCCTCTCGGGGAACACCTCGAGACGAGACAGCAATCGCTCAAGTCGACGAACGAGGTAGTGAGCGAGCGTCGTTGAATCGGGAAGGATGACGCGCTCGACCGACGAGTGCGATATGTCGCGCTCGTGCCAGAGGGCCACATCCTGGAGGCCAGCCGAGAGATTCGACCTCACGACCCGGGCCAACCCCGAGATGGTCTCGGCTGAAATCGGGTTCCGCTTGTGGGGCATCGCCGAGGAGCCCTTCTGGCCGGGAGCGAATCCCTCGAGCACTTCACGAACCTCGGTTCGCTGGAGATGTCTCAACTCGACAGCGACCAACTCGCACGTCGCAGCGATCGATGCGCAAGCGAAAAGCAGTTCGGCGTGTCGGTCACGAGCGATGACCTGGGTGGCCGGCACCGGCGACAGCCCGAGAGCCTCCCCGACATGGGTCTCGACCCCGGGCGGGATATTGGAGTATGTGCCGACAGCACCGCTCAACTTCATAACCGCGACCGACTCGCGAGCCGCCATCAACCGCTTGAGATCCCGATCCACCTGGAGCGCCCACAGCGCGACCTTCGCGCCGAAGGTGGTCGGTTCCGCGTGGATCCCGTGCGTCCGACCGATCGTGACGGTCTCGCGATGACGCTCAGCGAGTTCGACAATGGTCGAGCGCAGGCTCGAGAGCGATTCGATGATGAGGTCCGCAGCGTCGCGAAGCGCCCAGCACAGCGCGGAGTCGACCACATCCGACGAAGTGAGCCCGTAATGGATCCAACTGCCCTCGGGCGCGCCAACAGCCGCCTGGACAACATCGACGAAGGCGGCGACATCGTGGTTGGTGACCGCCTCCCGTTCGAGCACTGCGGCGACGAACCCGGCGTCGACATTCGGGGCGCCGCGACGACAGTGGACTGCGGCGTCCGCGGGAACCAGGCCGAGTTCAGCGTGCCCCTCGGTGGCGAGCAGTTCCACTTCGAGCCAGCGGGCGAAGCGAGCCTCGTCACTCCAGAGGGCCGCCATCTCTGGCGTCTGGTAGCGCTCGATCATCGGCCGTCGCCCCAGACCACGTAGTCATCGCGCTCCGCCCCGACACCGACGAGGCGGACCGGGACACCGACCTCCTCCTCCACCAAACGGAGAAGCGACTGAGCCTCGGCTGGGAGTTCCTCGGCGCGACGGGCTGCCGAGGAATCGGTCATCCAACCCGGGAGATCGACGTACACCGGGTCGACCCGCGCGAGCACCTCCGATCGATCCGGGTAGGTAGTCCGAGCGACGCCGTCGATGAGATATCCAGTGCAGACACGAATCGTCTCGAATCCGTCGAGCACATCAAGTTTGGTCAGCGCCAACTCGGTCAGGCTGTTGAGCCGGACGGCGTGGCGCAACATGACGCAGTCGAGCCAGCCGGCCCGTCGACGGCGACCAGTGACCGTGCCGAACTCCCGCCCAATATCCACCAAGCGGTCACCGAGGTCATCGGTCAACTCGGTGGGGAACGGGCCGGCGCCCACCCGGGTCGTGTACGACTTGGTGATACCGACGACCCGGTCGATGTCCCGTGGTCCGAGACCGGTACCGGCGCACGCACCGCCCGCAGTCGGGTTCGACGAGGTGACATAGGGGTAGGTCCCGTGATCGAGATCCAAAAAGGTCGCCTGCGCTCCCTCAAGGAGGATGTGCGTGCCGGCGTCGAGCGCGTCGTGGAGCAGATTGACGGTGTCGGTCAGGTAGGGAACGAGTCGCTCGGCTAAGGCGCTGAATGTCTGCACCACCTCGTCGACATTGAGCGTGTCGCCGCCAGCTGCGTCGATGATCTGGTTCTCGGCAAGACAGCGCGCCCGTACGGTCGCCGCGAAGGCCTCCGGGTCGGCCACCTCACCCGCCCGCACTCCGACTCGTTTCGCCTTGTCCGCGTAGGCGGGGCCGATTCCCTTCAGGGTGGTGCCGATCTTGTCGTCACCGCGCATGGCCTCGGAGATCGCGTCGTGGCTCTGGTGCCAAGGGAAAATCAGATGAGCGCGGGTCGACACGCGGAGCCTTGAGCAGTCGATGCCTCGACTCTCCAACATGTCGATCTCGTTGAAGAGCGTTGGGAGGTCGACGACCACTCCGTTGGCGATGACCGGGGTCACCGAGTCGTAGAGGACCCCGCTCGGGACGAGCTGCAGCGCGTACCGCTCCTCTCCGACCACGACGGTGTGGCCGGCGTTGTGCCCACCCTGGTACCGAACGACCATTGGATGTTCCTTGGCCAGCAGGTCGATGATCTTCGCTTTGCCCTCGTCACCCCATTGGGCGCCGACGACGACGGTGACGGGCATGGGCACGCTCCTCGCTCGGTGTGGCC
>JAYQAE010000194.1:0-3522 GCA_038136655.1 Ilumatobacteraceae bacterium
GAGTCGGCGACCGCCTCACAACCAGTCGCGAGATACAGGTGGGTGGTGGCATCCGACATACCCGGCGACGGCACGATCACCGTCAGCGCCTCGAGGTTTCGAGCCCTCAGCCCTACTTCCTCAGCGAGTTCTCGCACGGCAGTCGTCTCGGGGTGCTCACCAACGACATCGCGCATACCCGCAGGAATCTCAAGCACCTCGCGCTCAAGGGCAGGGCGGTACTGCTCTACGAGAACCACTGATGCAACGCCCTCAGGGTCGAACAACAGCGGCACCACACCGACGGCGCCCGGCGACCTGACGATGTCGCGTTCGAAGCGGCTGCCGTCGGGGGCCTCGAACTCCGAGACCGCCACCGACCAGATGTATCCCTGATGAACCGTGCGCTCGCCGACGCGACGGAACTGAGTCACGGATCAGACGCGCGCGTTCGCGCTGTGCGACCGCGCGTGAACGAGGGCGGCTGCGATCAGATCCCGGAACAGCGGATGCGGGCGATCCGGGCGGCTCTTGAACTCGGGGTGAGCCTGTGTGGCGACCCAGAAGGGATGATCAGCCAGCTCGATGAACTCCACAAGACGACGATCGGGCGAGATGCCACTGCACACGAATCCGCGCTCCTCGAGCCGAGACTTGTAGTTCGGGTTGAACTCGAAACGGTGGCGGTGACGCTCGCTGACGACCGGCTCGCCGTAGGCCGCCGCCACCTTTGTGTCAGGGCTGAGCACCGCGTAGTAGGCGCCGAGACGCATCGTGCCGCCCTTGTCGGTGACCTCCCGCTGGTCGTGCATAAGGTCGATGACCGGGTGACGGGTGGTGGGGTCGAACTCAGTTGAGTTCGCCTCTGTCAGACCAACCACATTTCTGGCGAATTCGACGGTCATGGCATGAAGCCCGAGACAGAGTCCGAGACACGGCAGACCGGATTCACGCGCGTAACGAGCAGCTTCGATCTTGCCCTCGAAACCGCGGGCACCGAATCCGCCCGGAATCACCAGACCATCGAGATCGGCCAGACGGTCCTCAGCAAGCAGTCCGACCACGTCCTCAGCCTGAATCCAATCGATCTCCACGCGGGCTCCGTGGTGGAATCCGGCGTGCTTCAGCGACTCCACGACCGATAGGTAGGCGTCAGGCAGCTGGACGTACTTGCCGATCAGACCGATGCGGACGGGCTCTGTCGCTGCCTCGACCTTCGCGACAAGTGCGTCCCAGGCACCCGTCTGGATGTCGGGGGTCTCCATCCCGAGCACGTCGAGGACCACATCGTCGAGGCCTTCATCGTGAAGAATCAGTGGCAGTTCGTAGATGTTGCCGACATCCGCGGCGTTGACGACGGCGCGATCGTCGACATCGCACAGATTCGAGATCTTCCGCTTCAACTCAACACTGAGCGGGGCCTCGCTCCGACAGACGATGACATCGGGCTGGATGCCACGACTCCGGAGTTCGGTGACGGAGTGCTGCGTCGGCTTGGTCTTCTGCTCCCCAGCAGGACCGATGAACGGCACCAGGGTCACGTGGATGTAGCAGACGTTGTCGCGCCCGGCATCCTTGCGGAACTGGCGGATCGACTCGAGGAAGGGAAGGATCTCGATGTCACCGACCGTGCCACCTACCTCGGTGATCACGACATCGACATCGTCGGTCGAGATGCGCTTGATGCGCCGCTTGATCTCATCGGTGATGTGGGGAATCACCTGAACCGTCTTGCCGAGGTAGTCGCCTCGCCGCTCGGCCGCCAGGACCGACTGATAGATGGACCCGGTCGTCGCGTTGGAGCTCTGAGAGAGGTTCTCGTCGATGAATCGCTCGTAGTGACCGAGATCGAGATCGGTTTCCCCACCGTCGTCGGTAACGAACACTTCGCCGTGCTCGTAGGGGTTCATCGTGCCCGGATCGACGTTGATGTACGGGTCGAGCTTTTGCATCGTGACCCGCAAGCCCCTCATCTTGAGGAGGCGGCCAAGCGAACTCGCCGTCAGCCCTTTGCCAAGGGAACTGACGACACCGCCAGTCACGAAGATGTGCTTGGTCACCCCGTCACCCCTGACCGCGGATCGCGCCCGCTCGACGTCTCGCTACATGCCATGACGGGACGTCAGCCTACCCGGACGACGAGTCCATACCGGTGGATGAGGCGGCATCGAGGAGTTCCTTGGCGTGCTCAACCGCGCGCGGCCCGTCGGTACCGGCGAGCAGCCGGGCCACCTCGCCTACGCGCTCCTCACCGGACACGAGGCGCACCGAGGCGACCGGTGGTCCACCGTCTGGGTCGGGGACGCGCTCGACGACCACCTGAGTGCGCGCTCGGCTGGCCACCTGGGCGAGGTGGGTGACCACGAGCACCTGCCGGCTGTTAGCCGCACGGGAGAACTCGGCGGAGATGGTGTGTGCGGCGCGACCGCCGATGCCGGCATCGATCTCGTCGTAGACCACGGTGTCGGGAGCATCGAAACCTCCCGCCGAGGAGGTGACGGTGTCGATAGCGAGCATGCAGCGAGCGAGTTCGCCTCCGCTCACGGTCTTCGCCAGCGGGAGAACGGGAACTCGAGTGCTCGGCGAAAACAGCATCTCCACCCGCTCGCCGGCCGAGCCGCCGCAGTCGATCTCCAACCGGGCGTCCGGAAGGTCGAGGTGCCGGACCGTTGATGACACCGCATCGGCGAGACGGGAGGCAGACGCCCGCCGGGCCTCCGCAAGGGCCGCTGAAGCTATCTCAAGGTCAGCTCGAGCGTCCGACAACTCGCTTTCGAGCTCGGCGACCGACGCGTCGCGCCCCTCGAGCTGCTGGAGGCGATCTCGACACTCGTCGGCGAACCGGATGACCTCCAGCAGATCGTCGCCGTACTTTCGAACGAGCTGACGCAGTTGCTGCCGTCGGGCGCGAACCTGCGCGAGACGTTCAGGATCGGCGGTGATGTCCTCCAGAGCAGCGCGAAGGTCGCTCGCTAACTCACGCATCTCAGCGAGAACCGAGTCGGCCCGAGCGGAGTACGCCGCGAAGGCGTCATGACGCCGAAGCTCGGACACGACCTCTGAGATCTGTTCGTCATCATCGAGCGCGAGCACGGCTCGAGCGGCCACCTCTCGCAGTTCGTCGGCCGAGGAGAGCAGCACTTCCTCATCGGCGAGGCGCAGCTCCTCGTCACCGCCCTCGATGCGGGCACCGTCGATCTCCTCAATCTGGTACCGCAGGAGATCGATCTCCCGATAGCGCTCACCCGTGTCGCCACCCAGAGCTGCGATAGCCGCCTCGAGCTCTGCGACCCGCGCAACGGCGGCATCCCATGCGCTGGTGTCGATAGCCCCAAAACGGTCGACGGTTGAACGCTGGGCTCCCGAGCGAAGGAGTGAGTGATGGCTGTGCTGACCGTGCACCTCGAGCGCCGAGGCGGCCGCCTCGGCCAGGGCGGTGATCGTGGTCGGTCGCCCGTCGATGTACGCACGCGACCGACCCTCGAGAGGCCCGACGCGAGTACGGACGGTCTCGTGGGGGGCGTCGCCCCCGCGGGGGGCGCT
>JAYQAE010000195.1:0-3488 GCA_038136655.1 Ilumatobacteraceae bacterium
TCCATGGAAGATCCCATCATCTCCGGAGTCGTCACCGACGCCAGCGAGGCCAAGGTCACGGTGCTCGGTGTGCCCGACCGCCCCGGTGTGTCGGCGGCGCTCTTCGAGCCGTTGGCGGCCGCCAATGTCAATGTCGACATGATCGTGCAAAACACCTCGACGGCCGGCACGACCGATATCTCCTTCACCGTTCCACTGGCCGACATGGCTGTGGCGGAGGGCATCGTCGCCGATGTCGCCGGCTCGATCGAGGCCGCTGGCGTCTCCCACGACAACGACATCGCGAAGGTCTCTCTGGTCGGCGCCGGCATGAAGACCTCACCGGGGATCGCCGCGAAGATGTTCCGCGTGCTCGCCGACGAAGGGGTCAACATCCAGATGATTTCGACCTCGACGATCCGCATCTCGGTGGTGGTCGCGTCGCCCGACCTCGAACGAGCCGCCCGGGTGCTGCACACCGCTTTCGGCCTCGACTCCGGTCAGGCCTACTCGGCACCGCTGCCCGAACGCCGCTGACAGACGCCCGATCGTCCGAGAGCGATCTGGCAGAATCATCCGATCATGCGCCGTCGTTCACAGCTCATACCGTGGAAGGTCGCGGGACGGGTCTCCGAGCGTCATCTCAGTGGGGACGACGTCGTGCGCGAGACCGGCTGGGTGTTCAACAACGAGATCGGCGACGATCTCACCCTCGCCGAGTTCGTCGCCACCGGAGACGATGAGGTTCCCGCCTACCTCGAGGCATTCGGTTTGCGCGGGGATGCGAATGCCCGGCAGACGATCGTCGAGATCGGCAGTGGAATCGGGCGGATGACCGTCGCCTTCACTCGAGAGTTCGGCGCGGTGATCGCCGCCGACCTCGACATCGGATTCCTCGAACGCTGTCGCGAGACGGTCGCCCGGTTCGGCCGGATCGAGCGCCTCCGAACGCTCGAGGTCGCCGACGGCAGCACCCTGGACCTCGCCGACAACTCTTGCGACCTCGCCTTCAGCTACATCACCCTCCAGCACTGTGTGGAACGCGATGCCATCAGTCTGGTGAACGAGGCGGTTCGTGTGACCTCTCCCGGAGGTCGGATCGCGCTCAACTTCCGGGGACCCGGACAAGCCGACCCGGTGCTCCTGCCCCTCGGCATAGTGATGCGCATGCTCTTCCGTCTGCCCCGAATCGGGGAGTGGCTGTCCCAGCGTCGATCGATCGCGCGCCTCGCCTGGCAGGCCAATCGGCTGGCGCCGAGCGACGTGCTCGGCCTGCTCGAGCCGAGGATCACCTCGGTCGAGGTGTGGGTGAACCCGAAGGGAACGATCTCGGGTGGTTCGTCGGTAGTGCGCCATTTCGACGGGATCAACACCAATCATTGGTGGCTGATCGCCACGGTCGCCTGACCCCTCGCGCCGTTAGCCTTCGCGCCATGCGAATCGGAGTCGTCGGAGCCACCGGACAGGTCGGCGGAGTGATGCGCCGCCTGCTCGAGGAGCGGGCCTTCCCGGTCACCGAGATGCGATATTTCGCTTCAGCGCGCTCGGCTGGAACGACATTGCCGTGGGCGGGCGCCGACATCGCCGTGGAGGATGCCTCGACGGCTGATCCGACCGGTCTCGATATCGCGCTCTTCTCTGCTGGAGCCACCTCCTCGCGCGCGCTCGCGCCGAGGTTCGCCGAGGCTGGGGTGACCGTCATTGACAACTCCTCGGCCTGGCGGATGGATCCAGATGTTCCGCTCGTGGTGAGCGAGGTCAATCCGGAGGCCGCGCGCAACCCCTCGAAGGGCATCATCGCGAACCCGAACTGCACGACCATGGCCGCGATGCCGGTGCTCAAGCCCCTTCACGACGAATCCGGACTCGTGCGACTGATCGCGAGCACCTACCAGGCGGTGTCGGGAGCCGGTCTCGCCGGAGTCGACGAGCTGAGCGCTCAGGTGACCGCCGTTGCCGAGCGGGCCGCTGGTCTCACCTACGACGGCGCCGCGGTCGACTTCCCCGCCCCAGCGAAGTTCGCATCGACGATCGCGTTCAACGTGTTGGCGCACGCCGGATCATTCGTCGACGATGGCTCCGGGGAGACCGATGAGGAGCAGAAACTTCGCAACGAGAGTCGGAAGATCTTGGGCATACCCGACCTAGCGGTGTCGGGCACCTGCGTCCGCGTGCCGGTGTTCACCGGCCACTCCCTCGCGATCAACGCCGAGTTCGAGCGAGCGATCTCAGTGGATCGGGCGATGGAACTCCTCGGTTCAGCCCCCGGAGTGATCGTCGCCGACGTCCCGACACCGCTCGCGGCGGCCGGAATCGACCCGAGCATCGTCGGTCGCGTCCGTCGCGACCCCGGGGTCGAAGGCGAACGTGGTCTCGCGCTCTTCGTCAGCAGCGACAACTTGCGCAAGGGCGCCGCGCTCAACGCGATCCAGATCGCCGAACTGCTGATCTGAGTCGGACTCGTTCCCGCTCAGCACGAGCAGGGGATCGACGCGCATTTAGGACAGCCGTCCCGGTAGCGGTCGACCACCTCCGTGAGGTCGACGCCGACCTGATTGGCGAGCGTGGCGATCCACGCGAGAACATCGCTGAACTCATGAGCGATCTCGGCCGGTGTGCCTTTGCGAACCGCCTGAGCTAGCTCCCCGAACTCCTCGGCGAGCCAGGCGACCGTCGGAGCGACTCCGCGCTCACGATCCCGCTCCCCGTAAGTGCGATCGATCACGTCTTGGAGCTCGCGGAGATCCATGCCCCGACCGTACCGGCCGAGATGTGCGACAAATGGGTCTGGTGTCTCGCTGACAGGTCAAAAATCAGCGACATCAAGGGGGTCGCGACCCCTACGGTCGCCGGCCCATGGCACGACTCTTTCCTCTCGCGATGCTGATGGTCACCGGGTGCTCCGGCGGCGCGATCGCCTCGGTGTCACCGACCGCCAACCCTGATCCGGTTGATCAGGTTGAGATCGAACTGCCCGCACTCCTGAGCCGCCGAATGCCGGTGGAACTGCCGGAGCCTGACCGATCAACGCGCGGCACGGTGTCGCCTCATGAGGTCGTCGCTGAGCCGATCGCGGACTCCGGCCCGGTCCTCGAGTTCGGGCTCCGATGGGTGACCGCTCACGTCACCCCACATGGCTATCCACCCTCCGGCCGACGAGCCACGGAAGCAGAGCAACACGATCTCCGCGTCCTCGCCGAGCACATCTGGTCGACACTGCTCGCAGCAGTCCGCGAACCCACCAACGCCTTGCGGTGGTCGGAGGCCTACGAGCACCGATCGGGGTTCGCACTGCGAGTGGCGGAGAGCCGGGAGGAGTGGCTGGTCGGCTGGGGACTCTTCGCCGAGCCACATCCGCGAGTCGTCGCGAGGGTCGATCTGACCGGCTCGGCCGTGATCACCGATGGGGGCCGAGCGGTCGTCCCCTATTGCGAGGTCGACTCCGACACGTTGTATGAGCGCGGCGGAGCACCGGATGGTGGTGACTCGGTTCACGACAACCGGGTCCT
>JAYQAE010000196.1:0-3418 GCA_038136655.1 Ilumatobacteraceae bacterium
GCGTCCTTCCAGGTCTTCAGGTGGCCGAGGTTGCCGTAGAGCTTGTTGTCGGCGTTCTCGCGGATGCAGCAGGTGTTGAGCACCACCACATCGGCGGCGTCGAGGTCGTCCGCCTCGCTGAACCCGTCACTCTCCAGCAGGCCCGCGATCCGCTCGGAGTCGTGCTCGTTCATCTGACACCCATAGGTGCGAACGACGTAACGACCCGACATGACGCCGAGGCTAACGCTGGCTCATCGCAGACCGAGCCGCGCGAACTGCTCCTCGGGGGCGTCGACCTGCTCGAGGGCGTGACGCAGCAGATCCACAGCCTCCGATTCAAGATCGCTGCAGGCACGGTCCTCCACGAAGCCGGGATCGTCAGCGAGATGCAGATGGTGGTCGTCGACCGGCATCGCGTGCGACCAGAACGGGAGGAGGTCGCCCTCGACAAAAGGCTGGCGGAGGACCGGCACCTCGGAACCGGGCATCGACCGCAGCTCGGCTCGTCGGTCGGGCCTTGGGAACCGGTAGCCGGGCACCGCGTGCTCGATCGGCATCGACGACCACCGGTTCGACCACATCGCAAGCGGGAACGGATCGCCGACCGCTGACCGCCCGTAGGTGCGGTCGGCGTCGACGACGTAGACGTGCCGCGACCAGTACCCGGCCAGCAGATGGTCGCGTACCGAGTCGACTCGACCCTCGATGAGATCGACGAGGGAGTGTCCGTGAGTCCGATGCTCCGGCGTCACACCGAACACCTCGCAGAGCGTCGCGTGCAGGTCCACCGTGGTGGTCAGCGCTCCTTCTCTTCGGGGCTCGACCCCGGGCCAGCGGACGATCAGCGGGATCCTCGCGAGCTCGGGCCAGAGCGGTGCGCCGGGCTTTCCGAAAAGATCCCGCTCACCGAGGTAGAGGCCGTGGTCAGTGCACACCATCACAGCGACGTCGTCGCCGAGTCGGTCGACAGCATCAAGCACCCGACCGAACCAGTGATCGATCATCGAGAGCTTCGAGCCGTAGTTGCAGCGGATGTGTGCCGCCTCGCGAGGGGTGAGAACACCGCGCTCGAGCGCGCCGACGGCGTAGGGCGGCCAGATCAACCGCTCGCCCTCCCAGTCGGCGTCATACATCGATGCCCACGGCTCGGGAGTGTCGAAGGGCTCGTGCGGGTCGAACTCATCGATGAGCAGCAGGAACCGGTCATGGTGAGCCGCTGCCGAATCCAGCCACTCCGCTGCCGCACGCATCGTCCTCGGGCCGGGGAAGTCGGCCTCGTCGCGGAACCAGGTGCGCGAGTCGTCGTAGGGACGATGCACGGGCGCGGGACGAGCAGGGAGCGCGGGCGCCCCAACGGCGGTGGCATCCGGGTGGGTGCGCCACGGGTCGTTCTCGCTTCCCCGGAGGTACTCCCAGGCCGTGAAATCGGTGTGGTAGTTCTCGCCGCCGGTCTCGAAGAGGTGGGGGTGATCGGTCACGAGCATCGTGGTGACCCCGGCGCGGCGAAGGGACGCGGTGATCGACTCCTCCCACACCTCGATCGACCCCCACGGCCTCCAGAGGAAGTCGAGCGAGCCGACCAAAAGGTCATGCCGAGCCGGTATGCACGGCAGTGAGCCGACGTGATGGTGGTCGAACACCACCGCCTCCCGGGCGAACCGGTCGAGGTTCGGCGTGTCGAACTCATGTGAGCCCCAAGCACCCAGCAGGTGCCGGTTCAGGCTGTCGAGCAGCACGACGACCACGCGGTCGGGTCGCTTCGGCCCGACACCAGCACCGTGCTGATCCATTCCCGGAACCTAGTTCGGACACCCTCAGGAACATCTCGGTGCCACAGCGGTTGACTGCAGTCATGACCCAAGCGGCAGAGCACTTCGATCTCGTGATCATCGGATCGGGTTCAGGCAACCACATCCCCGACTACCTGAATGATCGCAGCATCGCCATCGTTGAGCGCGACGTGTTTGGGGGAACCTGCCTGAATCGCGGGTGCATCCCCTCGAAGATGTTCGTGCTTCCTGCCGACCGGCTCACGGAGGCAGCTGAAGCAGATCGGCTCGGTATCGCGATACCAGCGGGTCGCGCCGACTGGTTGGCGATCCGGAATCGCATCTTCGGCAGGATCGATCCGATAGCCGCCGACGGGCGCGACTACCGCGCCGAGCGATGCCCGAACATCACCCTCATCGAGGGAACCGCCTGTTTCGTCGATGCCTCCACGATCGATGTCGATGGGAGGCGGATCACGGGAGACGACATCCTGATCGCCGTCGGCTCGCGTCCGGTGGTGCCGCCGATCCCGGGCCTCGTCGAGACCGGGTTCCACACGAGCGACTCGATCATGCGACTCGATGCGCTGCCGGAGCGGCTCGGCATCATCGGCGGTGGCTACATCGCGGCCGAGATGGGCCACGTGTTCGCCGGCCTCGGATCGAAGGTGTCGATGTTCAACCGCTCACAACGGCTCCTGTCGTCTCACGACCGCGAGGTCTCACAACGCTTTACCGAGGTGTTCCGTCAGCGTGTCGATCTGCATCTCGGCCATCTGCCGACGAAGGTAGAGCGCCGCGGCGGCGCCATCGTCGTGCATGACGCCGAAGGCGAGGTGATCGTCGACGAGCTGCTCGTGGCCACCGGGCGGGAGCCGAACAGCGACCTGCTCGAGGCGGAGCGAGCGGGCCTCGCGCTGCACCACCACGGCACGATCGTTGTCGACGAGTTTCAGCGAACCTCGACGCCGCGAATCTGGGCCGTCGGGGATGTGGCCAACAACCACAACCTCAAGCACGTGGCGAACGCCGAGGCGCACGTCGCGTTCTGGAACATCGCCCACCCGGACGACCTGCACCGGGTGGAACTCGGACCGATACCGGCCGCGGTGTTCAGCCACCCCCAAGTCGCCGCTGTCGGCGTCACCGAAGAGGAAGCCATTGAGCAGGGCGTCGACCATGTCGTCGGCCGACGCGACTACGGAGGCACCGCCTACGGATGGGCCCTCGCCGATGAGACGTCGTTCGCGAAGGTGATCGTGGATCGATCGACCGGACTCGTAATCGGCGCGCACATCATCGGGCCTCAGGCGGCCACCCTCATCCAGCCGCTCATACAGGGGATGCGCTTCGGGCAGACGGCCCGAGAACTCGCCGAGGACGTGTACTACATCCACCCGGCGCTCACCGAGGTGGTCGAGAACGCTCTCCTGGAAGCGGTCGGCCAGCTCTGATGCTTAGGCCGGGGTGAGATACCCCGACACATCCGCGATCAGATGCGTCGCCCCCGACACGTAAAAACACAACTCCCCCGCACCAAACGGCGCCACCACCGCATTCGCCACCGTCGCACCCGCCGAGAAATTCACATTCGACGCCACCGGACGACCCGACGAACACGGATACACCGTCACATACCCACCAGCCGAACCACCCGTCACCGTCAC
>JAYQAE010000197.1:0-3404 GCA_038136655.1 Ilumatobacteraceae bacterium
TGGTCGTGATCCTCGCCTACGAGCGTCACCAGTTCGAGGGATTGATCACGATCGGTGGCCGTGTCGAGATGCTCGACGACCCGCGCTTCATCACCCGGCTCGGGCGACTCGACAACATCGACGAGCTCTACCGCGAGTACCAGCGCATCGCTGACGGCCATACGACGGCCTCATTCCTCGACGCCTGCGCGACCCACGGCGTGCCCGCTTCCCGGGTGGAGTCGCTCGACTCCATCGTCGAAGGACTCCCGCTCGTCGAGCATCCTGTCGCCGGCAGGTATCGGCACACTCCGCCGCTCGTCGGAGGGCCCGCGGTCGACGCCGCGCCCCGTCGGCCGGCCCCGCTCCTCGGCCAGCACGGCCGCGAGGTGCTCGCCGAGATCGGTTACGACGACGAGCGACTCGATGCTCTCGAGCAGGCCGGAGTGCTCGGTCGCTACGGTCGGGAATCATGAGCCTCGAGGTCGAGCACGTTCCGAGCGCCGATCACCCCGGTCGTCCGCGAGAGGAGGTCCACGCGCTCCCGTCGTATCGACCGGGCCGAGACGCAGCCCAGGCCGAGCGAGATCACGGGATCACAGGAGCGGTGAAGCTCGCCTCGAACGAGATGCCCGAGCCGCCAATCCCCGCGGTGCTCGCCGCGGTGACCGAGGCGGCCAGCGGCGTGAACCGCTACGCCGACCATCGCGCCGGGGCCGTTCGGGCTGCCCTCGCCGAACGCCTCGGAGTGAGCCCTGAGCAGGTCACCGTCGGCAACGGATCATCAGGGGTGCTCCAGCAGATCTTCCAGACCTATGTGGCCCGAGGCGACCGGGTGCTGTTCCCCTGGCGGTCGTTCGAGGTGTACCCGATCTACACCCGATTGGCCGGCGGTGTGGCCGAGACCGTTGCCCTCGACGCTCGCCACCGAGTCGACGTCGGCGGGCTCATCGCCGCGCTCACCCCCGAGACCCGCCTCGTGGTGGTCGCCACCCCCAACAACCCGACCGGCACGTCGACCTCGACCACCGACCTCGCGCGACTGGCGACGGCAGCCGGCCTCGGCACGATCGTCGTGGTCGACGAGGCCTACCGGGAGTTCGACGCCGATGGTGACGACGCGATCGACGAGCTGCTCGAGGATCACCCGAATGTCGTGGTGACCCGAACCCTGTCCAAGGCTCAGGGGCTGGCTGGGCTCCGGATCGGCTACGGGGTGGGGCATCCGGCGGTCATCGCCGATATCGACAAGGTGGCGTTGCCGTTCGCTGTGAACGGCCTCGCGCAGGCAGCCGCACTCGCCGCCCTCGAGCATCCCGACGAGATCGCCGAGCGGGTCGCCCGGGTGGTCGCCGAGCGTCACCGCGTTGAGGTGGCACTGCGAGCCGCTGGTTGGGACCTGCCCGATCATCGGGGCAACTTCGTGTGGCTGTCCACCGGAGGACGCACCGCGGAGATCGCCCTCGAACTCGAACGCTCCGGGGTGGTCGTGCGGCCGTTCGCCGACGAGGGAATCCGCGTGACGATTGGATCGACCGAGGAGAACGATCGGTTCCTCGGTGCCTTGGCCGGCGCTTGGCCGGCCGGCTGACCGCATCGTGGCAAGATCGCGGTGTGAATCCGCTCCGATTCCTGTTCCCGGCTGATCCACGGCTCGTCGGGAAGACCCCCGACTACCGGTTCTCGCTCGCCAACGAGCGGACGTTCCTGTCGTGGATCCGCACCTCGCTCGCTCTGGTTGCCGGTGGGCTCGGCGCCATCGTGCTCCTCGAGGATGTCGCCGGCGCCGAGGTGCTCGGTGTGGTGGTGCTGCTGTTCGCCTTCGTGGCCGCCGCCACCGCGTACCGCCGTTGGGCGCTCAACGAGCGTTCCATCCGACTCGATGAGCCGTTGCCCCCGTCACCCCTCCCGCAGATCATGGCGACCGGTGTCGCCGTGATCGGCATCGTCGCCGTCATCCTCCTGATCGTCGACTCGCGGTGAGCGAGCAGGCCCGTCCAACGACGGTCTTCGATCCGGGGGTGCAGCACGAGCGGACCGCGCTCTCATGGGAGCGGACCGCGGTCGCGATGATGGTCGCCGGAGCCATCCTCGGGCGGTACGCCTCCAGTCACGGGCATTTCGTTCTTGGCGCGCTCGGCGTCATGTGGGTCGTGCTCGGTGGGGTGGTGCTGCTGTGGGCGGCTCGCCACTACGAGGATCTCCACGGCCCGCTCCGCGCGGGTGAGACGCCGGCCCATCCGACGGTCACTCGCCTGGTCGGTATCTCGACGGTGGCATTCTCCGGGGTCGCCCTCATCCTCGCTGTCCTCTTGACGCTGGTGGATCCGTGACCCGCGCGGTGATCACCGGATGGGGCAAGTGCCGCCCGCCGCTCTCGTTGACCAACGCGGATCTCGAGCGGTTCGTCGAGACCTCCGATGACTGGATCGCCGACCGAACCGGAATCACCGAGCGTGGGCTCTGCCACATGGAGACGACGGACATGGCCGAGGTAGCCGCTCGCCACGCTCTGGCCGCCGCCGGACTTGAGCCGGCCGACCTCGACCTCATCATCATGTGCACCCTGACGCCGGAGGTGTCGTGTCCGAGTGGCGCGTGCTCGCTGCAGGAGCGTCTCGGGGCGGTCAACGCGGCGGCCTTCGATCTGAACGCGGCCTGCTCGGGATTCGTCTACGGCTCGGTGACCGCCGCCTCGATGATCGCGGCGGGCGCCAAGCGCACCGTTCTCGTCGTCGGTGTCGAGAAACTCCACTTCCTGATCGACTACCGAGACCGCAACACCTGCGTGCTCTTCGGCGACGGGGCCGGGGCGGTCATCTACGAAGCGCTGGACCAACCGGCCGGGTCGTCGGGTCCGGGTGTGCTCGGCACCGACCTCGGCGCTGACGGTGTGGCCGGTTCGACGATGGTGGTGCCCACCCTCGGATCTCGCGGCGAGTTGTCGTCGTTTCGCGATCCCGAGCACTCGCGGCTTCACTTCGAGGGTCAGGCGGTCTTCAAGATCGCGGTCCGCGGCATGATCGACTCGGTGTGCCGGGCGCTCGACCGCGCGGGTCTCACCGCTGATGACGTCGACCTCGTGGTGCCCCACCAGGCGAACGAGCGGATCGTGCGCGCGGCGGCGTCGCGCCTGGGCCTGACCGACGACCAGGTCATGTTGAACATCGCCACCCACGGCAACACCTCGGCGGCATCCATTCCGATGGCGTTGAACGATGCCCTCGACACGTCGCGCGTGCGCCCAGGCGACATCGTCGTGTTCACCGCCTTCGGCGGCGGCGTCACCTGGGGCTCGGTGGTGCTGCGATGGGGCGACCGCGTGGATCGTCTCGACACGAGCGAGGCCGCCCTCGATCCTGTCGAGGTCACGGTCGATGAGCTGCTCGCCCGGAATCGGGAGTTCTTCGCGCCCCTCTACGACT
>JAYQAE010000198.1:0-3401 GCA_038136655.1 Ilumatobacteraceae bacterium
CCGCGCGGGTGAAGCAGCAACTCGGAATCCCCGCCTATGTGGTGCGCGGGGACGGCTCCGTCGGTATCGACGACGGTTGGGTCGCGGCGAATCTGCCCGGCGAGCGACTCCTCCTCAACGAGTTGATCCGCATTCGAGCCCGCTGCCACAACGGCATCAACGACGCTCTGCGGGCCGCGCTCGCCGAAGTCGCCGCCACGGGGCGAGCCGCCGCGATCGACGTGACGAACTCAAACCGCTACGGCGGCTGCTTCCAGGCGCGCTTCAACCGGATCGCCGGCGACATTGGGATCTTGTCGCGGCACACGTGGGGGATGGCCCTCGACGTCAACACCGCTGACAACTGCCAGGGGTGCCGACCGGTGCTCGACTGCGAGGTAGTCCGCATCTTCAGACGTCACGGTTTCGCCTGGGGAGGCACCTTCACCCGTCCCGACGGAATGCACTTCGAATGGGTGGGTGAGCCAAGGGATCAACTCGACTACCCGTCGCTCTACTGCCCGAACATCGTCACCGCTCCGCCACCGGCCGATACGACCGACGACGCGGTCGATCTCGACCCGGGCGGGGACGGCGGTGGGGAGGTGTCGGATGCCTCCCTCGAGAGCGCGGACCTCGAGATGCTCCACCTTCCCGATGCGACCATCTGGGCCCTTCGGTAGCCTGCGAGTGTGGCACATCGCTTCGTGATCATCGGCGGCGGACCCGCCGGCAACCAAGCCGCCACCTACGCGGCGCGGCTCGGCGCCAAGGTCGTGATGATCGAACGCGACGTCGTTGGAGGCGCAGCGCACCTCTGGGACTGCATCCCGTCCAAGACGATGATCGCCACCGGCGGTGCGATCAGCTTCTCCCATCGAATCGGTGGCATGGGGCTCGCCGAGACCACCCCGACGGTCGACATCGAGTCCCTCAACCGGCGGATCTCGGGCATCAAGGATCACATGCGCGACGACACGACCGAGCTGCTCATCAGCCAGGGGGTCGAGATCGTCCACGGCTCCGCCCGTTTCACCTCGCCCAACTCGGTCGCTGTGACCAGCACCGATGGAGAGCGCACCATCGAGTTCGACTCCGCCCTCGTCGCCACCGGAACCCGACCGCGTATCCCCGACTGGTGTCAACCCGACGGCGACCGCATCCTCACCACTCGCGATTGCTACCCGCCTCGCGTCTTCCCCGAGAGCGTCACCGTGATCGGCTCCGGCGTCACCGGCGTCGAGTTCGTCCACATGTTCGCGTCGTTCGGAGCCGCGGTGTCCCTCGTGGTCAGCCGTCAGCAGGTTCTTCCCGGAAAGGACCCGGAAGCAGCGGCGGTGCTGGAGGACAATTTCCTCTCGCGCGGTGTCCGGCTCCTGAAGGGGGCCCGAGCCACCGAGATCGAGCGGAGCGACGACGGCGTCGTGGTGCGCTGCGACGACGGGCGCCAGGTGCGCTCCACCCATGCCGTCTTCGCGATCGGCTCGGTGCCGAACACCGACGGACTCGATCTCGCAGCCGCTGGAGTCGAGGTGGACTCCTCGGGGTACATCCCGATCAACCATCACTGCGTCACCAACCAGCCGCACATCTACGCCGCCGGAGACGTGAGTGGAAAGCTGCCGCTCTCATCGGTCGCCTCGGTGCAGGGTCGCAAGGTCGCTGAGCACGTGATGGGGTTGCACACGGTCGAGCACCGCCACCTTGACTACGACAAGGCAGCCTCAGCGATCTTCACCGAACCGGAGATCGCCGACGTCGGACTGGCCGAAGCCGAGGCCTTCGCCCTCGGCCGGAAGATCCGCGTAACCAAGGTTCCCTTCGCCACCACACCCAAGGCGCTCATCAACAACGACCCCCGAGGCTTTGTGAAGATCATCTCCGACCCAGCAACCGGCGTGGTGCTCGGTGGTTCGATCGTCGGTCAGCACGCGGCCGAACTCATCTCGGTCATCGCCCTCGCGGTAACGGCCAACCTCACGGTCACCGACATCGTCGAGAGCCTGCTCGTGCATCCAGCGCTCTCCGAGGCGCTCGCCCAAGCCGCCGAATGACGGGGCGGCTCAGCCGCTGATCACGGCGAGCACCTCCCGGTGCATCACACCGTTCGACGACACCGCCGTCGGACCCGCGTGCGAGGGTGCACCCGTGTGATCGGTGAACATCCCTCCGGCCTCCTCCACGATCAGTCGTGGCGCAGCGACGTCGTAGACCGCGAGGCCGACGGCGTCGACGGCGACATCGATCGCACCCTCCGCGACGAGGCAGTGCTGCCAGAAGTCGCCCACATTCCGTGAGCGACGAGCACCGAGGGCCCACTCCTCGAGTCGACGGCCGGCTCCGAGATCGTGCCAGCCCTGATTCACCGCCACGCTCACCTGCGCATCGCTAACCGAGTCGATGTCGGACACCCGGCATGCGACCGGGTCATAGGAGGTGAACGCCGAGGTGAATGCCCCCCCGCCTCGAGTCGCCCACCACCGACGGCCGAGGGCGGGCGCGGACACCACCGCGACGGCCAGCCCGTCATCGGCGTGCTCGAGGGCGATCAGGGTGGCCCAGATCGGGATGCCGCGGGCGAAACCCGAGGTGCCATCGATCGGATCGATGATCCAGCGCCACGGAGAGTCAGCGGGACCGTCGGTGCCAAACTCCTCTCCGAGAACCGCGTGATCTGGCCGATGCGAACGCAAGAGCTCGACCGCTACCCGTTCCGCTCCGCGATCGGCCTCGGTCACCTCCGAGTTATCCGCCTTGTGGTCGACGCGAAGGCGCTTTGACTGGAATGCCGGCAGCGTGACCGCATCGCAGTGGTCGGCTACCTCGACGGCGAGGGAGAGCTCCCCGGCGAATGGATTGTCGCCGACCTCTGGCATCGGCTCAGCCTCCGGTTAGGCCATCAAAATCGGGGGAGCGCTTCTCGCGGAGCGCCGCGTGACCCTCCGCCGAGTCGGGTCCGAGGAAGTTGAGCATCTCGTAGGCGAGAGAGGCCTCGAAGGCCGGCAGCGCCTGACGGAGCCAGTGGTTCAGCGCCTTCTTGGTGAGTCGCGTGGCGTCTTGAGGTCCGAGGGCGAGTCGTTCGGCGATCGCGAGGGCGTCGGTGAGCACCTGATCGGCCGGCACCGCCTTCGAGACGAGTCCGATCCGCTCGGCCTCGCGGCCGTCGATGAAGTCGGCGGTCATGAGGTAGTACTTCGCCTTCGCCATACCGCAGAGCAGCGGCCAGATCGCGATGGCGTGATCACCGGCCGCAACGCCGAGGCGGATATGGCCGTCGGTGAAGCGAGCGGCCTCGTCGATGATGGAGATGTCGGCCATGAGGGCGACTGCGAGACCCGCGCCGACAGCGACCCCGTTGATGGCCGACACGATCGGCTTCTCACAGTCGATCATCGTGCGGACGATGTCTCCCGCCTCCTTCA
>JAYQAE010000199.1:0-2601 GCA_038136655.1 Ilumatobacteraceae bacterium
TGTTCCGGACGTTGGCGACCGTCGCGCTCGACGTGCCCGTCGGAGTGGTCGACGATTGGAAGTGGCTCGGCCCGACCGACCGGTTCGCTGCCGCCTGCGAGCGGCTCGGAGCCGGGGTGTTGGTGGCTCGCGCTCAGCGAGCGCTCGGCGCCTGATCAAAAGATATTCATCGGATTCGGCCCGGGTCCGCTAGACAAGGGAGGGGTGGGCTCGATTCGTTATCTCTATCTTGCAGACGGGCCCGCGATCTGGTCGGACGTCGCAAAGGAACTCACCGCTTCCTATGGCCTCTCGCCGACGGCTTGGTTCGGCCACCCCGGCCACCGAG
The DNA here is from genome assembly GCA_038136655.1 of Ilumatobacteraceae bacterium. GTDB lineage: Bacteria > Actinomycetota > Acidimicrobiia > Acidimicrobiales > Ilumatobacteraceae > Casp-actino5. The sequence continues at coordinate 329 of JAYQAE010000199.1, forward strand.
GGTTCGTTGAACGGGAATATCCCGGAATCTCGTTTCTCGACGAGCGACTCTTGGACGCAGGTGACTTTCCGAGAGCGCATGGGGCCGTGCTACCTCCAAGAGTTCGTGAGTCCGCGGCGTTCAGAGGCGCACTCATCGCGGCGCTCGACTCTCTCCAGCGAAACGAGGTGCATCGCACGATCCCTCATCTCGCGCGGCGCTCGTATCTATCGTCCCTTGCGGAGCACTTGTGGACACAGATCGATGGCGACGCGATAACCCATCTGGTTGCTGCACAGGCGCCGCACTCGCCATCAGGACTGTTACTGGCGGGTATTGCCGATGCGGTCGGCATACCAATGCTCCACTTTCAACATTCCACCGTGGGTCCATTCGCACTTCCGCGCATTGGCTCCGACTACGAGCTGTTGAATATGGATGCTCTAGTCACATCTGACCGCATCAGGCGGCCGGCTCTCGACGCAGTCGAGCGGTGGGTTGGGGAATTCGTCGCGAGGGCATCGGAAAAGGGAATTCCTGAATTCGACGCGAAGTACTACGCCGTCGATTCAGGGAACGACGGCTTTTGGGGGCTGTTGAGGCAGCTCAGGTACACCGAGCGGTCCCTTCGACAGATCGACTCTGTGAGTCGCGTTTCGATCTCGCCGCCCGTTCACGGGTTGGTGAGTCGCCTGGTTGCGACGGTAAGAAGTGTTCGTTCGAGAAGGAGACGATCGACGGATCTTCGGAGGGCTCACGCCGCTGTCGCGACCTCGCGGCCGCTTCCCGACCAGTTTTGGCTAATGATGCTCCACTACGAGCCGGAGAAAAGCACGAATCCCGATGGCGGGTCGAATCGTGATCAACTCGAGTTCATACGCGCAGTTGCGCGTGAACTTCCGGCTGGGGCACATCTCGTCGCTCGAGAGCACCCGGCTCAATTCACCATGTCAAAACCCGGATACGCGGGGAAGGACCCGTCGTTTTACGAGGAGTTGGCGGGGATCCCGGGAGTGATTGTCGCCAACCCAGCGGTGACCAACTGGGAGTTGATCGATCGGACCACACTCGCCTTCACAATTACCGGAACCCTCGGTTTAGAGGCCCTGGTGAAGGGCATCCCAGTCGTGCACGCAGGTCTGCCCTGGTATCGAGGCTTTCCCGGCACGTACCACGCTTCCGACTTGAGTGAGATCGGGCGTCTGATCGATGCAGCGACCCGATTCGTCCCGAAGGGGTCCCTGCTTCGCGATCTGTCGGTGTTCACTCAGGAACGCTCGGTGAACGCGGTGATCACCCCTGGCGCAATTCGTTTCTATGAGAGTTCTGACTGGTCTGGCGATCAGGACTTCGCGTCGGTGGCAGCGGTGATCGCTGGATTTCTCTCGGGCTGAGGCACTGGGCGTCCACAGTGACCTATGGCTTCGTCGCTCTCAGGCCGACGTGAATCTCTCGACAAAGACCTCGACAATGAGTCGTCGCGTTGCGTGGACGGCGAAATCGGCGTATCCACCAATATGTGGGGTGGCGACGACGTTGAATCCGTTGAGCGCGCACGTGATCAGCGCATTCGCACTCACCTGAGGCCCCCAAGTTGAGTCGTGGTGTAGGACGTCGACACCCACGCCGCCCACCGCCCCGGACCTGACCGCCTCGGCGAGGGCCTCCTCGTTTACCAGTTGCCCACGGGCTGTGTTGAGGACCAATGCACCGGGCTTTAGACGGCTGATTCGCTCGGCATTGAGCCATTCGTTCGTCGCCTGCGTAAGCGGTAGGTGGATGCTGACGACGTCGGACCTCTCGAGAAGTTCCTCGTCGCCCGCTAGTCGAACCCCGAGCTCAGCGACAACGGCTGGCTCAGGGGCCACCTCATGGGCCAATACGTACATCCCGAAGGCGCGCCCATATGCCGCAACCATGCGGCCGAGACGCCCGAGTCCCACAACACCGAGGGTTTTCCCTCGCAACTGGGAACCAAGGAAGTTCCTGCGATTCCAGCTGCCCTGCTGGACTGAGGCTGCGGCCTCCGGAATTCGCCGAGCTACGGCTAGGAGAAGGCCCCAAGACAACTCGGCCGTTGCCGAGACGTCTTGGATGTGCTCGCGCGCATCGAGGAGTGTCAAGACGGCGATACCGCGACGATGGGCCGCGTCGATATCGATGTGGTCGAGCCCGGTTGTTGGCGACACAATCCATCGCAAATTCGCGGACGCCTCCATAACCGGCGCATCGATTCTCATGCCGAGTGTGACGAAGAGGGCGAGAGGCTGATTCTCCGCCATGAGTTCTATGAG
>JAYQAE010000199.1:2652-3152 GCA_038136655.1 Ilumatobacteraceae bacterium
CGTGCGAGCGCCGCGGGGCGCGCGACTCCGTGGGGTATGCGTCAGCCTCAAGATGGAGAATCATGTGGGCTCGTTCGTGCGAGCGACCGCGTCTGCGATTCTTAGGTCGAACTCATTGTCAATGTTGAGTGATCGCTCCTCTGGCATGACATAAGCGAGCGACCGCGAGCCCTTGATCGATCCGTTGAGCAGGACTTGAGTCGCGGTGAGGTAGATAGCCCCATTTCTCAGGTACAGCTTGGGAAGGGTTTGTCTCGGTTGCCCTTCGACGTCCTCAGCAAACGGTGGATCGATGAGAAAGCCGGCCTCGATCGACTTCATTCTTGCTGGGTGGTGGTCGCCGACCTCTGTCACGCTTACAACGCTGTCGGGCTCAACGTTTGCAAACAGTTCGAGGCAACGGTCGATGTCCTCAACGTTCCGAAACGGGCTAGTCGGCTGAAGGATCATCACGGCGTCCCAAGAGGTTCCGAGTTCGGACAGTGCGTGTTGGACGACGT
>JAYQAE010000199.1:3162-3395 GCA_038136655.1 Ilumatobacteraceae bacterium
CCTCCCCGCGCGGGCACGATCCCGAGTGTGCTCACTCCTCGGGACCTTCGAGGCCATACGTCAGCTTTTTGTCTGCATGAAGTTCGGCTTGCGCCAGGATTTCGGCGATTCGAGCTCCGGCCTCACCGTCTCCGTAGATGTGGTCGGGTGCGCGCTGACCAGATGAGATCTGCTTGCCGAGCGCAGTGAAGATCTCGTCAGCGTTGTAGCCGACGTCGAGGACATTCCGTCCC
>JAYQAE010000200.1:0-2000 GCA_038136655.1 Ilumatobacteraceae bacterium
AGCTTGGATGGTCTCGATTACTCAGGTTGGTACTCCGGAGCGCGAAGCCCCTGCTCGCCGGACTCATGCGGACCGATCGCGATGCTGTCAAGGTGGTTCTCTCCTCTTGGCTTGGCGGGAAAGAACGCCGGGAGCTCGAGATATCGGGTCGGCGATTCGCGACGACACGGATCGGGAACTGGCTACGCGAAGACACCATCCAACGCTTGGACGCCCACCGCATGGAAGGGGGTCGCATCGTGATCGTCTCCGCGTCCTACGATCACTACGTGTCTGTTGTCGCCGAGATGATCCGAGCCGAAGTGGCTCTGGCGACGCGACTCGAGTTCATCGATGACGTGGCCACCGGGCGACTGGCTGGTCCCAATTGCCGCGGTGACGAGAAGGTTCGGCGACTGCGCGGCTGGCTCTCGGAGAACTTCCCTGAGCCCAGCCAAGTGCATGTCGTCGCGTACGGCGACTCCTCCGGGGACGACGCCCTCTTGGACTTCGCAAGTGAGGGAACGCGTGTTGCGAGGCGATCACTGTGGGTTCGATAATCCGCTTGGCCCGTCCTCGGCAGTGGACGAAGAACTCCCTCGTTCTCGCGGTCCCTCTTGCCGCTGGGGCACTTGGCGACCGTTCCGCCCTCATCCAAGCGGTCTTGGCCGTCATCGTCTTCACGCTGGTCTCAATCGCTACCTATTGCCTCAATGATGTGGTGGATGTCGAGCGGGATCGGGCGCATGCGACGAAGCGCTATCGGCCAGTCGCGTCCGGTGAGGTGTCGATCGCTATTGCCATCTTGGTCGCGGTGGTGAGCGTCGTAGTCGCTGTCGCGATCGCGGCCCGCCTGACAACGCAGTTCGGGTTGGTGGCTGGTGCCTACCTCATCTGGACCACTGCCTACTCGCTCGTCTTGAAGCACCTGGCGATCGTTGACCTTCTTGGTTTGGGCTCAGGTTTCGTTTTGCGAGCCCTTGCGGGCGCCGCGGTTGTTCAGGTGCGTCCGTCGTCGTGGTTCCTGCTAACCGTCGCCTCAGGGTCGATCGTGGCCGCGGCGGGAAAGCGACTCGCGGAGCTCCGGGCTGGTGGAGACGCCCGCCCAGTGAACCGTGAGTACAACGAGCCCTTCCTGGTGCAGGTCATTGTGATTGCCTCAGCCTGTTCGCTCATGGGCTACGCGCTCTGGGCCCTTGGTGACGCCCAGCCCACTGTTACCACCCCGGTGGCGGCCGAGCTCACCTTGGTGCCGGTGCTGTACGGAGTGCTCCGCTATCTTCTGCTCGTCTCGCGGGGCGCCGGGGAGAGTCCGGAGGACCTGTTGCTCTCTGACCGTGGTCTTCTGTTGGCGGCCGGGGCCTTCGCCATCCTCGCGGCCCTCGCCTTCTACGCATGATTGAGAACGCGCGCCTGAGTGGCTGGGGAAGAACGGCGCCGGTGAATGTCCGCCGCCACTACGAGTCGGTCGATTCGGTCGCGCACTCGATTGCAGCAACGAGCGGGGCCTGGTTAGCGCGTGGAATGGGTCGGGCCTACGGCGATGCCGCTGTTCTCGCCGGCGGCAATGTTGTCTCTCTCAGCGACAATCGATTGGAGATCGACGAGGCTGCGGGATGGGCGATCTGCTCCGCGGATGTGACGATCGACCGAGTTATCTCCGCTGCGGTACCCGGTGGCTTTTTCGTTCCGGTTACCCCGGGGACGCGCATGGTCAGCGTCGGTGGAGCGGTGGCGGCTGATATCCATGGCAAAAACCATCACCACGATGGATCCTTCGGTGACCATGTGAGGTGGCTCAAACTGGTCGACGGTGCCGGTGTGACGCACCAACTTGTGCCAGGCACCAAGGAGTTCGACGCGACTGTCGGTGGGATGGGCCTGACGGGCTTGATCACCGAGGTCTGTTTCTCCCTTATTCCAATTGTCTCTCCGAGGATGATCGTCGATACCTACCGCGTGGATGATCTCGGCGAACTCATGACGAGGATGCGGGAACTGGATGCTCGTCACCGTTACGC
>JAYQAE010000200.1:2010-3395 GCA_038136655.1 Ilumatobacteraceae bacterium
CGGGCTCCGCGGATTTTGGCCGCTGGTCGCTTCCTTCCACCGGTGAATCTGGTGAACCGGCTCACGACATCGATGTTCAATGAACTCGGGTGGAGGAAGGCTCCGAGAAGCCGCCAGGGGGAATTACAACGGATCCCAACGTTCTTTCACCCGCTTGACGGCGTGGGCGGCTGGAATCGGCTCTATGGTCCACGCGGTTTCATCCAGCATCAGATCTGCGTACCGGATGGTGCGGACGAGGTGCTGCACCAGGTGGTGTCGGCCTGGTCACGCTCGCGGCTCCCCTCATCCTTGAACGTTCTGAAGCGGTTCGGTCCGGGAAGTAATCGCCCGCTCAGCTTCCCGATATCCGGGTGGACCCTGACCGTGGATGTGCCTGCGAACGGGGGAGCGACCCTTCGGACCACGCTCGACAAGATCGATGCTCTGGTGCTGGACGCGGGAGGTCGCCACTACCTCGCGAAGGACGCATATCTGCGGCCGCGCGCCGTGGAACGGGGATATCCGCGGCTCGCTGAGTGGCGCGCGGTTCGCGACGCGATGGACCCTCAAGGTCGGTGGTGCTCGGACCTCGGGACGCGCCTTGAGCTGGTAAGCGCTCAAGTTTCGGTGGGAGACTCGGACTGATGGATGCCCTCGGCTCACCCCGCAGAGTTGCCCTCTTTGGAGGCCGAAGCGAAATCGGGGAGGCGATCCTGCGGCGTCTCGTTGAGGACGGGGCTACGGAGGTGGCCCTCGCGGTGAGGGGAGCGAATCGGGACCCTCACGATGAAGCCAGAGATTCTGTTTCCGTCACCGAGGTGGAATACCACGCCGACGACCCCGCGAGTATCCACACAGCGGTGAAGGAATGCTTCGACCGGCTTGGCGGTATCGACGTGGCGGTAATCGCGGTCGGGGTCCTCGGCCCTGTCGGCGACCAGTTGACCCTGGAACGATCAACGACCGACGCGTTCATCGTGAACTCCACTGGAGCAAGCGTGACGCTGCTCGAGCTTGCTGCACGGATGCGAGCGGCCGGTTTCGGCACCGTTGTGCTGCTCTCCTCTATCGCGGTTGAGCGACTTCGACCGAGCAACCTCGTGTACGGCGCATCGAAGTCCACTGCCGATCGCCTCGCGCTCGCACTTCGAGCAGAGCTCTCGCCAGCGGGGGTTTCCGTAATTGTCGTTCGTCCGGGTTACGTGAGAACCGGCCTTTCGAGTGAGGTGCCGGAGGCTCCGTTCGCCGTGGACGTAGACGCAGTGGCCTCCGCTGTCCAGCGTGCCGTTCGGAGTGGGAACAGTCAGGTGATTTGGGTGCCTGGAATCCTCCGCCTTGTAGGGGTCGTTCTCCGGCGCTTGCCGTTCGGTCTCCTCAAGCGGCTTGATCGAAGCTGATCCTGT
>JAYQAE010000201.1:0-3382 GCA_038136655.1 Ilumatobacteraceae bacterium
TGATCGTTCTTGCGGCGGGGTCGCCGTGGGTCGCCGCGGTGTACACCGTGCTGGCCGGCACGTCGATCGGAGCACTCTCCGCCCTCGACGGGATTGTCGCCCGCGATGTCCTTCCAGCCGAGGACTTCGGCTCGCTGATGGGCGCGGTGGCCCTGCTCGTGTCGTTGGGCGGTGGTGTCGCGCCGATCCTCGCTGGGCGGCTGACCGATGTATCCGGAGATCCGCGACTGTCCGGTGTGGCCGCGGCCGGCGCGGCTGTCGCCTCGGTCGGCTGCCTGGCTGTCGCGAGGTGGCATCGGAACGTACGCTCAGGGGGACCGGTTGCAGCCGGCTGAGAGAAGGAGACCGCGAGCATGACCGAGACGACGATCACCGTTCCAGAGGATCGGGCCGCACGGCTTCAGAGACTCAACCTGATCGCCACGCTGCTCCACGCTGTTCAGGCGATTGCGGTGTTGGTGCTCGCCAACGACTTCGCCCTGCCGGTCGCCTCCTATTTCTGGAATGACGCTCCGAACGGTGACCTCGCTCCGGAGCGTCTTGAGAAGATGTTCGAGATTCCGGTCGCCTGGGGCGCGGCGGGCTTCCTGATCCTGTCGGCGCTCTTCCACGGCATCGTCTCGACCGTCGGTCGTCGCACCTACCTCGCTGAACTGTCTCGTCAGCAGAACCGGTTCCGATGGGTGGAGTACTCGCTCTCGTCGACGCTGATGATCATCCTCATCGCCATGGTGTTCGGGATCTCCGACATCGCGGCACTGCTCGGCCTCGCGGGGGCGAACGCGGCGATGATCCTCTTCGGTTGGATCATGGAGGTGGTCAACCGCCCCGGCCAGCCCGTGTGGTGGAGCCCGTTCTGGTTCGGTTGCATCGCTGGTGGTGTGCCGTGGGTGGTGCTGTTCATCTACGTGATCGGCCCATCTGGTCAGCCCGAGTTCCCCGCCTTCGTGTGGGGGATCCTGATCAGCCTGTTCATTTTCTTCAACCTGTTCGCGCTGAACCAGTGGCTGCAGTATCGAGGGGTCGGACGTTGGTCGGACTACCTCTACGGCGAGCGCGTCTACCTGGTACTCAGCCTGACGGCGAAGTCCGCGCTGGCCTGGCAGGTGTTCGGCAACACCCTCGCGGGCTGAGCGGTCTCAGCTCAACGGGTCGTCGGTCTGTTCGACCACCCAGTCCCAAAGTTGCTGGCGCCGGGCCGCGGTGTCGGTGCGTCGTGTCGTCGGAAGGCGGTGAATGGCCCGCCGACGGCGGTCATGCCAGAACCCACCGCTCGATGCGGCGCCTTCCTCGGAGGTCAGCAGCCAGAGCACGGTGTCGGCGGCATCGGCCGCTGATCGCAGAACGGGGGAAAGCGTGCGATGGAACCGGGGCAGCGAGCTGCGGACACCCGGAGTGTCGGCCCAGCCGGGGTGCATGGCGTGGAAGACCACCTGGGTCGGGTCGACCCGGTCGGCCCACATCTCGTTCAAGGTGACTTGGGCGCGTTTCGCCCGCGCGTACTGCTCCGATCCCCGGTAGCTCTCCGCGGGCATCTGGAGTGATCCGGTCGAGAGCCCCGCGGCGTACATGCCGCCCGAGGCGACCGTGACCACCCGTCCCGGCCGCGCCGCCTCGGACGACAGGCGGTCGAGGAGCAGGCTGGTCATCAGGAAGGGTCCGAGGACCTGCGCCGCCACGGTCGACTCGATGCCCACGGCGTTGTCGACTCGCTCAGCAACAAGGGCACCGGCGTTGTGAACGAGTCCGTCGAGTCGCTCAGTCTCGGCGAGGATGTGTCGGCAGGCCTCGCGGACCGCTTCTAGGTTGGACATATCGGCCACGACGGGTTCGGCCCCGAGCGCGGCCGCCGAGGTCTCGGTGCGCTCCCGATCCCGGCCGACGGCGAGGACTCGCGCGCCGGCACGCGTCAGCTCGCGAACGACCTCAGCGCCGATTCCCGAGGTCGTGCCCGTCACCACATACGTGTTGCCGGAGATGTCTCGGTCGATCGGAGGACCCCATTCGGCGAGCCGGCGCCGCACACCGGAACCGATTGCGGAAAAACCGGGGGCGATCGTCGCGTCGAGCACACGGTCGACAATGGAGGCGGGGGAGGGCATGTCAGAACGAACGCCGCGACAGCCTCGCTCATTCCACCGCTCCGCCTCGTCGGCGGGGGTGACGGTCGACGACGCTGACGCCGTGCTCGTCGAATCCCTCCTTCCTCTCGGCAAACTCGACCCCGGGCTCCGCGAGCCCGACGTGCCGCTCGACCCGTCCTCGTTCGCGACGGGCGCGGCGCTGGCGGAGCGGGTCGGCCTCGACGCCGTGCTGGTCGAGGAGACGAAATGGGATCCGTATCAACTTCTGGCCCTCGGCGCGACGACCACCGAGCGGATCCAACTCGGCACCTCGGTAGCGATGGCCTTCCCGCGCTCCCCGGCGACAACCGCGATGTCGGCATGGACCTTGTCGAAGGTCTCCGGCGGACGTTTCCTCCTCGGGCTCGGCACCCAGGTTCGCGGGCATATCCGACGTCGTTTCGGGATGGAGTGGCACCCACCGGCACCGTGGATGCGAGACACGATCGGAGCGATCCGAGCCGTTTGGACGTGTTGGCAGGAACGGACGCCACTGGCGTTCGAGAGCGAGCACTTCAACCTCAGCCTCATGGTGCCCCTCTTCGATCCCGGCCCGATTGAGCATCCCGACATCCCGATTCACGTCGCAGCGATTGGACCCCGCATGTGCGCGGTGGCGGGTGAGGTCGCCGATGGTGTTCGGCTCCACCCGATCTGCACCACGCGTTTCATCGACGAGTCGGTGCTCCCCGCGGTGTCCGAGGGCACGGCGCGGGCCGGTCGTCGAGCCGGCGAGGTCGAGGTCTGCATGAAGCCGTTGATCGGCACGGCCCCCGATGAGGCGGCGCTCGACTCAGTGATCCGCACCGTGCGGGCCCGGGTTGCCTTCTACCTGTCCACCCCGGCCTATCGCAGGGTCTTCGAATTGCAAGGCTGGGAGGACGAGGCCGATCGAGCGGCGTCGTTGTCGAAGGCGGGCCGGTGGGAGGAGCTGGCGACGGTCGTCGATGATGAGATCCTCCACACGGTGGCGACGATCGGCACCCACGACACGATCGCCGCCCAGTTGCGCGACCGTTACGGCTCGCGATGTGACCGCATTGAGTTCTCGATCCCGGTGACCGACGAGGAGTCGGCCGAGCGCTGTCGCGACATCCTGGATCAGGTGCGCGCCTGACGCTGTCGATGCCGACCGGTGACTGCTGAGGCCGTCTCCCGTCGGGTCAGCCGAGTGAGTCGATGAAGGCGGAGATCGCCTCGTTGACCGGTCCCGGATGCGTCAGGTTGCAGGCGTGGGTGCCGCCATCGACTTCGACGAA
>JAYQAE010000202.1:0-3339 GCA_038136655.1 Ilumatobacteraceae bacterium
TTGAACTCTCGTCGATCACGTTAGCGACGAGGTCGGCGGTCCCGCGCAACGGTTCGGACATCTGCACGCGGCGGAGGGGGTCGTGACCGAGGTCGAAAACCATCGAATCCCAGTTGGCCGCCACGACGCGATCCCCAAACTTGCCGAGGCACCTCCCACGGAAGTACGCGCGGGTATCGGAGGGAGGCTCGTCCACCGCGCGCGCTACCTCGGCGTCATCGAGGATCTCCTCGAGTCCGACGCGGGCCGCCAAACAGCGATCGGGGCGAAGATCGTGGTACTGAAGGTCGATCGCTCGCATCCGGGGAGCGCCCTCGGCGATGGAGTGGCGGGCGCCGTAGGCGTCGAGGAGGCGAGCTTTCGCGACCCAGTCGACCCATCGCGCGGCCCGTCCGTCACCACTGCGGAGCGACGACAGCACATCGGTCCAGCGGTCGAGCACCTCCCGACCGACCTCGGTACCTACCGATTCCAGTCCGAACCGATCCGCCCAGGCGCGCGCCTGCTCAAGGAGCGCCTCTTGGATGTCCAGTGCGGTGAATCGGCGCCCGTCGTCGAGCAGGATCGTCGCTCGAAGGGTCGGGTCATGGCTGATCTGACGCACGGCTGTCACCGGATTCGCCGGCAAGAGATCATCGCTGAGCGCGCCATCCTCGATCATGGCGAGGAGGATGGATGTCGTTCCCACCTTCAACAGGGTGGAGACCTGCGACATGTTGGCATCCCCACAGATGACGTGCAGGCGTCGATACACGAGCGGATCCGCGTGTGGCTCATCTCGGGTATTGACGATCGGACGCCGGATCGTCGTCTCGAGACCCACCTGCTCCTCGAAGAAGTCGGCCCGCTGCGAGATCTGGAACGGCACGGCGTCGGGAGACTGCCCAGGGAACTCCGACCCGACCTTTCCCGCTCCGCAGATCACTTGGCGGCTCACGAAGTGGGCGAGAACGCCGTTGACCACCCACCCAAAGGGAACCGCGCGGTCCACGAGGTAGTTCTCATGGCATCCGTAGGAGTTGCCCTTCCCGTCGGAGTTGTTCTTGTGGATCACGATCTCGGCGCCCGTCGGGAGATGTCCGAGCGCCATGTCCACCGAGCGCCTGACGATGCGCTCCCCCGCGACGTCCCAGAGCACCGCGTCTCGAGCGGTGCGCACCTCCGGTGTCGACAACTCAGGATGGGCGTGGTCGACGTAGTACCTCGCGCCGTTTCGCAGCACCGTATTCACTAGGCGCGATTCGAGTTCCGGATCGAGTCCGCCATCGAGGGCCGGGGGCGCGGGGTCGCGCGCGTCCGAGCTCGGGCGCTCGTGCTCGTAATCCCAGCCGGGTCGCGGGCCGAGACGATCCGCGTAAGCGTTCACCAACAGCGACGATGCGGCCACCGGGTCGTTCTCGGCTCCTCTCACGAAGATGCCGTACTCGGTCTCTATCCCACAGACCTTGGGGAGCGCCATGGGTCGACCTACAGGTACTGGCCGGTGGACGAGCGCTCGATCGCCCGACCACCGGACCCCGATCGCTGATCGTCATTCATGAGCGTTCTGATGAACGTGATCCGCTCACCCTTGCGCCCGGAGATCTTCGCCCAGTCATCGGGATTCGTCGTGTTCGGGAGGTCCTCGTGCTCCTTGAACTCCTGGCGAATCGACGAGAGGAGATCCTCGAGCGCCACACCACGCCCACCACCGGCAATCACCCGCTTGATCGCGGACTTCTTCGCGCGTCTCACGATGTTCTCGATCATGGCCCCCGAGGCGAAGTCCTTGAAGTGGAGTTCCTCCCGATCACCGTTCTGGTAGGTGACCTCGAGGAATCGGTTCTCGGGAAGGTCGGCGTACATCGCGTCCACGGTCGAGGCGATGAGATCGGGAACCGAAGCGCCGTCGGCGATCGGGATCTCATCGGTCAGGTATCGCGCGAAGATCTCGGCAGCCGCTTGCGCATCCGGGCGCTCGATCTTGATCTTCACGTCGAGACGACCGGGTCGAAGGATCGCCGGATCTATCAGATCCTCGCGATTGGTCGCGCCGATCACTATGACGTTGCGAAGACCCTCGACACCATCGATCTCAGCCAACAACTGGGGGACAATGGTGGACTCCATATCGGAGGAGATCCCCGTTCCGCGGGTCCGGAACATGGAGTCCATCTCGTCGAAAAAAACGATGACCGGCCAGCCCTCCTCGCTCTTCTCTCGGGCTCGCTGGAAGATCAGGCGGATCTGGCGTTCGGTTTCGCCGACGTATTTGTTGAGGAGCTCGGGGCCCTTGATGTTGATGAAGTAACTGCGGCCCTTGCCCTCGCCCATCTGAGCGGCCACTTTGCGGGCGAGGCTGTTCGCGACTGCCTTGGCGATCAGCGTCTTGCCGCAGCCCGGCGGGCCGTAGAGGAGGATTCCCTTGGGCGCGGGAAGACGGTGCTCGGCGAACAGTTCCTGATGCAGGAACGGAAGCTCGACGGCATCGGCGATCGCCTCGATCTGGGTGCCGAGCCCGCCGATGTCGTCGTAGCCGACATCGGGGATCTCCTCTAGCAGGAGCTCATCGACCTCGGGCCTCGGGAGCACCTCGAGGACAACGGAGGCCCTCGGATCGATCCGAACGCGATCACCCAGCCGAAGTCTGGTTCCCCTCAGGGAGCCGGCGAGCTCGCACACCCGCTCCTCGTCACCTCGGCCGGTGACGACTACGCGGATTCCGTCGTCGAGCAGGTGCTGCAGGGTGGCTACCTCCCCGACGGGATCGGAGCGGCGGTGACCGATCACGGCCGACGAGTCGTTGAGATACACCTCATCACCGGGCTCAATGTCGTCAAGCTCGAGCGTGGGGTCGACCTCTACGCGCATCTTGCGGCCCATCGAGTGGATGTCGAGCGTGCCGTCGTCGTTTCGAGTGGCCACCACCCCATAGGGGCTCGGTGGCCGGGTCAACTTGTCGACCTCGTCGCGAAGAGCCGCGATGTGCTCGCGTGACTCGCGCAGGGTGTACGAGAGTTTCTCGTTCTGAGCGGTCGCGGCAGCGAGGCGACCCTTGGCTTCGAGGAGGCGATCCTCGAGCACCCGGAGGCGCTGGGCTTCAGGACTCGGCGCGCCGTTGGCGGCGGCGTCGGACGACTCATCGCGTTCTTGGTTCACCACGCACCTCCGCCCGCGACCCTACACCGGCTCCTGTCACGAGTCCCACGGAGCATCCTGCGTCTGAGCGGAGGGTCCGTTAGGATGCGGAGGCCAGTTATCGGACCCCCACAAGGAGCCCCAACGACATGAAGGTCTGGATCGACCAGGATCTGTGCACGGGAGACGGCCTCTGCGAAGAGATCGCCCCTGACGTCTTCA
>JAYQAE010000203.1:0-3339 GCA_038136655.1 Ilumatobacteraceae bacterium
CCGCCTTGGAGGATCGCGGTGAGCACATCGTCGAGATCGTCGAGGGAGATATCTCGACCGATGCGGTCGAGGCCGTTGGGGCGCAGGTCGGTGGCGATGCGGCCCCAGACCTCGCGTCGCCGCGCGATCGGCGTCTGCACCGAGTCGATGCCGAGGAGTGACACCCCGCGGAGGATGAAGGGCATCACGGTGGTCGGAAGTGCCGCGCCTCCGGTCAGGCCGCTGGCCGCCACCGCACCGCCGTAGTTGATCTGCTTGAGCACATTGGCGAGGGTGACGCCGCCGACGCAGTCGACGGCTCCGGCCCACACGGTGGACTCGAGTGGTCGTCGGCCCTCCTCGGCGAGTGTGGCGCGGTCGATGATGTCGCTGGCGCCGAGCGCTTTGAGGAAGTCGGCTTCGTCGGGCTTGCCGGTTGAGGCGGCCACGGTGTAGCCGAGTCCAGCGAGCATGCCGACGGCGGTGCTGCCCACGCCGCCGGTCGCCCCGGTGACGAGCACCGGTCCGCTGTCCGGTGTGATTCCGTGGTCGATCAACGCGATCACCGAGAGGGCTGCGGTGTAGCCGGCGGTTCCGATCACCATGGCGTCGCGAAGGCTGAGCCCGCTCGGGAGGGGAACGATCCAGTCGACCGGCACGGAAGCGAATTGCGCGAACCCGCCGTGACGCGCGACGCCGAGGTCGTAGCCGTGCACGATGATCTCGGTGCCGGCCGGGGTGTCGCCGGCATCCTCGAGGAGCACCCCCGCGAGGTCGACGCCGGGAACCATGGGGGAGACCCGCGCGACTTTGCCGGCTGGGGTGGAGGCGAGGCCGTCCTTGTAGTTGACGCTCGACCAGTGCACCTCGACGAGCACCCCGTCGTCAGCGAGATCGTCAGTGGTCATGGTGACGACGCCGCGGGCGATCTCCTCACCGCTGGTGTCGGCGCGGAAAGCCCGGAAACTGGGACGAGACATACGTCCACGGTAGTGGCTGACTCCCGATTCTTCGGGGTGCCGGCGGTTACCGCAGCGCTGCTCTATCCATGGCGGCGCTCTGGTTATTGTCCGCGATGTGTCTCGGAACTCACGTCCTGCTCCTGCTGGTCGCCGCCGGTTCGCGGCCGCCTCGACCGCGCTGCTCCTCGCGACGCTCAGCGCCTGCGGTGGCGGTGACAGCGCACCGGAGCCGACCGCTCCCGCCGCTGCCCCCGAGCCCGCGCAGTCCGAGCCGGAGCCGGCTCCGGAACCTGCTCCCGAGCCCGCCCAGCCTGAGCCGGCGCCGACGACGGTGCCCGATCCGGTCGGCCCGGCGACTCCCGGCGCTGGGGGCGACGGCGAGGTCTCCGAGGTGGATCAGTGCGCCGATCTGTTCGCGGGCCGTCGGGTCCAGTTGCGTCAGATGGCTGATGTGATCGTCTGCGAGCGCGAACCCGGCACGGTCGCCGATGGCGCGATTGCCGCTGGCGTCGGAGTCGATGCATCGGGCTCCGAGGGGGGTGCGATCTTCGCCCTCTCGGCGCTCGGAGTCGGGGCGACAGCCGATGGGTCTCGGATGAATCATCCGGCCTCGGGGGCGAGCGACGGAACACGGCTGGTGGTGGCCGACCGGTTCAACAACCGCGTCCTGCTCTACAACTCGATTCCGACCGGTCCGACCGATCCGGATGTGGTGCTCGGCCAGCCCGATCACTCGTCGACGCTTCCGGGTGATGGTCCAGCCGAGATGAACTGGCCTGGCGCGGTCGAGATGACCCCCGACGGGAAGATCCTCGTGGCCGACACCGAGAACGGTCGGATCCTGATCTGGAACACGCCGCCGATGTCCGATGGCTCCCCGGCCGATGTGATCCTCGATCTTGAGCGGCTTGGCGTGGGTGATCCGTGGCCGTGGGGACTGTGGACCGACGGCACGACGTTGATCTCTACGAACACCCGTCGCGGTGAGATTCTCATTTGGGAGACGTTCCCGTTCACCGGGACCGAGCGGCCCCAGGTGACGTCGTCGGAGTCGGTTGGCACTCCGCGAAACATCACCTCGAACGGATCGTCGTTCCTGATCGGTGATGAGAATGGTCGCTTCCCGTCATGTTGGGGGATGGGCGATCAGAACTCACCGAACGCCGGCCGCCAGACTCATGTGTGGGTTGACCGATTGCCGATCGGTGAGCCCGATGGCTGTCTCGCCGACTGGTATCAGGGCGAGGCGCTCGGCGACGGCATGATCGCCCTCGCCGCTGGTGGCGAGTCGGTCCATGTCTGGGAGCAGTTCCCGATCGATGACGCGACCGCGGCTGCTCGTATCCAAACGCAGGCGATGAACGTCCCGGGCCAGGGCACACCCGGGGGCGAGCAGGATCTCCACGCCTATCTCGGCGGCGACGGCGGTGACGTCGTGGTGGCCGGCAACACGGTGTTCTTCATCGAGTACAACGGCAACCGCGTGACGGCCTGGGTTGGTGCGAGCACCGACCCGGATGATGTGGCCAATCGGAATCCTGACTTCGCGTTGAACGTCGATGACTTCGATGTGCTGTCGCTGCTGCGCGATGGCTACATCCAAAACCCGGTGCTCGCCTCCGATGGCGAGATGCTGTTCGCGTCGAGCGACTACGACCGTCAGTTGCACGTGTGGACATCGATGCCGACGGAGACGGGAACACTCGCCGATGTCGTGTACGTGTTCGGTCAGGCGCCGTGGGACAACGCGATGTCGGGGTCGACGTTCATCACCGGCGGTCGCGATGTCGTCAATGTGTGGAATGACTTCGAGCCGGGCGCGCTGCCCGATGTGACCATGTTCAGCCGGGTCGGATCGATCTCGGTGAGCGAGATCAAGGGCGTCGCCTACGACGGTGAGTACTTCGCCCTGTCTGACCGCAACGCGGACCGGGTGTTCGTGTTCGAGGGCGTCCCGAATGACGGTCAGGACCCGATCCTCGAGATCGACTACCGCGGGCCGGGACGTCTCGATATGGAGGACGGCAAGTTGTTGATCGCTCCGTATGAGGGTGGCGACATCGTGCTGGTTGACATCCGTGGCGGAGGGGTGCAGTCGCGGGTGAACGCTCGGACCAACCTCCCGATGCAGGCGGTGTTCACGATGGGCGATGGGTCGGGTGACGGGTCGGGTCCGGGTCTCGCGATAGCCGACACCTCGTTCCATCGGGTGCTCGTGTGGGACACGGTTGATGCGGCGCTCGCGGGGGCCAACCCGTCGCGCGAGATCGGTGAGGGTGGGGTCGGTGCTCGTCCGCAGACCTCGGCGACCGGGCTCTACTTCCCGGCCTCGATTCTCGATCTCGGCGACACGATGCTGATCGGCGAGTTCAAGTTCTCGAACCGGATCCTCGCGTTC
>JAYQAE010000204.1:0-3335 GCA_038136655.1 Ilumatobacteraceae bacterium
GTCGGCTTCGGCTGGATGGGTCAGGCCCATTCCCGCTCGGCCGCGCGGATCGCCTCGCTTTTTCCCGAGCGCGTCTTCGACACCGCCCTCATCGTCTGCGGCGACAACGTGGCCGAGCGCCGCGAGCAGGCGGTCTCCGGCGTCGGTTTCCGCGAGGCGGTCGAGGATTGGCGAGCGGTCGTCGATCACCCCGATGTCGACGTGGTGTACGTGACTGCGCCGAACATGATGCACGAGGAGATCGCCATCGCCGCCGCAGAGGCTGGCAAAGCCGTCTTCTGCGAGAAGCCGGTCGGGGGCACGCCCGATCAGACCGTGCGCATCGAGGCCGCCGCCCGTCGGGCCGGGGTCATCACCGGGGTTGGCTACAACTACCGCTGGGCGCCGCTGGTCCAGCACGCCAAAGCGCTCATCGACAGCGGTCGCCTCGGTGAGATCACCAATTACCGGGGCCGGTTCTTCTCGATGTACGGGGCGGATCCGATGGGCCTGCTCTCGTGGAGGTTCCTCGTCGACGAGGCCGGCTACGGCGTGTCGAGCGACATCCTCAGCCATGCCGTCGACCTCGCCCACATGCTGCTCGGACCGATCACCGAGGTGTCGGGCACCCGCGAGACGTTCATCCGCGATCGGCCGTTGCCGAAGGCCGGAGGTACCCACTACGACCGCGGGCAGCCCGGTGACCCGACCGGTGAGGTCACCAACGAGGATTACGCCGCTGCCATGGTCCGATTCGCCAACGGCGCCCGCGGCACCTTCGAGTCGTCGCGCGCCATCATTGGCCCTGAGTCGCAGATGGCCTTCGACGTCTACGGCACGAAGGGTGCCCTGCGCTGGAATCTCGAGACGATGAACGAGATGCAGGTGTTCCTGGTGGACGACGAGGGTCGCGCCCCCCGTGGCTACACCACGGTCTACGCCGGGGACCGCTACCCCTATCACGGGCATTTCGTGCCCGGGGATGCCAACGCCATCGGCTACGAGGACCTCAAGGTGATCGAGAACTACGAGTTCCTCACCGCGGTCGCCACCGGCGAGCAGCACCGTCCCGGGTTCTCCGAGGCCGTCGACTACGTGAGTTTCCAGTCGGCCTGGCTTCGGTCGTGCGAATCGGGTGCTTGGGAGACCGTCAGCTCGATCAGACAGGACTGAGTGCGTCGACCGCGAACGACATGACCGACACGAGACGAGGAGCGACCCGATGAAGACGATCAGACTGACCACCGCCGAGGCGATCGTCCGGTACCTCATCGCGCAGAAGACTGTCATCGATGGACGCACCGTCCCGCTCTTCCCCGGCGTGTTCGCGATCTTCGGTCACGGCAACGTCACCTCCCTCGGTCACGCCCTCGAGAGCGTCCAAGACGACCTGCCGACCTGGCGCGGGCAGAACGAGCAGAGCATGGCGCTCGCCGCGACGGCGTACTCCAAGGCGGTGAAACGGCGCCAGATCATGGTGGCTACCTCCTCGGTTGGCCCCGGCGCGACCAACATGGTCACCGCGGCCGGGGTCGCGATGGCCAATCGCCTGCCGCTGCTGCTGCTGGCTGGCGACACTTTCACCTCGCGCATCCCCGACCCCGTGCTCCAACAGGTGGAGCACTTCGGTGCGCCGTCGACCACGGTGAACGATGCCTTTCGAGCGGTGACCCGCTACTGGGACCGCATCACCCACCCCGCGCAGATTCTTCAGTCGCTGCCCCACGCCATCGAGACCATGCTCGACCCCGCCGAGTGCGGCCCCGCCTTCATCGGCCTTCCCCAAGACGTCCAGGCGGAGGCCTTTGACTTTCCGGAGCGCTTCTTCGCCGAACGGGTGCATCACCCTCGGCGGCAGCGCGCCGATCGCGCGGAGATCGCGGCGGCCATTGAAGCGATTCGCGGGGCCGAGAAGCCGCTCATCATCGCCGGCGGTGGCGTCCACTGGTCGGAGGCCGAAACCGAGTTGCTCGCGCTCATTGAAGGGCACCGCATCCCCGTCGTGGAGACCGTCGCCGGGCGCACGTCCATCCCGCAGTCGAATCCACTCCACGCGGGAACGATCGGCGTGACCGGGTGCACCTCGGCGAACGCCCTCGCCGCCGAGGCCGATGTGGTGATCGCCATCGGCACGCGCCTGCAGGACTTCGCCACCGGGTCCTGGACTGTGTTCGCCAACGAGGACATGCGCCTCATCGGGGTGAACACCGCTCGCTTCGACGCCACGAAACATCTCGCCCAGACCGTGATTGGCGACGCCCGCGAGACGATCACCGAGATCGACTCCTCGCTTGGCGACTGGACCGCTCCCGCCAGTTGGGCGGAGCGCTGCGCCACCGAGGTGGCCGGATACCACGCCTACATCGATCGGATCGCCGACCCTGAGCAGGGCACCACCGACCTGCCGACCTACGCCCAAGTGGTCGGTGCGGTGAGTCGGCACGCCAACGACGACACCTATGTGCTCACCGCGGCCGGGGGTTTCCCGGGCGAGTTGGTGAACGGCTGGCGCTCGGACGTCTGTCACTCCTTCGACACCGAGTACGGCTACTCATGCATGGGATACGAGATCGCCGGGGGCTGGGGCGCCGCGATGGCCCTTCCCGACCGCGAGGTCGTGGTGCTCGTTGGCGACGGCTCCTATCTGATGATGAACAGCGATCTCTACTCATCGGTGCTGTCGGGCCATCGGATGACTGTGATCGTGTGCGACAACGGCGGATTCGCCGTGATCAACCGCCTCCAGGTCAACCAGGGCGGGGTTCCGTTCAACAACCTCATCGCCGACTCGCGCATCGTGGAGGAGGTCCGGGTGGACTTCGCCGCCCACGCAGCCGCGATGGGATGCAACACCGAGACGGTGACCAGCATCGCTGAGCTCGAGGGCGCGCTCGAACGGGCCCGCACCGCCGACCGAACCACCGTCATCGCCCTGCGCACCGACGCCTACACCTGGACCGAGGGCGGCTCGTTCTGGGAGGTCGGTGTGCCCGAGGTGAGCCCCCGAGCCGAGGTGCTCGCCGCCCGCGCGGAACTCGACGAGGGCAAGCGCGCCCAGCGGCTCGGCTGGTAGAGATGAGGGGATGGAGGTGACCCCATGACCGCCACGATCTCGAACGATCTCGTGAAGCGCGACTACCGCCTGACTGGGCCCGAATCGGCGCTGGCCCGCGAGCGCGGCCTCGCCGACGCCCGCTGGTTCCAACCCGTGGTGGAGCCCTCGGTCATGCGATCCCTGCAGGAGCGCTCGGACGCTCGCGCGTCGATCGACACGGTGATCTGGGTGGTCGCCCTGGTCGGTGCCGCGCTCCTGGCGTGGAGCGCGCTCGGCTCGTGGTGGGCGATCCCAGCCTTCG
>JAYQAE010000205.1:0-3279 GCA_038136655.1 Ilumatobacteraceae bacterium
CTCACCGCGAAGGCGGGTGCCGAGGGCAAGCTCTTCGGCTCGATCACCGCTGCCGACATCGCTACGGCGATCTCCGAGCAGACTTCGGTCGAGATCGATCGGAAGCAACTCGAGATCGACGAGCAGATCAAGACCGTCGGCCAGCACGTCATCCGCGCGGTACTCCACCCCGAGGTGTCCTTCCCGGTCACCATCGAGGTGTCACCCGCCTGATGCGTCCTCCGGTCGGCGTCACCATCGGTGGCGCCGACCGTTATCGGACGAACGCGCTCCGATCTGGTTGTCCACAGGGTAATCCACAGGGTTTTTCCCCTTTCTTCCCACAGGCTTCGGCTGGGAGAGTGTCGTTCTGATGTCTGACGAATCACCTTTCCCCCCGATCGACGACGACGACTTCACCGGGGATTCACCTATTCCCATCCGTCGTTCATCTCGGCCTGGGAGTCGTCGTGTGGACAACCGGCCGAGGGGTTCCGCCGGTCGGGTGCCCCCGCACAACCTGCAGGCTGAGGAGTCGGTGCTCGGCGCCCTGTTGCTCGCGCCGGAGGCCATGGCGTCGGTTTCCGAGCAAGGGCTCAAGTCGGAGGACTTCTACCGGCCCGCCCACCAGCACATCTACGACGCGATCCGCGCGCTTTTCTCGGCCGGCAATCCAGCCGACACCGTCACCGTCGCCGATGAGCTCCGCCGTCATGGTCTTCTCGATGAGGTCGGTGGCATCGAGGGCCTCGTCGACCTCCAGAACACGACGCCGGCGATCTCGAGTGTCGGTCATTACGCCCGCATCGTGCAGGACACGGCGATGCTCCGTCGCCTCATCCATGTCGCTGGTGACATCGCCGAGATCGCCTATAGCGAACCCGACGATGTGACGAAGGCGCTCGATGAGGCGGAGACCCGTGTGTTCCAGGTGGCCGAGGATCGGGTCACCGACACCACCCGCCCCCTCGAGGACCTCTTCGACGAGGTGATGGAGTACATCCAGAACGCCTACGAGCGGGGCGACACCGTCACCGGTGTACCGACCGGCTTCACCGATCTCGACGACATCCTCTCCGGGTTGCAGCCGAGCGCGCTCTACATCGTTGGCGCGCGACCCGCCATGGGCAAGACGGCGTTCGGGCTCAATATCGCCACCCATGTCGCGCAGTCGTCCGACAAACCGGTCATGGTCTTCTCCCTCGAGATGGGGCACCAAGAACTCGCCCAGCGTGTGCTCTCCAGTGAGGCTCGTGTCGACTCATCGAAATTGCGCACCGGCAAGTTGCTCGAGGCCGAGTGGACCCGGATCGGCAAGGCGATCGGCCGCCTCGAGGTGCCGCTCTACCTCGATGACAACCCGCGGGTCACCGTGATGGAGATCAGGGCGAAGGCGCGCAGGCTCAAGGCGAAGGCCGGCGGTCTCTCACTCATCGTCATCGACTATCTCCAGCTCATGACGAGCGGCGGATACGTCGAGAACCGCCAACTTGAGGTCTCGGAGATCTCGAGGAACCTGAAGATCCTCGCCCGTGAGCTCGAGGTGCCGATTCTCGCCCTCAGCCAGTTGAGCCGTCGCCTGGAGGAGCGTTCCGACAAGCGTCCGATGCTCGCTGACCTCCGCGAGTCGGGGTCGCTCGAGCAGGATGCCGACGTCGTCATGTTCCTGTACCGCGACGAGGTGTACCACCCGGACTCTCAAGACAAGGGGTCCGCTGAGGTGATCGTGGCCAAGCACCGGTCGGGCCCGATCGGCACGAAGCGGCTGGTCTTCCTCGGCCAGTACACGCGCTTCGACAACGCAGCCCGCGGCGTCTGATCATCCTGATTTTGTGACGGTCGTCTCTCGGCGTCACTCCTGGTGCTCTCGCCGGTAGACAGATCCCATGTCAACGACTCCCGCCGTCGAGATGCGCGGTGTGGTGAAGCGCTTCGGCGAGACACTCGCCCTCGATGGGGTCGACCTTGCCGTTCCCACCGGCGCGGTCTACGGCTTGCTCGGCCCGAACGGCGCGGGCAAGACCACCTCGGTGCGGGTGCTCACCACGCTGCTCACCCCGGATGCGGGTGAGGCGCGCATCGACGGCATCGATGTCGTCGCCGATCCGCACGCGGTCCGCCGTCGCATCGGTCTGACCGGCCAATACGCCGCGGTTGAGGAACGACTCACGGCCCGCGAGAACCTCGACTACGTCGGACGTCTCTTCCATCTGCCTCGGTCCCAGGTGCGCCAGCGCGCCAGCGATCTGCTCGACCGTTTCGACCTCGCCGACGCCGCCGATCGAGTGGTGAAGGGATTCTCGGGGGGCATGCGTCGGCGCCTCGATATCGCCATGAGTCTGATTGCCGAGCCGTCGGTGCTGTTTCTCGACGAGCCGACCACCGGCCTCGATCCGCGTAGCCGCCTCGGCATGTGGGACGTGATCTCGGAGTTGGCTGCCGACGGCACGACGGTGCTGCTCACCACCCAGTATCTCGAGGAGGCCGATCGCTTGGCTGAGCAGATCGTCGTCATCGATCACGGCCGGGTGATCGCTGAGGGCACCCCCGAGCAACTCAAGGCTCGGATCGGTGGGGCGTTGCTCAGCGTTCGGATCGCCCGACCGGAGAATCGCGACCGGGCCCTCGGAGCGCTCACGCCGCTGTGCACCGGCCCGGTTGACGTGTCACCGGATGATGTCGCCTTCTCCGCGCCGATCATCGCGGGGGACGGGGTGGTCCCGGGGGTGATTCGAGCGCTTGACGATGTCGGGGTCGACGTGCTCGATGTGGAAGTGCGAAAGCCCTCGCTCGACGACGTGTTCCTGGCGCTCACCGGCCACACCGCGAGTTCGGAGGAGGAGTCATGACCCGCCGTGTGTTGTGGATGCTCCGGGACTCTTGGGTGGAGGCCGAACGGCATCTGCGGATCATCCCCCGCAACATCGAGCTCCTGATCTTCGCGGCCATCCAGCCGATCATGTTCCTGGTGCTCTTCGTGTACGTGTTCGGCGGATCGATCGTGATCCCTGGATTCGATGACTACGACCAGTTCCTGATGCCGGGCATCTTCGCCCAGACACTCGTGTTCGGCTCGGCCTTCACGGGTATCGGTCTCGCGGACGACCTCCAGAAGGGCCTCGTCGATCGACTGCGCTCTCTGCCGATGAGTCGTTCGGCGGTGATCATCGGGCGCACCGTCTCGGATCTCGTGCGCAACCTTTTCACCTTCGCGGTGATGATCGCTGTGGCCTTGGCCATCGGCTTCCGCTTCACCGGAGGGGCGTGGAACGCGGTGGTCGCGACGGTGCTGCTGGTGCT
>JAYQAE010000206.1:0-3194 GCA_038136655.1 Ilumatobacteraceae bacterium
CCTCGGTGGCCCCCGCCTCGCGCAGGAGTCGCACCAGCGGGCCGGCGGTGGTCCCCCGAACCAGCGAGTCGTCGATCATGACTACCCGGCGTCCCTCAAGGTTCTCGGCAAGGGCGTTGAATTTGAGGGCGACACCGCGCTCACGCATGTCCTGGGTCGGCTCGATGAAGGTTCGGCCGATGTAGCGGTTCTTGATCAGCCCGTCGTTGAAAGGGATGCCACTCGTACGCGAGTAGCCGACGGCGGCGGGGATCGAGGAGTCCGGCACGGGGACCACCACGTCGGCCTCGACGCCCGATTCGGCGGCGAGCTCCTCGCCGAGACGCTGGCGCACGTGATGGACGTTGTGGCCGTCCCACACCGAATCGGGTCGCGAGAAGTACACGAACTCGAAGGTGCAGCGGGCGGGCTTGGCCGGAGCGAGGGCCTGATGGCGCTCGATCTCCGCGCCGCGGAGCGACACGATCTCGCCGGGGGCGACCTCGCTGATGTCGGAGCAGCCGAGGGTGACGAGGGCGCAGGTCTCGCTCGCGATCGCGTGTCCCCCCTGAGGAAGCCGTCCGACGGAGAGCGGTCGGAACCCCCAGGGATCGCGAACCGCTATCACCTGATCCGCGGTGAGGAGCACCAGGGAGAACGCCCCCTTCCATGCTGGAGCGGTGCGTTCGAGCCGCTCCTCCCAGGTGCGACCTCCCGAGGCGGCGAGCATGAGGGTGAACACCTCGGTGTCGCTCGTCGCCGTCAGGCCGAAACCGCGGGCCAGCAACTCATCCCGGAGGCTCGAGGCGTTCACGAGGTTGCCGTTGTGGGCGACGGCGAGCGGTCCGTGCATCGTCTCCACGAGGAACGGCTGGATGTTCCGCGCCGCGTTCGAGCCCGTCGTCGAATACCGCGTGTGCCCGATCGCGTGGTAGCCCGTCAGCGGAGCGAGGGTGTCGCCGGTGAACACGTTGGCCACCAGCCCCTCGTCCTTGTGAACCCGGGCCCGGCGGCCGTCGCTCACAGCGATTCCGGCTGCCTCCTGTCCGCGGTGCTGGAGGGCGAACAGCCCGAAGAACGCCATCTGGGCCACGCCATCACCGTGAGGGGTCGAGATGCCGAGCACCCCGCACTCCTCGTTCGGCCGGTCGTCCGCCGGATCGGCGACCTTGGGCTGGTGCCCGCGCGTCCTCGAACCGAGCTCCACCCTCGTCGTCACCATGTCGCGACCTCCCTGCAGTTCTCCTTGACGCGCCCCTCGATGGAACCCGAGATCGGCGCGAGATCATCCCCGGTGAGCATCCTGAACACCCTCCGATAGCGGTCAGCGACCGCGAGCCACACCTCGTGGTCGAGTTCGGGAGGCTCCCCGTGACCGGTGAATCCCCGGTCGGCGTAGAGGCGCCGGACGAACTCCTTGTCGAGGCTCTCGGGCTCCTCGCCGCGTCCGAGGCGCTCCGCGAGGCCGTCCGCTGACCACCAGCGCGAGGAGTCCGGGGTGTGAACCTCGTCGATAAGGAGCAGCCGTCCCTCGGCATCGAGCCCAAACTCGTACTTGGTGTCGGCGAGCACCAGGCCGGCCGCCTCGCCGAGTTCTCGTCCCCGCTCGAAGAGCGCGAGCGCCACCTCGATCACGCGCTCCCAGAGGGCGCGCTCGACGAGGCCGGAGTCGGTGACCTCGTCGACGGTCACCGGGCGGTCGTGGCCGCCGACCTCGGCCTTGGTGGTCGGTGTGACGATCGGGTTCGGCAGCGCGTCGTTCTTCACGAGGCCGTCGGGGAGGTGATGGCCGTAGAGGTGGCGCCCCCCGGCGGCGTACATGCCCCAGATCGAGGTGTCGGTCACCCCGGTGATTCGGCCGCGCACGACCACCTCGACTGGGAGCGGGGTGGCCTCTCGCGCGACGATGACGTTCGGGTCGGGCAGCGACAGCAGATGGTTGTCGACGATGTCGGCCGTACGCGCGAACCAATGGGCGGCGAGCCGATTGAGCACGGCCCCCTTGTCGGGCACGGTCGCCAAGATCCGGTCGAAGGCCGACAACCGGTCGGTGGTGACAAACACTCGACGACCGCCCACGTCGTCATCAGGGAGACGCCATGAGATCCGCACCTTGCCGTCGCGGCGGTCGGGGAGGTCAAGCGCGAGGTCCACCAAGGTGTCCGAGAGCACTTGCATCAGGCCGCCGCCGCGTGTTTGACGCCGGCCTCGAAGATCGCGAGACCGAGATGGGGGCGGGCGGCCTCGGAGTCGAGCACCGGATGCTGCCGGGTGAGCACGTGGTTCTCAGGGTGGGGCATGAGACCGAGCACGAGTCCGCTCTCGTCGCAGACTCCGGCAATGTCGTCGACCGATCCGTTCGGATTCCTTGACGCGTAACGGAGCGCGACCTGACCGTTCGCGAGGAGTCCGGCGGGGTCGGGATGCACGAAGCGACCCTCCCCGTGGGCGATCGGGCAGTGGACCTCGGTGTCCAACCCGGAGGTCCACACCGAACGCGACCCGCTGACCGGGTCGAGTCGCACCCAGTCGCAGACGAACCCGCCACCGGTGTTGTGGCCGAGGGAGCCAGGCAGCAGACCGGCCCGCGTGAGCACCTGGAAGCCGTTGCAGATACCGATCATCGGCGCACCTCGGTCGACGGCGGAGCGCAACGGATCGCCGAGCGCGACGCTGAGGTCGAGGGCAAGCAGTCGACCGGCGCCGAGTGCGTCGCCGTAGCTGAACCCTCCGGCCACCACCACGAGGGCTGCCTGGTTCAGAGGCGCCGGATCGGCCGCGAGTTCCGAGGCGAGCCGGATCGTCGGATCGGCGCCCGCTGTCTCGAGGGCGAAGGCGACATCGGGGTCGCGGTTGGTGCCGGGACCGGTGATGACGAGCGCGGGCGGGCGCCTCATCGCCCACCTCCGGTGTGAGCGGCGACCAACGCCTCCACAGGTATTGAATCGCCGGCGAGGCTGAGGTGGCCGTCGTCGGTGACCGCGCCGATCACCGAGGCGTCCGATCCGAACCGGTTGAGGAACGAGGTGAGGTGCGATGGCGCTACCGCGACCAGCAGGCGACCCATCGACTCCGAGAAGAGCCCGACCGTCGAATCGTCGTGACCGAGGACGTCGATGCGAGCGCCGAGTCGACCGGCAATGCACATCTCAGCGGCGGTGAGGGCGAGTCCGCCCTCGCTCAGGTCGTGACAGGCGGCCACCTCCCCGGCGAGG
>JAYQAE010000207.1:0-3143 GCA_038136655.1 Ilumatobacteraceae bacterium
ACGAACACGGATACACCGTCACATACCCACCAGCCGAACCACCCGTCACCGTCACATTCAGCGCAACCGCCGACACCCCCGACACCGGCACACCCGCAACACCACCAACCCGAAACACCAACGGCGCACCACCCTCACCGCCATTACCCACCAACGAACCCGACCGCGTATCAAACAACCGAGTCGGACCCAGAGGGTTGAAGCCCTCGACGCCCGGGGCGACGGTGACCGGAGGGGTGGATGGCGCAGCAGTGATCCCGGTGTGACCGGATATCCAGTCGACGTACGCGGTAACTCGCGTGTAGACGCCCGGGTAGCCGGACAGGCCGCAGCCCTCCCCCCAACTGGTGACTCCAGCGAGGATCGCTGAGGACCCGGACCCGACCACGAGTGGGCCGCCGCTGTCACCGGCACAGGTATCCGCACCACCGCTCGCACTCCCAGCGCACAGCATGAGGGGCGCCCAGTAGCCAGTGAGGCTGGCGCAACGCCAGTCGGTCGGACCCGCCCTCACCGACATCGAGACGCGTCGAAGCGTCTCGGTGTAGTTCGAGCAGGAGTCCTCGAAGCCAAGAACGTTGGTGCACCCCCATCCGGTCGCGCTGACCGCCGTGCCGGAAGCGGGCCACGCACCTAGATCCTCCGAGAATGGCAGAGCGATAGCGGAACGAGTCGAGCCGCTGAGATCCAAATCGCTGGACAGCCTGAGCAACGCGATGTCGTTCAGATACGTGCCCGGTTCGTACGAGGGATGCTCAATGATCTGCGACACACTGACGCGAGACCCTGACGGGTAGTCGGAGAGCAGTGCACTGCCAGACCCAATCTGCACCTGGCTCGGCGACAGCGGCCGATCGGCGTCATCGCGCACGCAGTGCGCGGCAGTGAGCACCCATTGCGCCGCGATGATCGTCCCACCGCAGTACTGCGCGAGGTAGCCACCCGACGTCGTCGAATCAAGAACTGCGACCTGCCAAGGAGCCTCGGAGATCCCGACCGTGCTCCCGCCGACGATCTGCTCGGAAATCCCGGATTCCGCAACCACCGACGGGACCGCGACCGCCGTTGCGGCGAGCATTGCCACCAAGCCGATCGCCACACGCTTCAACCAGCCCACGCCTGAGTTTCTATCGGATGGTCATCACCGCCGGGAAACGAACGGCCGGTAGTGTCCGGCGCATGACCGCGATCCTTCTCGACACGCCCGGCTACCGAATCATGGCGCTCCTGCACATCCTGAGCGCCATCGTCGCCTTCGGCCCGCTCTTCCTCTATCCGGGGCTCCACAAGGCTGGCGAGACCTCAACGATCGCCCGGCTCCATATGCGCCTCACCTTCCCGGCGCTCATCGCGCTGTGGGTGCTCGGCATGGGACTCGCCGGCATGTCGGAGGACACCTACAAGGTGGCCGACCCCTGGATCAGCATCTCGATCGTCATCTGGGCGGTGCTTGTCGCGGTCAGCTGGCTGATGATCCGGCCCGCGATCTCGAGCGACAGCCCATCAGCCGCGTCTCGCATGGCAGCGGGCACCGGCATCAGCCACACCTTGTTGCTGATCGGCTTGATCCTGATGGTGTGGAAGCCCGGGGCCTAAGCCCCGGGCAATCAGCACCTCGAACTCACCGGAACGGTCAGTCGATCTCGATCGGCTCGTCGTCGGCCTCGGTGAATCCCTCAGCGTCGACCTCATTGTCGCGAAGACCGGCCGCCACCAGCACCTTCTCGCTGATCTCGACCATGACCTCGGGATGCTCGGTGAGGAAGTTCTTGGCGTTCTCACGACCCTGACCGAGCTGTTCGCCCTCGTAGGTGAACCAAGCGCCCGATTTCGTGACGATGCCGAGGTCGACGGCCATGTCGATGAGGGTGCCCTCGCGGCTGATGCCCTTGCCGTACATGATGTCGAACTCTGCCTGACGGAAGGGCGGCGAGACCTTGTTCTTGACGACCTTGACGCGGGTGCGGTTGCCGACAACCTCGGCTCCGTCCTTCAGCGACTCGATACGCCGGATGTCGAGACGGACCGACGAGTAGAACTTGAGCGCGCGACCACCCGGGGTGGTCTCGGGGGAACCGAACATCACGCCGATCTTCTCGCGCAGCTGATTGATGAACACCGCGATGGTGCCCGTCTTGTTGAGGTTGGCGGTGATCTTGCGAAGCGCCTGGCTCATGAGCCGCGCCTGCAGGCCGACGTGGCTGTCACCCATCTCGCCCTCGATCTCAGCCCGAGGCGTGAGAGCGGCGACCGAGTCGATGACGATCACATCGATGGCACCGGAACGCACGAGCATGTCGGCGATCTCGAGGGCCTGCTCGCCGGTGTCGGGTTGGGAGATGAGCAACTGGTCGACATCGACACCGATGGCACGGGCGTAGACCGGGTCCATGGCGTGCTCGGCGTCGATGTAGGCGCAGGTGCCGCCGTTGCGCTGCGCTTCGGCGACCACATGCATGGCGAGGGTGGACTTACCCGAGGACTCCGGGCCGTAGATCTCGGTGACGCGGCCGCGCGGCAAACCGCCGATGCCGAGGGCGAGGTCGAGGGAGAGCGCACCGGTCGAGATCGCCTCGACCGCCATTGAGCCCTTCTCGCCCATTCGCATGATGGAGCCCTTGCCGAACTGCTTGTCGATCTGGGCGAGAGCCATGTCGAGTGCCTTGTCGCGGTCGTTGCTCATAACGGCTGCCTCCTGTGTGGTGTTGGTGGGCTGTGGCCCGGGTGTGGTGCCGACCGGTCGATCGGTGCCGGCGAACCTATGAAGGGGGTGTGACAGCGGCCGGGGCCCTGTCACGGGTGAGTCGTCGGATGGGAACGACATCAATGTAACTCATCGAACATGCGTTCGCAAGCACCGATCTTGTTCGATCACCTCGGCCGAACCGCCGAAGGCGCGGCTCAGAGCGTGCCGTCTCGACGTCCAGCCATCTCATCGGCATCAGGCCGGCGCATGAACAGGTCGACCGCCTGCCAGAGGGTGAACGAGATCGGGTACCAGATCGCCGGTCCCGCGAGAGCGATCACGCCGACGATCACCACGATCGGAACCGTCGGGATGTCGGGCAGGGTCACCGCGACGGCCACGAGGATGGCGATCAGGATCGAGAGGAAGGTCAAGATGATGTTGGCCGTTGTCGCTC
>JAYQAE010000208.1:0-3132 GCA_038136655.1 Ilumatobacteraceae bacterium
CGGGGCGGTCGCCGCCCTCAATGACGGTGGCGAGCGCCGAGGCGATCGCCGCTCCGGGCAGGGCTCCCCCGAGGTCGCCGGTGGCGTACACGCGGGTGGCGCCGAACTCGCCGAGGGTGCCGGCGACGGCGGAGGCGTCACCGCCCACGACAGCCGACACGGTCCCGCCGAGGGAGCGCGCCTTGGTGAGCAGTTCGAGCGTTCCCGTGGTGACCGCTCCGTCGTTGGCCTGGGCGAACACCCAGATGTTCGAGATCGTCATGTCGTTCTCCGTCCGTTCCCTGTTTCGTTCCGTCGCTCGAATGTTCCGCTCAGATGACCTTGAGTCCCTCGAGGAACTCGACGATCTTCACGTGGGCTTCTCCGTCGTCTTCGATGACCTCGCCGGCTTCGCGGGCCGGCGCCTGGGTCACGGAAGTGATCTGCTGACCGGCCGCGTCCCACCCGGTGGCGGTGACGCCGAGATCGGCCGCGGTCACCGTGTCTACCGGCTTGGACTTCGCCGCCATGATTCCCTTGAAACTCGGGTAGCGGGGCTCGACGACGCCGGCGGTGACGCTCACCACCGCGGGCAGCGGACAGGTGACCTCGTCGTAGCCGGCCTCGGTCTGGCGATTGACCTTGAGCGATCCCCCCTCAACGGCGACGCTCTTGGCGAAGGTGACCGAGGGGAGACCGAGCACCTCGGCCATCTGCTCGGGGACGGTGCCGGTGTAGCCATCGGAGGATTCGGTGCCGGCGAGCACGAGATCGGCTCCGCCGAGACGCTGGACCGCCGCGGCGAGCACCTTGGCGGTGGTGAGGGCGTCGGATCCAGCCAGGCCGGGATCGGAGACGAGCACGCCCTGGGCGGCTCCCATGGCGAGGGCGGTGCGCAGACCGGACACCTCTCCGTTCGGGGCCATCGAAACGAGGGCCACCTCTCCGCCGCCGGCGGCGTCGACGAGCTGCAGTGCCATCTCGACGCCGTAACTGTCGGACTCGTCGAGAATGAGCTTTCCATCACGCTTGAGCGTGTTGGTCGCCGGATCGAGTTCGCCGGGGAGGGCGGGGTCCGGGATCTGCTTGACGCACACGATGACCTTCATGGCCCAATTGTTACCGGCCGGTCACCTGTGTGCCCAACCGGAGGCGATCGTGGCCACTGGTACCGTGCGCGGGCGTGCGGATCCTGCTGGTGGTGAACTCCTTCGCCTCATCGGTGACGCCGCGAAACACCGTGGTGGTGCACCGTCGACTGAGCCGCGATCACGAGGTCGAGGTGGTCGAGACGAACCGACGCGGGCACGCCACCCGGTTCGCTGACGACGCGGCGAGACGCAGCTTCGACGCGGTCGTCGCCTTCGGTGGTGACGGCACGCTCAACGAGGTCGCGACGGGCGTGGCGGGCACCGAGACGGCGCTCGGCGTGCTCCCGGGTGGGTCCACCAACGTGTTCGCTCGCACGATCGGACTGGCGAATGATCCGGTGGAGGCGGCTGACACGTTGGCCGAGGCCCTGCTCGCGGGCTCGATCGATCCGGTGGGTCTCGGCTCGGTGAACGGGCGCCAGTTCTGCTTTCACACCGGTGTCGGTTTCGATGCCGCGGTGGTGGCGGCGGTAGAGCGCCACGCCTCGCTCAAGCGATGGCTCGGCCATCCTCTCTTCATCTGGTCATCGGTCTCGACGTGGACCAAGGGCTTCGATAGGACGCAGCCGAATCACTCGGTGGTGTCCTCCGACGGTCGTTCGATCGACGGCGCCTTCCTCACGGTGCTCTTGAACTCGAGTCCGTACACCTACCTCGGGAACCGACCGGTCGACATCGCTCCGGCCGCCGCGCTCGAGCGTCCGCTGACGGTGGTCTCATTGACCCGGTTCGATCTCGGCACCCTCGGCGGCACCTTCCTCGACGCGGTGCGTGGTCGGCCGTGTGAGCGCGACGGAGTGGTGGTCTGGGAGGACATCTCGTCCGTGAGGGTGGAGGCCTGTGACGCCGAGGCGGGCATGCCCTATCAGGTCGACGGCGACCATCTGGGTTCGATGCCCGTGCTCGAGGTCGAGCACACCCCCGCCGCGATCCGTCTCGTGCGTCCGCGCTGAGCGTCAGCTCGAGCGACCGAGCAGCGACAGGGCGAGATCGGGTTCGTCGGTGCAGATCCCATCGACCCCGAGATCGATCATCGCGCCGATTCGCTCGGGTCCATCGACCGTCCACACGTTGACCTCGACTCCGGCGGCATGAGCGCGGGCGAGGGTCTCGGTGTCGAGGTCGCCGAACCAGGGGTGCCACACGGGGTGAGCGGGCTCGCCCCCAGCCAGCAGATGCTCGAGCGCGTCGACCGCCGGCGCTTCGGTGAGCAGCGCGGTGCGAGGTCCGTCGAGAGCTCTCACCCGATCGACGGTGCCCCGATCGAAGCTGGAGATGAGCCACCGATCGAGGGGTTCGGCGCGGCCGCGGAGCTCGTCGATGACGCGGTCGGCGATCTCGCGGCCTTCGTCGAATCCCGGTTCGCCCTCGGAGTTCTTGATCTCGATGTTGACGAGTATGGGTGAGCAGGCGTCGAGGGCCGCGTGAAGGTCGGGCACGCTGGAGGGGAGCTCGGACCGTGCGGTGTCCGCAATGGCCCGGCCGTCGGGGAGATGCGCGTCGTGGTGGATGACGAGCGCGCCGTCGGCGGTGGCTCTGACGTCGAGTTCGATGCCATCCGAGCCAAGCGCAACGGCGATGCGGAACGCCTCGAGGGTGTTCTCGGGAGCGTGTCGGTTGGCGCCTCGGTGGGCGATGACGTTGACGGTTCGGGGCTGCCGCACAGCGGGAACGTAGTCCCCTGGAGGGCAGCCAGCGAGGTGTCGCATACCCGTATCGCCGTCGACGACAGTGCTCCATCTCCACTACCGATGGCCCTATGTGAACCCCGCATGACATCTTGTGCCGGCGCGAGGCAAGTCATAGGTTCTGCGCCGTCGTCCGGTGATGTTCGTTCACCTGATGGCCACCCGGTCCAACCGGTTCACACGGCGAGGAATCGCCCGAAACGCCCCCGAGATCCAGTCAGGAGAACGCCGATGATCGTCGCCCCGAACCCCGCTCTCGACCAGGCCGATGACACCTGGAGGGACCGGGCGTTGTGCCGGGAGACCGATCCGGA
>JAYQAE010000209.1:0-3091 GCA_038136655.1 Ilumatobacteraceae bacterium
CCCGCTGTCGGAGCAGCGGGCGGGGTGGCTCGTCCTCACCGGACGATGGTCCGTCCCCGCCTGCGCCGCACCCGTACCGGTACGACAGCGGGGACGCGTGCGGCCACCGCCGCGATCGCAATGGCGATCGCCGCGGGAGCGATGATGAGGATCATCTGGCCTGACACGTTTCTCACCATAACCCGAGATCACCCGACATGCCCTGCGGAGCGAGAAGCTGGCGGGATTCACCTAGGGTCTCGCCAGCGATGACCGACCTCGAGACCCTTCCAGCGGAGACGATCCCCGAGACCGAGGAGATCACCGAGACCGGTGAGCCCGAGGTCGCTCACATCGTGAAGGTCGAGCCCGGTGAGACCGCCGCTGCCAAGGTGCTGGAGGCGCGGATCAACGGCACGCCGCTCGAGGCGCTCTGCGGACACGTATGGGTGCCCTCCCGAGACCCGCGCCAACTCCCGGTGTGCCAGGCCTGCAAAGAGGTCTACGACATGTTCAAGATCTTCAACGACGGGCTGCGCGATACACCCGGCGACTGAAGCTCACTGCTCGTAGTGCTCGGACTCGCGGTAGCCGGCGCGCATGTCATCGATCGCCGCGCGAACATCCTCGACCGCTCGCTCAAGCATCTCGATCGCGCCCCCCGCGTCGAGGCCGAACGGCGCCTCGCGCTCCACCACCTCGAGCCGATGACGCGCCCGCCAGGCGACATGGCGTGCCCACTCAGCGAAGAGGACCTCGTGGTCGTCGACTGCGATCAGGTCGCGAGTGCGGCACTGGAGGTCGTGCGCCACATCGAGGGATTCGTAGGCGTTCACCATGGTGATGCGCTCACCGGGCTCATCGAGCGGAGCCCCTCGGTGGACCACCATGTTGCCGTGAAGCCCGACTGCCCAACCGGGCCCCGGGAACTCGCACCGCACCACCCGATCGACGGGTGGCCGTTGGCCGCGTGATGCGAGCTCAGCAACCTCGGCCTTTGTGCCGACGAAATACTCGAAGTGCCCACCCGCGAGCCGCGCCGGGTCGCTCACCATCATCACGTAGTCGAGCGGGATCGTGTCGTGGTGCCACTTGTCGACCGCCTCGGTGAGCACAGTCGGCTCAAAGTTGAGGTGTCCGAGATGGACCGGCATGGCATGCGGTGCGACGGGAGCCCCATAGAGACGCGACATGGCATCCGTGACGTCAGGGCTCAGGCACAGGTCGCGCAGGAACCGCGACCGATAGCAGCCCCCGCGGACCGCGTTCTCGACCCGGGTCGACGCGCGACGAGTGAAGGCGCGCAGACGTCGCGCCGAGTCGAGCATGACCTCAGCCCCACGATCGGAGAGGATCCTGAATGGTCCCGTGGCAGCGAGATCCGTGGCGAGGCCAGCACAGTCGGCGGCGGAGTAACCGAAGTCGGCGAGCGTGTGCGCGAACTCGGGCTCGCCGATCGCGAGGTGGATCTCCGGATCGAAGGGCTCCTCATCGGCGAGCCACTCGTATCCCTCAGGTCGGGCCGATGGGAAGTCAACCGGTGCGATCACGCCACGACGGTAACCGTCGACACCATGACACCTGAAGCCGCTCAAGATCGCATGCTCTCGAGGCGGGGCCCCGTGCGATTCGCCTCAGGCCCTTCTCCTAATGTCGACGCATGAGCGCCGTACCGAACAAGATCCTCCTCTCCGAAGACGAGATGCCCACCCAGTGGTACAACATCGTCCCCGACCTTCCGGCTCCGCCACCCCCGCCGCTCCATCCGGGCACCCTGCAGCCGGCCGGACCGGATGACTTCGCGCCCCTGTTCCCGATGGCACTCATCGAGCAGGAGGTCTCCGCCGAGCGATTCATCGACATCCCTGGCGGCGTGCTCGACATCTACCGACTGTGGAGGCCGAGCCCACTGTTCCGTGCGCATCGCCTCGAGCGCCTGCTCGACACCCCGGCCCGCATCTACTACAAGTACGAGGGCGTCAGCCCGGCCGGTTCGCACAAGCCGAACACCGCGGTGCCGCAGGCCTACTACAACAACGCCGAGGGGGTCACGAAGCTGACTACCGAGACCGGCGCGGGACAGTGGGGCTCCTCGCTCGCCTTCGCCACCGCCCAATACGGGATGGAGTGCGAGGTCTGGCAGGTGGCCGCCTCGTATCGCACCAAGCCCTACCGGCGCACGATGATGGAGGTCTGGGGCGCAACGGTGCACCCGAGCCCATCGGAGGTCACCGAGTACGGCCGCGCGATCCTCGCTGAGAACCCCGACCACCCCGGCAGCCTCGGCATCGCCATCTCCGAAGCCGTCGCGATGGCCGTCGCCGACCCGAACACCCGCTACGCCCTCGGCAGCGTGCTCAACCACGTGCTAATGCACCAAACGATCATCGGCGAGGAGGCCCTCCTTCAGCTCGCCAAGGTCGGCGAGACCCCCGATGTGCTCGTCGGCTGCACCGGAGGCGGCTCCAACTTCGGCGGCCTCGCGTTCCCGTTCCTGCGCGAGAAGATGGCCGGGCGCATGAACCCCACCATCCGCTGCGTCGAGCCGGCCGCCTGCCCGAGCCTCACCAAGGGCGAGTACCGCTACGACTTCGGCGACACCGCCGGCATGACCCCGCTCATGAAGATGCACACCCTCGGGCACTCGTTCATCCCCGACCCGATCCACGCCGGCGGTCTCCGCTACCACGGCATGTCGCCGCTCGTGAGCCACATCTACGAGCTTGGGCTCGCCGAGGCGATCGCCATCCCGCAGGTCGAGTGCTTCACCGCCGCCGTGAACTTCGCGAAGACCGAGGGCATCGTGCCGGCTCCGGAGCCGACCCACGCGATCGCCGCCGCGGTCCGCGAGGCGATGGCCTGCCGCGAGTCCGGGGAGGAGAAGGTCATCCTCACCGCGCTGTGCGGTCACGGACACCTCGACCTCGCCGCCTACGAGAAGTTCCTCGCGGGCGAGATGGTCGACTACGACCTGAGCGACGAGGCGGTCGCCGCGGCCATGGCCGAGGTGCCCGTCATCGCCGGCTGAGGCACGTCACCGCTCATCGGAAGTCGCGGCTCCTCGACCCGGCCATCACCGGCAACGGGTCGATGCGCTCGGCGACGATGTTGA
>JAYQAE010000210.1:0-3077 GCA_038136655.1 Ilumatobacteraceae bacterium
CGTCGATTGACTGCGCTCCGTAGAGGTCATCGGCGTGGATGTGAACCCGAGCCTCAGGAAAGGTCGCGTTGCCCGCCATGTGGTCCTCGTGGGCGTGGCTGTTGATGATCGCGTCGACCGGCAACCCGACCCCGCCGGCTTCGGCCACCGTGACCGAAGGATCGATAACCACCGTCTCGGATGATCCCGTGATCAGAAGCGAGTTGCCTGATGGGTAAGCCCCATTGGCCTCGCCGACAACCAGTCTGGCTGAGCCAGTCGATGCGGATAGCGAGGCATCGCCGCGTGTGAACTCCACCCTCATCGGGAGTGAGCGTAGAATAGAAGGTGAAACCAAAAGTGTTCTTCAGGCGTTTAATTCAGTGGCAAAGCTTTTTGCCCTTGTGCAAACGGTAATGTGGCTTCCGCGATGGAAGCGAACAAACAGTTGTCGCCTTGGGTCGGCCGCCTTGTTTCCTTGACTCTGTTAGCTGCCGTCGTCATTGGTACTTGGACTTGGACCAATGGACTCACGTACGAAACCCCAATTGTGCTTGAGAGCGAGGCCGCGAGAGAGGCTTTGAGAGATCTCCGAAAGGTTGCACCCGGGGAGACGGTTTCGATGTCCAGTGGGTCCGACCGCCTCTGGATCATGGAGACGGGATTTGGGCTTCCGGAGGCTGACGGAACGTGGATCGAGAGCCGTCAGGCCTCTCTGGTGATCGAGCCCCCAGCAGGCGCGAGTCGATCATTGACTCTGTTTGTTTACCCACTGTTGGGGGAGGGGAAAACTTCGCGTTCGATTGCTGTTTCTTCGGGGTCTGAATCGGTTTCCGCGGATCTCACTGGCGGAGGCCAGGAAGTTGTCGTTAGGCTAGGAGATACTGGAACGCAGGTGATTGAAATTTCGTGTGACTCACTGGACTCGCCGGCGGAACTTGGCCTTGGACCCGATGAGCGTTCGCTCTGCGCGAAATTGATCTCAATCTCATTGAGCGAGTAACTCATTGAGCACCGCGGGTGCCCTCGTTAGATTAAATTCTCCGTTCTTTGGTTTCTTGGGCGATCTTGTCCCTTGTAAAGACGATGCCAGGATGTGTGCGCCTGTCCGGATGCACCAAGCCCCTGGCGGCGAAAATTGTTGCCACGATTCGAGAGTTGCGCGGCCCTCCCCAGAGTAGTTGGACCGAGTCGTTAGTCTGGGCGGGTGGATTGTCGCACCTGTCAACCCGGATCTTCCAGGACCGCGCTCTGCGTCCACTTCCACTCCAGCGCTGGTCTCGTCTGACCGTTGACCTTTGCATTGTGAACGACCCGTTGGGTTCGGCGGCCACGCGAACGAACTACACGCTCGTGGCCACCTTTTTTGAGGCCCAGATCCACTGAGGCGGACCCGTGAACTTTGATGCCCGAGATACTCGCTCTCGCGGGGACCGCTTAGGCGACGCTTTTCTCCTGGCCCTGCTCGGGGGAGTTCTCTCCCTTGGGATCTTTTTCGTCCTTGGGACCGACCCGGCTGTAACGACCGCGGAGGAGTCGCAAGGACTGCGCGAGGAGCTGAGAAATCTACGGTTGGTCCCTTCGGGGGAGTTCCTCGGTCTGAATGACTCGTCACCTTACCGGTGGGTATTGGGTCCCGGATTCGCTCCTCCTGAGGTCGACGGGACTTGGGTTAGATCTGAGTCGGCGCAAATTATCTTCTACCTCCCAGAGGATCTGACAGGAAGTTTCTCACAGCTTTCCCTTGAGTTGTCCGCAAGCCCGCTTCTCAACGACGACCAAGGCTCACGCTCGCTCTTGGTGCGTTCAACTATCGATGAGGTCCGAGTTGAACTCCCGGCGGGAGGCTCTCGGATCTTTGTTGCACTTGACAACAATGAGGAACAGGTCGTCGAGATTGTTTGTGACAGTTTGGATAGTCCCGCTGAAAAGCCAAGTGCCATCGATGCGAGGCGTTGAGAACTGAGCACGATGCTTCGTTCGATGAATTTTGTGGTGGTCCAGGGATGTCGTCACAAGTGATCTTTCTGAGGGGCGGGCGGGGTGCCTCTCTGCTCTTGGTGGCGTTGTTGTTGCTCGGTGGATTCCTTGTCGCTCGATTCAGCCAGCCAAATTCGCAGGCACCAAGTGAGGTTGAGCTCTTGAGGGCACGCTCGGACTTGGCTGCGCAGAGAACCATGCCTTCTGGAGCGTTCCTTGGAACTTCCCTTGACCAACCGGGGGACGCCACGCTCGGATTAGGCTTCCTGCATCCGACCGTGGCAGGGGCGTGGATGGCCCAGTTGTCCGCGGAACTTCGCTTCTCAGTCCAGGACGGAGTCACTCCCGTCTCCTTAGAGATCGAGCTTCGTCCTCTTGTGGCGGCGAGTGATCGAGAGCGTCAAGTCACGATCGCGAGTTCGGTCGATGAGGTCAAGGCGATGCTGACAGGTGGCCGTGAGACGGTGCTCGTCGCTCTGGACGGTGAGCGTGAGCAGATGGTCTCGATTAGTTGTGATGACATTGACTCGCCACTCGGACTTCAGCTCGGTCCCGATCGGCGGGCCTTCTGTGCCTTGATCTTTGGCTACACGATTAACGCCGAGGGCGGATGAATCTCGTCATGACCGACTCGAAACTTGGTCACGAGGTCGCTGAGAGGAGGTCGGAAGGCGTGACTCTTGGATCTGCGCGGCAGTACCTGAGCAGGTGTTGGCTTGTGGTGGCTGTCTCGGTCCTTGTCCCTCTTGAAGCGCTTCGCAAGGGAGTCGATACCTACTACGACTTCCTCAATATCAAGTGGGTCATGGGATGGATGCTGTCGAACGGCGATTTCGATCTAAAGGGCATCGCGTCCACACGCAAGTGGGGACCCCCATTTCTTGACATTTGGAATTCGGCTTGGTCGTCGGCCGGTCCGTGGTGGCTGCCGAATCTCGTTCATGGCCTCGCCCACATGCTCATCGTTCCGTCCGTCTTCGTTCTGGCCCGACGCGTGGCACCTCAGATGCCGAACCTCGTCCATCAAGCCGTGGCGGCACTGTCGGTGTTGGTTCCACTCGTGAGAATGCAGATCGGAACATCGACGGGCCATCTCTACGCCGCTCTCCCACTGATCT
>JAYQAE010000211.1:0-3066 GCA_038136655.1 Ilumatobacteraceae bacterium
CGGCCCGGTTGTAGGCGCGGGTGAGTCCCGGCAGACGCCGAGCCGCGAACGCGCCAATCGGTCCCGGCTGGCCCGCTCGCGGCACCGCCAGGGCGAGCTCGGTGCGCGGCCCGTACTCACGACCGTTCGCGAGCGCCTGCTCTTCGCGGACGCGCTCCTCGTACTCCCAGTCGATGAGGGCCTGCTCGGGTGGCAGGTGCGACCGTTTGCGGGCGACGACGAAGGCGAACAGGTTGTGCTCGGGGCTCTGCTCCACGAACCGTTGATCAGCCTGCATGACATGTTCCACCCAGGGCTCGCGCACCGCCGGAGCAGCGTCATGGAGCCGATCGTTGTGCGTCAGGATTGGGTAGGCGATGCCGCCGCCGAGTCGGCGGATCCACTCGACGTCGAAGTAGCGGTCGATCATCGGCAGCACCAACTCGGAGTGCACCGCCTCCGACGGGTCGGTGGCGATCATCAACTCGATGTCGGGGTAGACGAGTTCTTGGCGCACCTCGTCGGGAAGCTCGGAGTTCACGGCGATGGCGGCCTCCCACTGCGTCCGCGAGTACTGGTTGCGGTGTGGGCCGACGTAGTCCCAGGACACGAAGAGACCGTTGGATGAGAGACGTTCGTGGATCTGGCGCATCGCACGGTCGAGATAAGCGATGTGGTGGGCGGCGGCATGGTTCACCACCAGATCGAACGGGCCCTCGGGCAGGTCATCGCGGTCGACGTCGACGAGCACGTACTCGGCCTCCAGACCAGCGGAAACGGCCTCCGATCGTGCGGTCGCGATGAACCCGTCATCGATGTCGACACCGACCACCGAGGAGATCACTCCGGCCGCGTGCATCGCGCGCTCCACCCAGCCGTTACCGCAGTTCAACATCAACACCCGATCGAAACGCCGACCGTAACGACCGAGCCACTCGAACCACGTGACACCGGGTTGGCCAGTCGCGCGGATAGAGAGATGTCGTCGAACGGACTCGAGGTCGTTCCAGTAGCGACCGGAGTAGT
This sequence comes from Ilumatobacteraceae bacterium, assembly GCA_038136655.1. Taxonomy (GTDB): domain Bacteria; phylum Actinomycetota; class Acidimicrobiia; order Acidimicrobiales; family Ilumatobacteraceae; genus Casp-actino5. The sequence continues at coordinate 1,006 of JAYQAE010000211.1, forward strand.
AGGTGGCGCTCATGTCGCGCCTCCGAGCATCGGCGTCGGCCGACGGATCATCGTCGCGGCGAGGCCCGCCACGATCGCCACCGCACCGGCCGAGGAGAACGCCCAGCCGTAGGAGCCGACCGCGTCGCGCACCAGTCCCGCGCCCCAGGCGGCGCCAGCCGCGCCCAACTGATGCGCCGCGAACACCCAGCCGTACACCACCCCGGCGTTTCGGCGGCCGAACAGGTCGGCGCACAGCATGATCGTCGGCGGGACCGTCGCGATGTAGTCGAGGCCGAAGAGCACCGCGAACACGGCGATCGAGACGTTGTCGTGGATGACCGGAAGGAAGAACAGGCTGAGACCGCGGAACGAGTAGTAGGCGAGGAGCAGGCGTCGCGGGTCGATCCGATCGGTGAGCCAACCACTCACCAGCGTGCCGACGAAGTTGAACACCCCCATCACCGCCAGCCAGTTCGCCGCGGTCACCTCGCCGAATCCGTGATCGGTCGCGTGGGCGATGAAGTGCTGGCCGATGAGCCCGTTGCTCGTCCCGCCGCAGACCATGAAGGTTCCGGCCAGCAGCCAGAACTCGGGGCGTCGAACGGCGCGGCGCATGATCCCCGCGTCGGCGACCGGGGGCGGCTCAGCGGAACCGCCGTAGGGGGCGAGGCCCATCTGGGCCGGCGAGTCGCGCATGAACCACCACACGGGGAGGGCCGCGAGGCCCGCGACCGTCGCCCCGATGGTCATGGCCGATCGCCAACCCGAGGCTGAGCCGATGGAAGCGAAGATCGGGAAGAACAGGAGCAGGCCGGCCGAGGTGCTGGCGCCGAAGAGCCCGGTAACGAGTCCCCGTCGCTCCACGAACCAACGATTCGCGACCGTGGCCGCGAGCACGCTCGCGATCAGTCCGGCCGCCATACCCGACACCAAGCCGAACCACAGGCACAGCGCCCAGATGCTCTCCACCCGGGAGGAAAGCCAGTAGGCGAGCGCCGACCCGAGCAGGCTCGCGGTGGTCACCGCGCGAATGCCGAACCGACGCATCAACAGGCCAGCGACCGGACCGCTGAACCCATAGGTGACGAGGCCGAGCCCAGCCGCCAGCGACAACTGGGAGGTCGACCAGGAGGTATCCCGTTCCATGTCGACCAGTAGCGCCCCGGGAGCCGCCCGGGTACCGGCGGTGACGATGAGCGCGACCGTCGTGACCGCCACCACGATCCAGCCGTAGAACAGTCGCCGCGGAGCGAGGCGCGGTGGCTGAGTCGAAGTTCCCGCGCGCTCGCTCATCGGCGCGACGCTAGCCCCGGTGGCCCATCTCGGCCGCTGCTACGGTCCGCCCGATGGACGCTGACCGTCGACCGACCGCGGTCGTCACGGGCGGTGGAGGCGGAATCGGCCGAGCTGCCGCCGAGCGATTCCTGCGCGACGGGTACGCGGTTGTTGTGGGCGATCTGAACCCCGACCGCGGTCTCGAACTGATCGCCGAGCTCGATGCCGGTGAACATCTTCGGTTCTCAGAGGTCGATGTCTCGGTCGAGAGTGACATGGAGGCGCTCGTGGCCGTCGCCGTCGAGTCGTTCGGGGGAGTCGACGTGATGTTCAACAACGCCGGAATCGGCGGGGCGTTCGGTCCAATCACCGAGCAGAGCGTCGAGGAGTGGGACGCGACCTTCGCGGTCAACATGCGCTCGGTCTTCCTCGGCACCAAGCACGCCGCCCGGGCCATGATCGCGGGCGGACGTGGGGGATCGATCATCAACACGGCATCGATCGCCGGTTCCACCGGGGGCGGGGGACCGCAGGCCTATTCGGCCACGAAGGCCGGGGTGCTCAGCCTCACCAAGACGAGCGCGGTCGAACTCGCGCCACACCGGATACGGGTCAACGCGGTCTCGCCCGGCGCGATTTACACCGAACTGCTTCACCGCGGTCGACCAGAGTTCACCGACTCCTGGCGCGAGGAGATCCAACCCTGGCCGGATCGCGGGACCGCCGAAGCGATCGCAGATGTCGTCGCCTGGTTGGCCTCCGACGAGTCGCGCTTCGTCACCGGGGCCGAGGTGCTCGCCGATG
>JAYQAE010000212.1:0-3058 GCA_038136655.1 Ilumatobacteraceae bacterium
GCGATGAGCGCGGTGGCGATGTCCTCACCGCGGTCGTCCTGAATGAAGTGTCCTCCGGGACGGAACTCCTGATGGGGTTGCCCGACTGCTCCCGGGATGCGGGTTGCGAAGTCGGACGCCAGGTGGCCGAGTACCGGGTCATCCGGGCACCACAGGGTGAGGAACGGCTCGGTCCGGTGCTCCAGCATCTCCCACGCGGCGAGGTTCTCGCTCACGGAATCGTGCTCGGGGGTGATGGGCACGAGCCTCGGGAATGCGATGGCCCCGGCCATGTGGGACTCGTCGGGGAACGGCGCGCGGTAGCCGTCGATCTCGGCGTCGGTCAGTTGGCGGCTCACGATCGCGCGCGCGAACAACGATCCGACGTCGCTGAACCGCGGGCTCTGCGAGAACTCCAGCCAAGCATCGAAGCCGGGCCCGGGGCTCTCGCCGACGGGCAGGGTGGTGTTGCCGATCGCGACCGCGCCGAACTGGCCCGGGCGTTCGGCCACGAGTCGGAGGCCGATCAGGCCGCCCCAGTCCTGTCCGAAGAGGCGCGCCCCGGGTGCGAGGTCGATGGCATCGAGGAAGGTCTGCATCCAGGCGACGTGACCGTTGTAGGTGTAGGAGGCTTGGTCGACCGGCTTGTCGGACCGGCCGAAGCCGATCAGATCGGGGGCGATGCATCGGTAGCCGGCCTCGACGAGCAGCGGGATCATCCGTCGGTAGAGGAAACTCCACGCCGGTTCGCCGTGGAGCAGCAACACCGGGGGCGCGTCGGTCGGGCCGACGTCGATGTAGGCCATGCGGAGCCCGTCGACGTCGACGTAGCGGGGCGGGTAGTCGAAGTCGGGAAGATCGTTGAACCGGTCGTCGGGAGTGCGAACGAAGGACACGCCGTGGGTGGTCTGGTGCATGTCTGAACCTCCATCGCTGTCGATCACCACACCGTAGAGCGCCCTCTCTCGACTGGCTGTTGTCAGGTGGTGGTTTGCAGTCGCAGCACGACGAGTGCCCCGATTGCGTCGCCAAGCGACGCGGCATGGAGATCCGCCGTTGCTGCGGCCGGTGTCAGAACAGACTCTTGCCGGGTCTGATGACGAGTTCCTCGATGTTGAGATCAATCGGTTGAGAGACCACGTATTCGACCGCCCGAGCGATATGCGTGGGGTCGCCAATGGTCGTCGACATCGCTCGTTGGATCTGGTCGAGTTGTTCTTGAGGTAACCGGGACTCGGCGTCGAACGACAGGTCGCTGACTCCGGCCATGGCGGCGAGGCCGTCAACCATGCCTCGGTCGACGTGGCGAACGAAGTTGGTTGCGAAGGCTCCCGGCATGATCGACGTGACGGTGATCGTGTCGTCCTCGAGCTCCTTGCGGAGTGACGAGTTGATCGTGTTCACCGCGTGTTTCGTGGCGCCGTAGACACCCGACTCGCGACTGAAGCCGCCGACGGAGGACATGTTGACGATGTTCCCATTCGATCCCGTCGCTCTCATCGCCCGGACGGCGGCCTGGCACCCCACGGCGAGGGCGAGCACATTGGTCTCCAACATCGCCCGCCACATCGCAGGGTCGCCATCGACGATTGTTCGGCCGACGTCACCGAAACCGGCGTTGTTGACCATCACGTCGAGCCGGCCCGTCGACGACGCTGCGCCGCTGATCCACGAAGTGAGCGAGTCGAGGTCGGCCAGATCGAGGACCGTGACGTCGGCCCGCCCTCCCGCAGAGCGGATATTAGTGGCAGAGACCTCCATCGGCTCGGCGGTTCTGCCGGTCAGAAAGACGTGGGCACCGAGCGAACCGAGGTGTTCAGCGATGGCGCGCCCGAACCCGCTTGATGCTCCGGTGATGCAGACGGTCATGTCTTTGATCGGTCGTTCTGTGGTCACGTCAACCTCCTCGGCTTGGCTGACATCCGAAAAAGAAAATGTCAGGAAATCAAATCTGACATTTGATGCCTTGATTGTCAAGCGTTTCTTGTCGAGAGCGACCGTTTGTGGCAGATTCTCCGCGTGAGGGCGGCGGACTCTGGTGCGACGAACCAGCGGATTGAGCGGATACTGAGAGCCGCCATTCCCGTCTTCGCTGAGCATGGATATCGCCGAACCTCGATGGCGAAAGTCGCTGATGCGGCTGGGATTTCTCGACCCGCTCTCTACCAGTACTTCGCCGATCGATCGGATCTCTTCACCGCCGCTTTCAGCCTTCTGCTCGAGGAGCACACCGATGCCGCGCTTGGGGCACTCTCAGGCGACGTACCCCTGGTTGATCAGCTCGACGGATACCTCCAACGGTTATACGGCGACCCGTACGCAGCAATGGCAACCCTCCAGCACGGCGAGGAGTTCATGGAGGCTCATCATCAGTTCCTGACTGCGGCAGCCGAGAACGCGAAGCGGCGTGCCCAGGACGGGTTGCGCAGTCACCTCCGGGCCAGCACGAGCGCGGATCGCCGAACCCGGACTGGGGTGTTGGAGCTGCTCACACTGTCAATCATCGGGCTCAAGCAGGATCAACCGAGCCCGAACGCTTTCAGGCGCAGACTTACCTTCATCGCGGAGACGGCAGCGCGAGCGCTTTCGGCCCCGTGAGAGACGTGCACTTGTCAGGTCGTTGAGGGCGAGGGCCGGCTCGGATACGGCGCTATCCAATGGTGGAGCTGGGGGGAATCGAACCCCCGTCCATCAGCCCGTGAACGGACCCGCTACGACCATTCCCGGCTTCGGGCCTGACGCTGGCCCATCGGCGGGTCGACTGACCTTGCGGTCAACGCCCGGTCTTTTCCGGGTGTCATCCGTCTTTCCGAACGTCAGCGGTCTTTCTCGCCGTCATCCTCCGCTTCTGTTGCCGGGCTGCGGTGGATCGGCCCCGTGCGGCATCTCTGCTCACGATGACTCTTCACTCACCTGACGGATCAGGCGGCGAGAGCGAACTGCTCATCGGCAATTCTTGTGGTTGCCCCGTTTAGCGAGTCTGAGCAACTCGGGTCGCATTCCCGCCCAAGCGATACTGACGTCGAAACCGGTCAGCCCCGTAAGGACGTATGTCTATGTCTGAACGTCACCCTACAGC
>JAYQAE010000213.1:0-3043 GCA_038136655.1 Ilumatobacteraceae bacterium
AGCTCGCGGACCGACTCGCTCACCTCCTGCCACTCGTAGGTGCGCAGCAGGATCTCCGTCGTCGGATCGAGTGTCGTCGTGGTCACCGGCACCGTGGTCGTCGGGGCCACTGTCGTCGTCGTTGTCGGGTCGGTCGGCGCCGGGGCGGTGGCAACCACTGGTGTCGTTGCCGGGGCCTCGGCTGCCGTCGCGCACGCGGTGAGCAGGAGCGCGGACGCGGAGATGATCGGAGCTCGCATCGTTTCACCCTGCCATACCCGCGCGTTCTTGGGGACGGATTTGGCGTCACCGACGGTCTGCGCGCTGATGAGCGTCGACGCGGCGTCACGCCTACAGTCACGTCGTGGCCGCCGACGAATTCACCGATACTCCGAGTGGCATGACGCGCGCTGAGGCTGTGCATCGGGCCGCGCTCAATGTCCGCCGCCTGAGGCGTCTGAACCTGGTGACGCTCGTGGTCGCGGTCGGCGTCTACTCGACGCTCCTCGTGATCGCTGCTGTGGAGCGGATTCCAGGTCTGGCGGTGTTCAGTTCGTGCGTGATGCTCGCCGAACTGCTCGTGTCTCAAATCGTTCGAACACTCAGCGACCACCTCGACCTGATCCGGCCCGGTTGATGCGGGTCGCATCGGTTGTTGCCGCGGCGACCTGCCTCGCTGCTTGCTCGCCGGGCGGCGTATCCCCATCGAGTTCGTCGCAGAGCGAGGTCGCGGTGGTGTCGGGCGGGTCGATCGAGAATGATTCGGAGCCGGGGACTGAGACCGGGAGATCGTCGGTCAGCACCGACTCTGGCCCCGCGACGACGGCGTTGGTCGAGGTCGCGAAGGAAACTCTCGACTGCGTTCGCGTGACGGACTTCGACACGACCGACTGGTTCATCGTCAACGACGGCGTTATGGGTGGTCGGTCAGTGGGCGACGGTTCGCTCGAGGGCGGCGTGCTCGCGTTCTTCGGTGAGATCGTCACCGACGGGGGAGGGTTCTCCTCGCTCCGAGGCCGACTGGACGAGGGTCTCGGCGACGCCGACCGTCTCCGGATGCGGCTCCGCTCCGACGGCCGCGAGTACGAACTCCTCGCCGAGGATGTCGAATCGGAGAACCGACGCGTGACCCACTACACGTCGATCGAGACGGCTGGAGATGGATGGCAGGACGTCGACGTCCCCCTCACCGCGATGGAGTCGCGGATCTTCGGGAACCCGGTCGACGCCGTGCCGTTCGACCCTCGGAGCGCCACCCAGATCGGCATCATCCTCTCCGACGGCAACGACGGCCCGTTCCGACTCGAGCTCGACTGGATCGACGCTTGTGGTCCGGGCGAGGCGCCGGACTCCGTCGATCAGGCGAGGGAGAGCGCTGAGACGGAGGCAGTCCCGTCGACGACGACCACGACGACGAGCGTGCCGGAACCGCCACAAGAGTTCACCATGGCGTTCACCGGCGATGTGCTGATCCACTCCCACATCTGGCGGCAGGCAGAACGCAACGCCGCTGAGGCCGAACTCGACGTCGAGTACGACTTCACCCCGATGTTCTCCGACGTCACGGCGCGCCTCGAGGCCGTCGACCTGGCGGTGTGCCACCTCGAGGTGCCGCTCCGCCTTCCCGGCAACGAACCGTCGACCCATCCGATCTACGGAGCACCACGAGAGATCGTCGGTGACCTCGCCGCCGCCGGCTACGACCACTGCTCGACAGCCAGCAACCACACGCTCGACCAGGGAACCGACGGCATCGACCTCACGGTTGCCGCCTTCGAAGAGGCCGGCATCACCCAGTCGGGTATGGCGCGCACCCCCGACGAGATCGAGCCTCGCCTCCGACCGTTCACCCTCGCCGACGGATCCACCGTCGACGCAGCATTGCTGTCATACACCTGGAGTTTCAACGGGTTGTCGCTCCCCGCTGAGGAGCAGTGGCGATCAGCGCTCATCGACCCCGAACGCATCATCGATGACGCCCGAACCGCGCGCGCACTCGGCGCCGACCTCGTGGTCGTCTCGATGCACTGGGGAGTCGAAAAGGTGAGCGCTATCACCTCACAGCAGCGCGAATGGGCCGAACAGGTCACGGCCTCCGGCCTGATCGACCTCATCGTCGGGCATCACGCCCACGTGCTCCAGCCGATCGAGCAGGTCAACGGGGTGTGGGTCGTCTACGGCCTCGGGAACGTGCTGAGTTTCCACCCCACGACCGACGAGTGGCCGGCCGAGTCCCAAGACGCCGCGATCGTCAGCGTCGCCGTGACCATCGACAACGGTGAGGTGACCGTAGCCGCCCCGCAGGTGTTCCCGACCTGGGTCGACAAAGGGAACGGTCGAGTGATCCGCGACGTGCTCGCGGGACTCGCTGACGACGAGACTCCGGCCTGGCGCCGAGGTCAGTTGGCGACCTCGTTGGAACGCACCGAGCGAGTGCTCGGGGACTTCATCCCCTCCGACTGACCGCGGTCGACGGGCAGGCTCAGCCAGCGAGCGCGGATTCGATCGCGCCGACCACGATCACGTCATCGACGGTGCAGTTCGGCGCGAAGCGAGCGATCGCCGAGCCGTCGCGTCCGATCAGGAACTTCTCGAAGTTCCACAGCACCTCGGGCGGGTCGGTGGTCTCGATGTTGAACCCGTGAAGACGCTCACGCTGCTTCTCCGGTTCGCCGGCGGCTTCGGGCTGCTGCTCGATCAAGGCGGAGTAGAGCGCATGACGGTCATCGCCGACCACGGTGATCTTCGAGAACATCGGGAAGGTGACGTCGTAGGTGGTGCGACAGAACTCGGCGATCTCATCCTCTGATCCCGGTTCCTGCCCGAGGAAGTCGTTGGCCGGAAACCCGCACACCGCGAACCCCTGATCGGCGTACTTGCGGTGGACCGCTTCGAGGCCCTCGTACTGCGGGGTGAGCCCGCACTTCGAGGCGACGTTGACGACGAGCAGTACCTCGGCGTCGAGCGCGCCGAGGGTGGTCTCGACACCGTCGATGGTGGTCACGGGGATGTCTTTGAGTGTTGTCACGGCCCGGTCAACACCAATGTCGGCGGCGTATTCCGA
>JAYQAE010000214.1:0-3018 GCA_038136655.1 Ilumatobacteraceae bacterium
GAAACCGGTCAGCCCCGTAAGGACGTATGTCTATGTCTGAACGTCACCCTACAGCCGAGGTGTGACGTCTCGTCACCGGTCAGTCGTCACCGCCTGACGCTAGGTTCAGCCCATGGCCCCGCAGGCACGCGACGTTCGGCCCGCGGACCACTCCGACCTCGCCACCCTGGTCATCACCGGCCACCGGGCCTTCGCTGACGATCCGGTCATCCGCTGGTGCTTTCCCGATGACGACGACTTCACCGCCAACGGGCACCAACTGTTCGAGTGGGTTCTGACGCGCGGCCTCGCCCGCGGCACCCTGTGGTGCACCCCTGACGGTGTCGGCTACGCCAACTGGGTCGCGCCCGGTCGCCCCAACGTCGAGATCGACGACGCCAACAGCGCGGAGGTGCCGCTCTGGCGGCTCGAGCGCTACGGCGCGATCGACGCCGCCTTCACTGCCAACACCCCGCCGGAACTCCACTGGTATCTCGCCATGATCGCCACCCATCCCGACTGGCAACGTCGAGGCGTCGGCGCCGCCCTCATGGAGGTCGTCTTCGCCGAGGCCGACGCAGCCGGGCTCGGCTGCTACCTCGAGACCGAGACCGAGTCCAACGTCGCCTACTACCGACACCACGGTTTCGAGGTGCGCACCGAATGGGACCTCACGGTCGCGGGGGAGCGGCCTGACGAGCGCGGCCCCCACATGTGGGGCATGTGGCGCAGCCCGCGCTGACTCAGCCGTACTTGTTGCGTCGACCCATCTCGCGCTCGACATCGCGAGCGGCGTCGCGCGCCGCGATGGCCTGGCGCTTGTCACCTTTGGTGCGGCCCTTGCCGATACCGAGCTCGACCTTGACTCGGCCGTCGCGGAAGTACATCGACAACGGCACCACCGACACCCGCTCGCGGTCGATCCGGTCGGCGAGCCGCTTGATCTCCGCTCGATGCAGCAACAACTTGCGGGAGCGCTCCGGCTCGTGGGCGCCGTAACCGATCGCGAACGAGTAGGGCGCGATGTGCACGCTCTCGAGCCACATCTCACCGTCGCGGATGCGCGCGAAACCATCGGCGAGTTGCACTTGCGCCTCGCGCAGGCTCTTCACCTCGCTGCCGAGCAGTTGGATGCCCGCCTCGATCGTGTCGACGATCGAGTAGTCGTGGCGGGCCCTCCGGTTGCTCGCGATGAGCTTCGTTCCGGGTGGGGACATGGTCGTGTCAGGCTACCGACGCCTCGGAGACCCCTTTGGATATGGTGCCCTCGTGCTCCGCATGAGTCGACAGGCCTTCGACGAGATCGTCGACCTCGCCGTGCGCGAGTACCCCCTCGAAGCCTGCGGGCTCATCGCCGGATCCGAGGACGAGGACGGCGCATCCGCCCCCACCTTCCACGCGTGTCGTAACACCGCGGCCTCGGCCAAGCTCTACGCCGTCGACCCTGCCGACCACCTCCGCGCCGAACGGGCCGCCGATGACGCCGACCTCGACATCATCGGTGTGGTGCACAGCCACACCCACACCGAGCCGTACCCGAGCGCGACCGACGTGGCCGAGGCCCCCGACCCCGGTTGGCACTACGTCATCGTGTCGTTGAAGCGCGACGCCCCCGAGATGCGCTCCTACCGGATCGTCGACGGGGTCATCTCCGAGGAGCGTCTCGTCATCGAGTGATGTGGCGCACCTTCACCGGAGGGCGCTCGGCCGCCGCCGAAGCGTCGGTCGACCAGCCGAGGTAGATCATCCCGATAATCCGGACCCCAGGTTCGAAGCCGCACAACTCGAGTGTGCGCGCTCCCTCGAGTACCGGCGCGGTCGACCAGAACGAGGCGAGGCCCTCGGCCGTCGCGCCGAGCAGCAGGTTCTGGATACCGGCTGCGACCGCGTCGCGGTTCTCGTCATGGAAGGTCGGATGGTCATCGGGGGCGCAGCCCACCACCAGCACCGACGGCGTACGCGCGTACTTGGTGGCGACCTTGGCGAGTTTCCCCTCATCGGTCGAACCCGAGTCGATCAGGTCCTGACAGCAGGCCTCGCCGAGACGGAGACGTCCATCACCGCTGAACGCGGCGAACCGCCAGGGCCAGGTCCGCTTGTGGTTCGGCGCCCACGTCGCCAGCTCACAGAGGCGATCGATGACCTCGCCCGGCACCTCGCGGTCGCGATCGCACACCATCGAGGTGCGGCGAGACCTGATCACCTCGGCCAGCACGGATCGCGTGTCGTCCACCGCGACATCTTCGCAGGGTCGGAGCGATCCGGTCTCGGTGGGATCGACATGGCACGATGCCCCCGTGTCGAGTCGCACAGAACCGCGCCCTGTGGCGGTGCTCGCCGTCACCGCCGCCGCGGTCCTGTTCGCCACCACCGGCACCGCCCGATCCCTCGGGCCCGACGGGGTCGACGCCTGGGCGGTCGGCACCTGGCGCATCCTCATCGGGTCCGTGGCGCTCTGGGCGCTGTCGCGCACCACACCTCGACCGAGGGCCGGTGATCGACTCGCCGCCCCCGGACTTCTTCTCGGCGGACTCGGCGTGGCCGCCTATCAGCCCGGGTTCTTCATCGCCACCGACCGATGCGGGGTCGCCGTCGGAACCCTCATCGCCCTCGGCAGCGGTCCCGTGTTCGCCGCCGCCATCGACGCGGCCGTCACCCGCGTGCCACCGACCGCGCGTTGGTGGACCGCGACGACGACGATGGTGATCGGCGTCGCGCTCCTCGGCTCCGGTGATGGCGCCACCGGCGTCGCGCTCGACGGCGTCGGCATCGCGGCTGGGTTGGCCGCCGGAGCCGGATACGCGATCTACGCGGTGTCGACGAGGCGCGCGATCGCGCACGGGGTCGAATCGACCCGAGCGCTCGCCTGGCAGTTCAGTATCGGAGCCCTCGTGCTCGCCCCCGGGCTCGCCCTCGTGTCGTCCTCGGGTCTCGCCACCGGTGCCGGCATGGCGATGGTCGCCCATCTTGGCGTGCTCACCGTCGGGGTCGCCTACCTCCTCTACGGCATCGGGTTGCGGCACCTGCAGCCCGCCACCG
>JAYQAE010000215.1:0-1541 GCA_038136655.1 Ilumatobacteraceae bacterium
CTCCTCGACCCGGCCATCACCGGCAACGGGTCGATGCGCTCGGCGACGATGTTGATGACCCCTTCGGCTCGCTCGAGGCGGCCCCGCACCACCAGAGCCGCCGCTGAGCGGGCCGCCGACCGGTAGCGCTTCCAACAACCGACCGAGACCACAACGTTGACGAGACCCGTCTCGTCCTCGAGGTTGATGAACATCGTTCCCTTGGCCGTCATCGGCCGTTGGCGGTGGGTGACGACACCGGCGACGACCACGGTGCGGTCGGATTCGTGGGTGCGCAACCCCTCAGCGGTGACCACACCGAGTCGTTCGAGCTCGGTCCGCACGAACACCGTCGGATGACCATCCGGCGACACCCCGGTCGCCCACAGGTCGGCGATGGACTCCTCGACCGGGGTCATTCCCGGCAGGCGCGGCGATCGGTCACCGGTCACGATGCCGGGCAGCGTGCCGGGCCGGCTCCGCGAGGCTGCCCCCGCGGTCCAGATCGCCTCGCGACGCTCCAAACCGAGCGACTCCCCGAACACCCCAGCGGTCGCCATGGCCTCAAGATGGGCGAGGTCGAGATCGGGGACCCGTCGCACGAGGTCCTCCATCGACGCGAATCCGCCGCCGCGCTCCCGCTCGACCACGACCGACTCGGCGAGCGATGAACCGAGGCCTCGCACCGAGGACAGCCCGAGGCGCACCACGGATCCCCCCTCCTCGAGGGTCGCCCCGGCGAGCGAGGCGTGCAGGTCGGGGGTGCGCACCTCGACGCCGTGGCGGCGAGCGTCGCGCACCAAGGTGTGCGGCGACCAGAACCCCATTGGCTGGGCGTTGATCAGGGCGGCGCAGAACGCCGCCGGCTCGTGATGCTTGATCCACGAGGAGGCGTAGACGAGATAGGCGAACGACACCGAGTGCGACTCGGGGAAGCCGTAGTTCGCGAAGGCCCGCATCTTCATGTAGATCTCGTCGGCCACCTCACCGGTGATCCCCCGCTCGGCCATCCCGCGGTAGAGGCGCTCGCGGAGTCGCTCCATGCGGGCCGTCGACCGTTTCGATCCCATGGCTTGACGCAACTCGTCGGACTCAGCGGCGGTGAAACCGGCGACGTCGATCGCCATCTGCATGAGCTGTTCTTGGAAGAGCGGCACCCCGAGGGTCTTGGCGAGGGAGTTCTCGAGCAGGGGGTGCAGGTAGGTGACCGGCTCGAGTCCGTTGCGCCGCCGGATGTACGGGTGCACCGACCCGCCCTGGATCGGTCCCGGTCGGATCAGGGCCACTTCGACCACCAGGTCGTAGAACCGTCGCGGCTTCAACCTCGGCAGGGTCGCCATCTGAGCCCGGGACTCCACCTGGAACACCCCGACGGTGTCGGCCCGGCAGAGCATCGCGTAGACCTCGTCCTCCTGGGGGATGGTGGCGAGGTCGACCTCGTAGCCGCGGTGCTCGGCGATCAGGTCGACCGCGAGGTGAAGAGCGGAGAGCATGCCAAGGCCGAGTAGGTCGAACTTGACGAGGCCGGCGGCCGCGCAATCGTCCTTGTCCCACTGGAGCAC
>JAYQAE010000215.1:1641-3016 GCA_038136655.1 Ilumatobacteraceae bacterium
TCGTAGACGTACTGGATGACCTCCTCGCGGCGACCGGACTCGATGTCGACATCGATGTCGGGTGGCCCATCGCGGTGCGGGGAGAGGAACCGCTCGAAGAGCAACCCGAGAGAGACCGCATCGGCCGCGGTGATGCCGAGGGCGTAGCAGACCGCCGAGTTGGCGGCACTGCCGCGGCCCTGGCAGTAGATGTCGTTGCGGCGACAGAAGTCGACGATGTCCCAGACCACGAGGAAATAGCCGGCGAAGCCGAGTTGCTCGATGAGCGCGAGTTCCCGATCGATCGTCGACCATGCCCGCGCGCGGAGGGAGAGATCCTCCCCGCCGGACGGCCGAGTGCCGTAGCGGCGATGCCCACCCTCCTCGGTGAGTCGACGTAGGAGCCCCATCTCGTCGAGTCCGTCCGGACAGGGGAAGGGCGGCAGTGACGGAGCGACAAGGGACAGATCGAAGGCGGCCGCTCGGGCGATCTCGACCGTGCGCTCGACCACGCCCGGATATCTCGCGAATCTCCGGGCCTGCTCGGCACCCGACCGCAGATGAGCGCCGATACCGCCGGGAAGCCAGGGGTCGGCCGAGTCGAGACTGCGGCGCGCCCCGACGGCGGCGGCGACCGCGGCGAGATCGGCGTCGGCGGGAGTGGCGTGATCGACGTCGTTCGCCGCGACGCACTCCACACCGACGCGATGGGCGATCTCCACGAGGGCGTCGTTGCGGTGGTGATCGATCGGGTCGCCGTGGTCCCAGATCTCGACGAGGACGCGATCGCGTCCGAAAGCGTCGACGAGGCGCTCCAGTTCAACGCGCGCCGCCGCGGGGCCGTCAGTCATCAGCGCGCCGGGCACCAGACCGCTACGCCCACCGGTCAGCACCCAACATGATCCAGCGACGGTCTCGGCGACCCCCTCCAGTTCGAAGACCGGCGCGCCCTTCGAACCAGCGAGTTGACCGAGGGAGAGGGCGCGGGAGAGTCGCGCGTAACCGGGGGTGCCATCGGCGAGGAGGACGAGACGCCCGCCGGGGCGCAGCCCTCGAGAGGCCCGGGCCACCTGGGTTGGCGCGATCTCGGCGCCGAACATGGTGGCGATCCCCATCTCGCGCGCTGCCTCGGCGAAGCGGACCACCCCGTAGAGCCCGTCGCGGTCGGTGATGGCGAGGGCCTCGAGTCCGAGCCGGGCTGCTTCGACCACCAGCGCTTCGGGATGTGAGGCGCCCTCCAAGAACGAGAAGTTCGATCGGCAATGCAGTTCGGCGTAGGGCACGCCCTCGGGTACCGGGCGATGGTCGGGGGCACTGAAGGGCTGCCGTCGCCGACTCCATGCCGGAGCGTCACCACCGGCGTTCCATGACGGGGATCCGGCGGCTCGCCCATCGG
>JAYQAE010000216.1:0-3013 GCA_038136655.1 Ilumatobacteraceae bacterium
GTTCCAATGAGTGGCGTTGTTCGAGATCAACGGGGGCTCTGGAGCACGAAAATTGACGGACGTGTGTCTGGCTGGGCATGCATGTTGGAGGGCGAGGAGCGGACCTTGGTCGCGCCGATTTTTTTCCCGAACGAGGCAGTCCTTGACGAGTGACGAAGACGTCCCAACGTTCGATCTCGAGGTCGTATTGCCCGCATATCAGAAGGGCCCCGTGATCCTCAAGGCGCTTTCTGGGGTTATAGAGCAACTGGACTCGACTGGACTGACCTATCGTCAAATTGTCGTCATTGACGGCGATGTTGATGGCACCGCCGATCGGCTGAACGCGGCGCGATTGCCGAATTGCACTGTTATTTGCAAAGACCGAAATACTGGAAAGGGCGATGCACTGCGTTGCGGGATCAAGCACACGACCGCGCCCCTGGTCGCGTTGTTCGATGCCGACCTTGATATTGATCCAGAGTTCCTGAATCGTGGTCTGGTCACGTTGCAGGAGCGAGGCGAGTTATCGGGGGTTGTTGGCTCGAAAAGACATCCTGATTCAGTTTTGGTTTATCCGGTCGTTCGCCGTGTGCTTTCTACGTTGTATTTTCTTCTCGCTAAGGCCCTAGTGGGAGTTAGCATCTCTGACACGCAGACCGGGGCGAAGCTTTTCCGTGGCGACGTTTTGCGCCGCCATGCAGCAGAGGTTCATGCGGACGGCGTAGCCTTTGATCTCGAACTTCTTGCACAACTTGAATCAGACGGGAACAAGATAGCTGAAGTACCGATTCGAATTACTCAAGATCTGTTTGGGTCATCGATGTCGTGGCGGGTCGGTTTGGCGGCCTTAAGTGATCTTTTTTCTGTCCGGCGTTCTGTTGCAATGCGACATGAGCGAGGAAGAGGGCGAGAAGTGCCTGTGAGAGGCCAGCGATAATTAAACAAATCGCGGGATTGCCACTCAAGATGCGAATAAGCGCGGTGCTCGCTATTAAGGAGAGGACGGGTCCGAGTACTGCGGCGAGCGTTCCTTGACGACTCATTGAAATACTGTCCGAGAATATCAGAATGATCACGCCCGAGGCCTGAGTGAGGGCGATTAGTGTGAGGATTCGAATCTCTGAGCCGATTAGTGATAGCCGTATAGTTCCGAGAATCGTAACTCCAATAATTACCACCGCGGCGACGCCGGCTGCTCCAAGACATGTGGTGAAGAGAAGCTTCAGACTTTTTGAGAGTTGGCCCGAGTGGGATTGCTTGGCGAGAATGGGGATGATGGGAATGACGGCGTAAAGGCCGGTCTTCCCGAGATAAATTGCGGTGCCATATTCGGCAAAGCGACTTCCGTTAGGCACCAGAGCAAGTGCGAAGATGTCAGCCTGACACGCTGCCCACGATGATGCGAGCGCTACTGAACCGAGAAGCAAGTGTCGAACGGGTGTGAGCACTGAACCCCAATCGATTGGCGGATGGTTGCGCCACCAAAACCGAAGTACCGCGGTGCCAACGACCGTGGACATCGCGAGGATCGCGACCACCTCTTGGAGAGCGGCGTCCGTCAGAGCTATCAGTACCCACGCTGCCACCAGCTGGATACCGGCGATTAGTAATGAGGCGGCTTGTGCGACAGTTGCAGAGCCATACCCGTATGCGCGACCAATCAACCCAAGGAGAACGGGGAGCGAGGCGGCGTAACACAACGAACTCAGGCCCAACGATAAGAGGTCGTCGGATGCGGCCCACGCTCCAACTCCAATTAAGCAGCCCGCAGAGAGAGACATGCCTTCAACGGGCTGGCGCTTTTGCCCAACGTCAGCTCGATGCGCTGGTAGCTCTGTAACGCCCGCCATGGAGCGATGTTGGATGCGTCCGAACAGGATTGAGATCACTGCCCAGAGAGCCATCAACTGGGCAAATCGGTTCTCGTCCAGCTCCTCGAGCGCGTCGAAAACGACGATCCGTTGAAGCAACACGAATCCTCCGGTTGTCCCGGAGATGATCAGCGCGGTGACGAGATCGGCCTGCGGAAGGCGGAAGATGCGCATTGCTGACGCGATCATCGGACGAACTCAAGCACCTCTTTGAGCACGTTGTCATAGGCGTGTGACCGTTCGAACGTGCGCGCGAGATTTCGTGCGTGCGCCTGCGTGAGCGCGAGCCGCTCGGGGTTGCGCGAGAGTTCCTTGAGGTGTTGCGCCCACTCATCGTTTGTGGCGTTGACTCCGAGAAGACTTCCGGCCCCGTGCTCGTTAACTGACATTGCAATTGGTGGGACATCACTGGTCACGACGTGCAAACCCGCAGCGAGGTAAAGCTTGATCTTCTGTGGATCCGCGAACCACGTGAAGTCGCCACTTTCGCCCGAGAAGGGTGCGAGGCCGACATTGCACTTGGAGAGAATGCCCGCAACCTGTTCATCACCCTCGACGAATCCGTGTATCTCGACTTGATCATCGAGACCACGTGACGAGGCTTGCTGGCGAAGCTCCTCGATCAATGGTCCGCCTCCGATGATGTCGAGCGAGCCAGGTACACCCAGCGAGCGCAGAGCCTCGAGGATCGGTAGCAACCGGTGAGCACCAGTTCGCTTGTTCAGTGAACCAAGAAACGCCAACCGAAGCCCACTACTCGACCATGGCGTGCTCGCAAACATAGACGTGTCGATCGTTATCGGAACGATGGATGATCTCGAGGGAACAACGCCGCACGCTTCTTGGCGAGCGTCACGAGCCGCCGCATTGTTCTCAATTTGCAGATCAATCAACCGCATCGCCCTGCACTCTAGTTGCCGATAAACTCGATCTAGAAACCAGTTGCCGCGAGTTGGTACAAAGTAGATTCCCCACAAGACGGTGACCTCAGACCGGCAATTCCGACCGTGCAGCACGGATATCGGGTCAAACCCGATGAGGATGTTGGCACGGGTCCGAGTCGGTATTGCGATCTCATGCACAGCGTGAAGGGGTGCTCCCACCCAGTACGAGCGCAGATCCGGCAATTGGCCGCCGACCACAATGCCTCGGAGTGAACT
>JAYQAE010000217.1:0-3008 GCA_038136655.1 Ilumatobacteraceae bacterium
GGTGTTGGGTGCGCCTCGAACACCGAATGACCAGTACTGGGATGACTTGGCGAATTCTGGAGTCGTCGTCTCGACATCGCACATGTCGGTACTGCGAGGACAGGATGACCTCCAAGACACTCACTTCGTTTATCGCTTCATCGAGGCACTCGCTGTTGGCCGGCCCTTGGTTTCAACACCGGTTGAGGGAACTGAGCACCTGCTGGAACCGGGAAAGCATTTCCTTTCGGGGGCCGACCCGGAGGCTGTATGTCGCCAGATCGTCTTGCTCCTCGGTGACCAGGCGCTTCGGGAGAGAATCTGCTCAGACGGGCAAAGTCGCGTTAAGGAACTTGTCGAGCAGAACTATTTCTGGCGAGAGGTAGATCGAACTCTTAACTGGGTACTGACCAAAACTCACTTGGCTGAAAGGCCTCCATCCACGACGAGGCGTTGACCGGTGACGTAGGCCGAGAGATCGCTTGCAAGAAATCCGATCGCGCCGCGGAGGTCCTTTTCGGTCGCCAAACGTCCGAGAGGAGTCTTCGACGCGTACCGGTCCCGAAACAACGTTGACTGGCCCCGCTCTACTCCACCCGGACAGATCGTGTTCACCCTCGTGTGTGGAGCAAGAGTTGTGGCAAGCCATCGCGACAACTGTTCGAGACCACCTTTGCTCGCGAAGTAAGCGGCTGGCGAAGCCATGTCCGTTCCTTCGTAGAGACTCGGGTCCTGTCCGAGGAAGCCGTAGATCGACGAGATAAAGATGACACTTCCGTGTCCTGATCGCTCGAGGGCTGGTGCGGCGCGTTGGCACAGGGTGAACGCGGAAGTCAGGTTGATCTCAAGTGCGAGGCGCCAGGCTTCGACCGACTGCTCAACGAATGGGGCTGCCCAGCCGGCAAGGTCATCCGTGCCGACCAGTGCGGCGGAATGCACCAAAATTTCCAGTCCTCTGGTCTCTGCGAGCACGTGATCCACAAGGTGGTGGATGTCGTCCGTCGATGTGAGATCGGCAGGGACGGAGAGATTGGCTCCAATGATCGGGCGGCCGTTCTCCAACTGGCCCACTGTGTCGGTGGCCGCCACGATCGCGCCAAGGTCGGCCAAGGTGTCGCAAATCTCGCGGCCTATGTGACCGGCAGCACCGGTAACCAGCGCTGTCCGGCCCGTGAGATCAGCCCTTCGGGAGAAATCATTCACTTCCGGTCTCCTCATCGCAGAGAAGACGAGCGACCTCAAGGTCGAACTCATCGTCGATGTCGACCGCCGATCGACGGTCAATCGCAAGCATTCTGACTCTGCCCTCGAGGACAGACGTGATTGCTAGGACGTGGCTCGGACGAGAGACGTAGGCGACGGTGGTCAAGTCGTACAAAGGAGCGGCATCTTGACGGCGCGTCAACTTGGATGCCGGAGGCGACGCAAGCGTCACGAGTCCGTTCTCGTCTTGGGAAATCATGTTGAAGGCTGGATGGCGGGCAGACGGGGAGCCCGTCACAACCATGTCGCAGTCCGTGTCGAGAAGGTCGATGCACCGTTTCACGTGGTCTGGAGTCCGTAGCGGAGCGGTCGGAGGAAGAGACACGAACGTGCCGAAGTCTGGCCTGCCGTTGCTGTCAGAGAACCAGCCGATCGCGTGTTTCCAGGCGTCCAACTCGGAAGCCCCATCGCTTGCAAGGTGTCCGGGTCGCAACTCAGGCACCTCCGCCCCGAGGTCGAGGGCGTGCTCAGCAATTTCCGCGTCGTCAGTCGACACGATCACGCGGTCGATTCCGGGCGTTCGTTGTGCCGTCACGACGGCTCGAGCTAGGAGCGACAGTCCGCCCACCGAACGGAGGTTCTTGCGAGGCAGTCCCTTTGACCCTCCGCGGGCGAAGACGAAGGCGAAACAGGAGGTCACTGCTCTAAGACCATCGCCTTCCCTCGCAAGACTTCAACGCACTCGAGGACCGCGATTGCGGACGAGAGATCGCTGACCGGATGTGCTGTACCGGTAATGCAATCGAGGAAGTGTCGCATCTGATCCAGATACATCTCAACTGGGCTCAAATTCTTCTCGACGGTGACTTGACCGTCCGTGAGGGCGGTTGTCACCTCGCCAGTGATCAGGTCCGCGGAGACAGAGCCTCCGGTTGTCACGACAGTCACCGACCGCTGGGCGGGTCGTTGGAGCATGTTCAGGCTGATTGATGACACCCCGCTCTCGTGTAGCAGCGAGACCGAGGCGGCCATGTCGACCTCGCACCCGTTTGGCGTGACGGTGTAGCCGCTGGTTTCTCGGACCGGCCCCATCAGGGCGATCGAGAGGTCGATCTCGTGACTGAGTTCGAGAAGCGCTCCACCGCCGAGTTGGCTGGAGAGCGATACCGACTCCTCTGCGGCTCGATCTCTCCAATCGGCGATGTGTTGACCCACCACTGCTGTGCATTGCATGGTTGAGCCGAGCACTCCGCTATCGAGCAGACGCACAACAGTTTTCACGGCGGGGTGGAATCGAAGGCAGTAGCCGACGAGCACGGGATGGCCCGAGCGCCGAGCGAGGTCGACGACCCTTTCGGTGCCGCCCAAGCCACTCGCCACAGGCTTCTCGACGAGAACTGGTACGCCAAAGGTCAGCAACTTCTCAAGTGCCTCAATGTGACCTGAGGCGGCGTTCGCCACGATGCAGGCGTCGGGAACCCAGGCCAGCGCCGAGTCCCAGTCGTAGAACACGTTCTCGACCATGCGGTCGATCGCCGAGGAGGCGGGAGGACCGCCCGATGAGGAGAGGCGGGAAAATGAGACATTTCCGAGCAGTTGAGACAAGCACTCAACATGGCGCGCCGCGATCGCCCCACTTCCAACGATCAGCCACCTGTGCGGCGCATCAGGCACGGAGTATCTCCTCGCAGACGCGACTGATCTCTGACTCGGTCAGATTCGATGAGCTCGGCACTGAGATCCCGGTTGAGGCGATCTCCGTTGCTACGCCGCGACCGAGTCGCGGACATGAGGCGTACGGGGTCTGCTCACTCATCGGAAGCCAG
>JAYQAE010000218.1:0-2985 GCA_038136655.1 Ilumatobacteraceae bacterium
GCGATCGAGATTCTCGGTCCGACCTACATCAAGTTGGCGCAGATCATCTCCTCGGGCGAGGGCCTGTTCCCCGCCGAACTCGTCGAGGAGTTCAAGAAGTGCCGCGACCAGGTGCCGGCCGAACCGTTCGAGGTGGTGCGCACCACCGTTGAAGCCGACCTGGGTGCCCGTCTCGAGGACGTCTTCTCCGAGTTCTCCCAAGAAGCGCTGGCAGCGGCCTCGATCGCCCAGGTGCACGCGGCCCGACTGCTCGACGGCACCGAGGTGGTCGTCAAGGTGCAGCGGCCTGACGTCGCCCGACTGGTTCGCACCGACCTCAAGGTGATGGCATCACTCGCCCCGCACCTCGTAGGGCGCATTCCGGTCGCCGCCCTCGCCAACCCCCCTGCGCTCGTGGAGTTGTTCGCCGAGACGATCGTCGAGGAGCTCGACTTCCGCCTCGAGGGGGCCAACATGGTCGATGTCGCCCGCGTGATCCACGATCTCGACCAGGAGTCGTACGTGGTGCCGCGGCCGCATCCGGAGCTCGCCAGTCGACGGGTGTTGGTGATGGAGCGCATCCGAGGGTTCAACTTCGACGACGTGTCTGGCATGCACGACGCGGGGATCGACACCGAGGAGGTCATCCGCACCGGCATGGTCGCGTTCATGGAGGGCGCCATGATCCACGGTGTCTTCCACGGTGACCTCCACGGCGGCAACCTCTTCGTGCTCGCCGACGGGCGCACGGCTCTCCTCGACTTCGGCATCGTCGCCCGCCTCTCCGAGGCGCGTCGCGTCGCCTTCCTCCGCTTGATGATCTGCGCGACCACCAACGACGTGACCGGCCAGATGGCCGCTCTGCGCGACCTCGGAGCGCTCCCGCCCGACACCGATCTTCAGGCGGTCATCCACGATCTGCGCCTCGATCAGGCGCCGATCGATCCGACGACGCTCTCCGGCGAGGAGATGGTCGCCGAGGTGCAGCGGGTGGTGAAGGCCATGCTCGGCTACGGAGCGCGCCTGCCGAAGGAGCTCATGCTCTACGTGAAGAACATGGTGTTTCTCGACGGGGCGATCGCCCGTCTCGCCCCTGAGCTCGATCTTCTCGCCGAGGTGACCAACATCTCGATGGTGTTCACGCAGCGTCACGGCGACAAGTTGCTGCGCGACCTCGGTATGGACGCGAGCCGCGTCACGGTCGACCTCGACAGCGTGAAGGCCGGTTTCGGCGTCGATCTCGATACCGAGCGACTCACCTATCGCGAGCTGCAAGAGCGGCGAGCGCTGATCCAGAAGCGCATGCGCTCCCATGTCGAGTCGCAACGTGGTCGTCGCTGAGCGGTTCCTCTAGTTTCGGCGCGTGCGCCTCGTCATCGCCCGTTGCTCGGTCGACTACGCCGGCCGACTGTCGGCCCACTTGCCCGAGGCCGTCCGCCTCATCATGGTGAAGTCCGACGGGTGCGTGGCGATCCACGCTGACGGCGGCGCGTACAAACCGCTCAACTGGATGAACGCCCCGAACACCATCGCCGACAACGGTGACCACTGGGTGGTGACCAATCCGAAGGACGAGACGCTGACCATCCGTCTCCACGAGGTGCTTTCCGACACCGAGTACGAGTTCGGCGACGACCCCGGCCTCTCGAAGGACGGGGTGGAAGCGCACCTTCAGGAGTTGCTCGCCGCCGCCCCCGAGGTGATGGAGGACGGGTTGCGCCTCGTGCGACGCGAGTATCCGACGGCGATTGGCCCCGTGGATCTGCTGTGCCGCGACAGCGCTGACCAGGTGGTGGCGATCGAGGTGAAGCGGCGCGGCGAGATCGACGGGGTGGAGCAACTCACTCGCTACATCGAGCGCCTCCATCACGACTCATCCCTCGGGGAAGTGCGCGGGATGTTCGTCGCTCAGGTCATCAAGCCCCAGGCCCGAGTGCTGGCCGAGAGCCGCGGCTTTGTCTGTGTCGAGGTCGACTACGACGTGCTGCGTGGACTCGCCCCCGACGAACTGCGCCTGTTCTGAGGTCCGGTCGCCGCGGATCCGCGGCGGTACCGTGACGCCATGCGCGCGGTGCTCGGGACAGCCCGTCACTACGACTGGGGTGACGCGGCCTTCATCCCTGACCTGCTCGGCCTGCCGGCTGACGGCCGGCCTTGGGCGGAGTGGTGGGTCGGTACGCATCCGAGTGCTCCATCCACCCTGGATGACGGGTCGCCGCTCGAGTCGGTGATGGGTCCCCTGCCCTGGCTGCTCAAGGTGCTGTCGGCGGCGCGACCCCTCTCGATGCAGACCCACCCCGACGCCGAGGCCGCACGGCGTGGGTTTGAGACCGGCATATTCACCGACCCGAATCCGAAGCCCGAGCTGCTGGTCGCGCTCACCTCGTTCTCGGCGCTGTGCGGGGTTCGTCCGATCGATGCGACGGTCGCGCTAGTCGAGGATCTCGGTCTGGGTGCTGTCGCTGAGCGGATCGCGTTGGAGGGCTCGGTGACCTCGCTCGTCCATGACCTCTATCGCGGTCGCCTCGACCCCAGCATGCTCATCGAGGCCTGTCGCGGCTCCGACCGGCCCGAGGCCGGCTGGGTGGTCGATCTCGATTCGCGGTATCCGGGGGAGCCGAGCGTCGCGGTGTCGCTTCTCCTCAACCTGGTTGAGCTCTCCCCGGGCGAGGCGATCCGTCTCGATGCCGGGAATCTCCACGCTTATCTCTCAGGATCTGGCCTTGAGTTGATGGGGTCGAGCGACAACGTCGTCCGCGGCGGGCTCACATCGAAGCCGGTCGACGTCGACTTGTTGCTCTCAACGGTCGACCTGACCCCCCTCGATGAGCCGGTGCTACCTGTCGCCGAGCGCTACGAGTTGCCCGCGGCCGGCGTGGCCCTCGCCCGCGTGGGAACGGCGTTCACCGTCGACATCCCGACGGTCGTGTTCGACTTCGCGGGGCGGTTCAACCTTGTCGAGTCGGGGGATGTCGCCGAGTTGCCGGCCGGCGGCTACGCCGTCGT
>JAYQAE010000219.1:0-2963 GCA_038136655.1 Ilumatobacteraceae bacterium
CGCCGAGACGACTCATGCGCGCGCCGGAGTCCTCGAGGCCGAGTTCGAAGGCGCCTTGGAGGAACCCCTTGGCATCGGCGAGCTCCTCCTCGGTGATGCCCTCCGCAACGAGGCGCGCGCACTCGATCTCAACGAGTTCGCGCACCTCCGGGGCCGTGGTGGGTTGCGAGCCGGCGTAGATGGTCCAAGCACCGCAGTCCTCGAACGTGCTCACTGAGGAGAAGACCGAGTAAGCGAGCCCGCGACGCTCCCTGATCTCGTCGAAAAGTCGGCTCGACAGGCCTCCCCCGAGCACATGGTTGACGATGTCGAGGGCCTCCCGATCCACGTCACCGCGCGGGATCGCGCGACCGCCGAGCACCAGATGAACCTGCTCGGTGTCATCCGGCAGATGCCCACCCGGGCCGAGTCCGTTCGGGGTCGTCCGGTCGGTCACCGCTCGACCGGAGCGAACCGACGAGAAGGCCTCCTCGACCATCGGGATCACGTTGTCAGCGTCGACACCGCCGGCGACCGACACCACCATCGACTCCGCGAGGTAACGCTCGTCATGGAAGGCGCGGATCTGCTCCGGGGTCATCGCGGCGACCGTGACGCGCTCCCCCGCGGTGTCCCGGCCGAGCGGGTGCTCTGGGAACAACGCCGCGGTGAACTCGCGGAACGCGACATCCTCCGGCGAGTCATCGTCCATCGCGAGCTCCTCCGCGATCACTTGACGCTCGCTCTCCACATCCTCTTTTCGCAATGAGGGCGCGCAGATGACATCACCCAGAATCGAGATGGAGTCGGCAACGTGCCGAGCCGGCACACGACAGTGGAACACGGTGTGCTCCTTCGACGTGTACGCGTTGATATCCCCTCCAACGCGGTCGACGCGCCGGGAGATGTCACGAGCCGTCAGGCGTTCGGTGCCCTTGAAGAGCAGATGCTCGAGGAAATGGCTCACCCCGGAGCAGGCGTCGGGCTCGTCGCGCGAGCCGACACCCACCCAGACCCCGATCGACGCCGATCTGGTGGACGCCATCTCATCGATGGCGACCGTCAGACCGGAGTCGAGTCGGACGACCCGTTCGGCCATCTGTGGCGGTCAGCGGTGACGCCGGCGACCGCCGCCGCCACCACCGCGACGCTCGGAGCCGGGCCCGAGGTCACCGAGCTCACCAGCGAGTTCAGCGTCGAAGGAGTCGTCGAAGCTCACGCTTTCGACATCGCCGCCCTCGTTTGAGGCCTCGGAGCGCGACTCACGGCGCGGAGCGCGGCTCTCGCGGTCTCCGTCCGAGCCCGAGCCACCCGCGGGCGGGTCGCCGGCCGGCCGCAGGCTCACCTTGCCGCGATCGTCGATCTCCTCGACGACGACCTCGATCTCGTCACCGAGCGTGAGGACGTCCTCAACCGCGTTGATGCGCTTGCCGCCACCCAGCTTGGAGATGTGCAGCAGGCCATCGCGTCCGGGGAGGATGCTGACGAAGGCGCCGAACTTGGTGATGTTGACCACGCGACCGTTGTAGGTCTTGCCGATCTCGGCCTTCGGCGGGTCGACGATGGCGAGGATGGCGGCCTTGGCCTCCTCCATGCGCCAGGCTTCGACCGCACCGATGGTGACGATGCCGACGGCACCGTCGTCGTCGACGCTGATGTCTGCGCCGGTCTCGGCCTGGATCGTGTTGATGATCTTGCCCTTGGGGCCGATGACCTCACCGACCTTGTCGATGGGGATCGTCAGCGTGACGATCTTCGGCGCGGTCTCGGCCACCTCATCGCGCGGCGCGGCGATGGCGGCGTTCATGACCTCGAGGATCTGCATACGCGCCTCGCGGGCCTGCTGGAGCGCGGCAGCGAGAACGTCGGCCGGGATGCCGTCGATCTTCGTGTCGAGCTGGAGGGCGGTGATCGCGTCCTCGGTGCCGGCCACCTTGAAGTCCATGTCACCGAAGGCGTCCTCGGCGCCGAGGATGTCGGTGAGGGTGACGTAGTTGTCGCCCTCCTTCACGAGACCCATCGCGATACCGGAGACAGCGCCGCGGATCGGCACGCCCGCGTCCATCAGCGAGAGGCTCGAGGAGCAGACCGAACCCATCGAGGTCGAACCGTTGGACGACATCACCTCGGACACGAGGCGGAGCGTGTACGCGAAGTCCTCCTGGCTCGGGACCACCGGCAGGACCGCTCGCGCGGCGAGGGCGCCGTGGCCGATCTCGCGTCGCTTGGGCGAACCGACACGGCCGGTCTCGCCATTGGCCCACGGGGGCATGTTGTAGTGGTGGAGGTAGCGCTTCTCGTTGACCGGCGAGAGCGTGTCGAGCATCTGGTTCATGCGCGGCATCGCGAGGGTGCACACGTTCATGACCTGGGTCTCTCCGCGCTGGAACAGGCCCGAGCCGTGCGCGGTCGGGAGCACCCCGACCTCGGCGGACACGGGGCGCAGGTCGCGCACGCCGCGACCGTCGATGCGGACTCCGTCCTCGACGATCCGCTTGCGCACCATCTTCTTGGTGAGCGAGCGCACCGCCTCCTTGACGGCCTTGTCTTGGCCTGCGAAGTCGGCACCCTCGGCGCACAGCGCCTCGACGGCCTTCGCGGCCGCCGCGTCGGTGGCCGCGTTGCGGTCGGCCTTGCGGGCGATGGTGACCGCCTGAGCGAGCTCAGCGGAAACCGCGGCCTCGACAGCGGCGAGCACCTCGGCGGTGTAGTCGAGCACCGGGGTGTACTCGAGCGGCTCGATCGGACCGGTAGTGGCGATCACGCTGGCGACCAGCTGACGCTGGAGGGCGATCGACTCCTTGATCCAGGTCTTGCAGGCCTCGAGGCCACCGGCGAGGACGGTCTCATCGACCTTCGGCGCGCCGTCCTCGTAGAGGTAGAAGCTGCGCTCGGTGCCACCGGCCTCGACCATCATCACGGCAACGTCGCCGTTGTCGAGTTCGCGGCCAGCAACGACGAGCTCGAAGGTGGAGGCGTCGGAC
>JAYQAE010000220.1:0-2962 GCA_038136655.1 Ilumatobacteraceae bacterium
CTCTCACGCTGGGCATCGGTCGGACTCGACGACGTCGGGCGAGTGGCGGAGCGCGTGTTCGGTGGCCCACGAGTCGCGGTCTCCGTCGGTCCGGCCCCGGCCTCCTGAGTTCTCCCCGCCAGCGCCTGCGCGGAGTCGGCGGTTAGCGTCTGGCTCATGACGAGCGGTACCTCGATCCGGGTCGGTGTGCACGGGGCGACCGGGCGCATGGGGCGAGCGGTCTGCGAGGCGGTCGCGGCCGCTGAGGGACTCGAACTGGTTGCGCTCGTCGCGAACTCCACGGGTCACGGACCAATCGAGGGGATCGAGGTGTCCTCCGAGCTCCGCGCCCTCGCCGAGGCGCGCTGCGATGTGGTGGTCGACTTCACGATCGCCGACGCGACGCGCGGACTGGTCCCGTTCCTCGCGATGCACGGCATCCACGCGGTGATCGGAACCTCTGGGTTCACTCAAGATGACCTCGAGGCGTTCCGTGAGTCGTTAGCGGCGGGTGGTGTGAACGGTGTCGTCGCAGCGAACTTCGCGATCTCGGCGGCGTTGATGATGCGGTTCTCCGCGATGGCCGCCCCCTACTTCGACACGGCGGAGATCGTCGAGTCGCATCACGACCGAAAAGTGGACGCTCCCTCGGGAACGGCGATCGCGACTGCTGAGGCCATGGTCCCTCGCGACGGGGGATGGGCCGCCGACCCAACGACCCACGAGACGCTCGACGGATCCCGGGGTGGACCCGGTCCGAACGGCGTTCGGATCCATTCGGTGCGGATGCGCGGCATGGTCGCGCACCAGGAGGTCGTGCTCGGCGCTACCGGCCAGACGCTGACCATCCGCCAGGACTCCTACGACCGGTCCAGCTTCATGCCTGGTGTCGTGCTCGCCTGCCAGCGGGTGATGTCGACCGAGGGGCTCACGGTCGGCCTCGATCCGCTGCTCTGAGCGCCGGTTAAGGAGCGCGGCCCCCGCGCACATTTCGGGTGTTGATGAGCAACACCAACACGACCGACGCTCCGACGGCCCACCACGAGTAACGCTGCAGCCACTCGAGGAACGAGGTCAACTCCTCGTCGAAGATCGCGGCGAACCACTGGATCAGCGCGAGCCGAGCGACGATGCCGACCGCGAGAAGCGGTAGGAGACGTGCGATCGGCATGAGGCGGACCCCGCTCAGCGCCGCGACGAGGTTGGACCCGACGAAGAACGGAACCACGACGATCGCGGCGCGGTCGAAGCCTCGCTGGAACGAGTCGAGGGACGTTTGATCGACTCCGAGGTACCTCGTGAACCATCCGAGGGCCGTCGTCCGGTAGGCCCGCCCGATCGCGTGGCAGATCAGGAACGCGACCGCGATCCGAGCGGGTCCAATCAACCAGTAGGAGATGAGGGGCAAGTCGGCGCCGAGAGCGAGGGCCAGATAGCGGTTCCGGCTCGACAAGGCGATGAGCGCGGTGGGTGAATCCTCAACCAGTCGCGCCCAGAGGATGCCGGCGACGTTGGTGGCGACGACGAGGGCGGCGAACCCGACGAGCGCGAACCGACCCCAGATGGGACGCTCCGCTGACTCCACCGGCGCGACGCTACCGCCTCACTCGAACACAGCCGATGCGGCCGCACTACGGTCGGACGCCATGTTGGGAGTCATGCAGGACGTGCCGTTGTCGATCAGCCATCTCTTCGATCGCGCCGAGAAATACCACGGGCGCAAGGAGATCGCGACCGCGATTCCCGGTGGACGCGAGCGACGCACCTACGCGCAATGGGCCGAGAGGACTCGCCGACTCGGAGGGGTGCTCGACCAACTCGGGGTCTCCGAACAGGGGCGGGTGGCCACCTTCGCCTGGAACTCGGCTCGTCACCTCGAGTTGTACTTCGCGGCACCGTGCACCGGGCGGGTGCTGCACACCTTGAACATCCGTCTGTTCCCTGAGCAGTTGACCTACATCGTGAATCACGCCGACGACGAGGTGATCTTCGTCGACCGCTCGCTCCTCGGGCTGTTGGCGCCGCTGCTCGGCACGTTCGAGCGGTTGCGTCATCTCGTGGTGATGGAGGACGGCGCCGAGGTGACCCCAGTCGACACGGGGCGATTCGAGCTCCTCGACTACGAGGAACTCCTCGCCGGAGCCGAACTGGTCGAGTGGTCGCCGGTCGACGAGTATCGGGCTGCGTCGATGTGTTACACGAGCGGCACCACCGGCAACCCGAAGGGCGTCGTCTACACCCACCGGAGCACCTTCTTGCACACGATGGGGGTGCTCACCGTCGACTCCCTTGGTGTGCGCGAATCCGATGTGGTCATGCCGGTGGTCCCGATGTTCCACGTGAACGCTTGGGGTCTCGCCCACGCCGGGGTCGCCTCGGGGGCCGGCCTGGTGATGCCGGGCGCCGATCTGTCGGGTCGGGGGCTCGCCGATCTCATCGTGGAGGAGCGGGTCACCGTCGCGGCTGGGGTGCCGACCATCTGGATGCAGGTGCTTCCTGAACTCGCCGGCCGGGACGCGTCGAGCCTTCGCGCGATTCCCTGTGGTGGTTCGGCTGTGCCGCGGGCGCTGTCGGAGGGCTACCGCGCGCAGATCGGACTTCCGCTACTCCAGGCCTGGGGGATGACCGAGACCAGCCCCATCTGCGCCGTGGCTCATCTCGACGCTGATGAGCAGGACCTCGATGACGACACCAAGGCCGATCTGCGCACGATGGTGGGGCGAATCAGCTTCGGGGTCGAGATGCGCGTGGTCGACCCGTCGACGGGTGAGCCGGTCCCGTGGGACGGCGAGGCCACCGGCGAGCTGCAGTGCCGCGGGAACTGGATAGCCGCCAGTTATCACGACGATCCGAGGTCGGGTGAGAGCTTCACCGAGGACGGCTGGTTGCGCACCGGCGATGTCGCGACCGTCGATGACCGCGGTCGGATCCGGCTCGTCGACCGGACGAAGGACCTCATCAAGTCGGGAGGGGAGTGGATCTC
>JAYQAE010000221.1:0-2130 GCA_038136655.1 Ilumatobacteraceae bacterium
GAGGTAGGTGATGTCGCAGCCGAAGTCTGCGCCGTCGCCGAGATGGCTTTCGATCTTCTCCGAGAGAAAACCAGTGCTGACGTACACCTTCCGCACCCCCTCACTCACAAGGTGGAGGAGAATCCACTCGATGACCGGGCGTCCGGCCACCTTGAGTAGCGGTTTCGGCAGCGACTTCGTCAGGTCCCCCAGCCGAGATCCCCTGCCACCGGCCATGATCAATGCCGCGTTCCGTCGTTGTCAACGATCGGCACGAATGACACATCGCGGGATCGCATGAGATCGATGACGTCCGCTCGGGAGGCACTGCGAGAGACGGTCAAAGGTTGACGCTCGATGACCCTGTCGATGGCCGACTCGACAGTCTCGCCCGCGAGTAGGGCCCGTCGGATGTCCCCGTCGGTGATAATCCCGAGGAGATGTTCCGAATCGTCAGACACAATCGCCGCTCGAACCCTGCCACTCTCAATGACGCGAAGCGCGTCAAGAAGGGAGTCACCGAGCCGAACCATAAGACTGGTCAAAGAGACCAGATCTGATGCCATGAACGGATTGTGCCACGAGGCCGACCCAATTGAGACGGTTACGATCGGCTCGTGTCTGTGACGGCAAGGCCTACGGCGGTCGTGCTCGGTTCGGGAGGGCTAGCTCGTGAAATGAGGCAGCTCCTCAGCCAGGTTGACGATTGCGTTGAATTTGGTGGCTTTGTCGTCCAGGGCGTGAACAGCGACGGAAACATCCCCGAGTCGTTAGTGGCCGGCGACGATGAATGGTTGGCGGAGTGTGGACGCAAGTCCGACCCCCCTTCAGTGGTTCTCGGCTCCGGCTTTCCCGGGGTGAGATCGAAGATGCTTGATTCGGCGCGGTTGGCGCAGCTTCGGGTGCTTTCTCTCGTTCACCCCTCGGCGGTCGTCGATCTCGGCGAGGTAGCGATCGGAGAGGGTGGTGTGATCTGCGCAGGTGTCGTCACCACCTGCAACATTTCGATCGGGGATGGCGCGCTCGTGAATTGGAATGTGACCGTCGGTCACGACACGCGAATCGGTCGATGCTCTGTGATCAACCCGGGAGCCCACGTCAGCGGGTCCGTTGACATTGGCGATCGAGTATTGGTCGGGGCCGGGGCGGTGGTACTCCAGGGAGTCAGCATTGGGGACGGCGCCGTGATCGGTGCAGGGGCAGTTGTGACAAAAGACGTGACTTCCGACGCAACCGTGGTTGGCGTACCTGCCCGTCGAATGGACTCGTGAAGTGAGCCTTTGGGACCGGATCGCCGGGTCGGGCCGCGCAGTGGTCATCGCGGAGGCCGGGGTCAATCACGACGGGTCTGTCGATGACGCCCATGCTCTTATTGATCTCGCGGCAGCGGCCGGGGCTGATGCTGTCAAGTTCCAGACATTCCGCGTGGAGTCGCTCGTGTCACCGCGGGCCGAGAGCGCCAGCTACCAGCAGGCGACGACGGGCGTCAGTCAGCAGGGCCTCATGCTTCAACCACTCGTTCTGCCCGACTCGGCCTGGCCCGAACTCAGTGAACATGCTCTGAACCAAGGGCTTAACTTTCTTTCAACGCCCTTCGACCTCGAGAGCGCGGAGTTGCTTGCCGGTCTTGGCATGGAGATCGCCAAGGTGCCGAGCGGGGAACTCACCAATCTCGGGTTCTTGCGTGATATCTCCGCGATGTTTGACAAGGTGCTTGTCAGCACTGGCATGGCGACGCTTGACGAGACGGAGCAAGCCGTCATGGCGATAGCGCAGCGAAGCTCAATAGCGCTGATGCATTGCATTTCCTCGTATCCGGCACCGGATGATCAGCTGAACCTTCTCGCGCTCTCGACGCTTCGAGAGCGCTTTAGTCTCCCAGTCGGCTGGTCGGATCACTCCGCTGGCATTGAGTCCGCCCAGATCGCAGTAGCCCTCGGAGCGAGCGTGCTCGAGAAGCACATCACGCTCGACCGTCGACGCGTGGGCCCTGATCACGCGGCCTCTGCTGATGCCGAGACGATGGGTCGGTTTGTCGAGGCAGTGAGACTGGCAGAACGGATGCTGGGGGATGGGGTCAAGAGCCCGCAGCCATGTGAGGCGGATGTCAGGCGGGTTGCGCGTCGCTCTTGGCATGCCGCTCGTGACTTG
>JAYQAE010000221.1:2207-2950 GCA_038136655.1 Ilumatobacteraceae bacterium
ACGATTTTGGATTCAGACCTCGTTGCCCTGCGACCAGGGTTCGGCATCAGCCCGACTGAGACGCTCGTGGGTCGCCGCTTGAAGATGGCAGTCGCCGCCGGCACGATGTTCGAACAAGAGATGCTCAATGACTGACCGAATTCGAATAGCAGTGGTCACAACAACTCGTGCCGAGTTTCACATTCTTGAACCCCTGTTGAGTGCACTTCATGATGACGAAAGATTCGGTCTCAAGTTGATTGTCTCGGGCACGCACCTCTCGGGGGCCCATGGCGCAACTATCAATGAAGTTCGAGGCCGCTTTCCCGAGCTGGTGGCGATCGACGCCCAATTCGAGTCGAGCGACCCGGAAGCGTTGGCGAATTCCTGCGCACTTCTTTCAACCGGCATCGCCGCCCATCTCCTAAGCAATCTCCCGGACCTCCTCGTCCTGCTTGGCGATCGTTTCGAGTTGCTCTCTGTGGCACAGGTGGCGCTGCTACTCGGAATTCCGATTGCGCATCTCCATGGAGGCGAGACGACCCTGGGAGCGATTGATGACCTAGTCCGAAATGCGCTAACCCAACTGGCTTCTCTGCATCTCGTGGCTGCTGATGTCTTCGCTGAGCGAGTTTGCGCGCTCGGGGCGGAGCCGAGTTCGGTCCATGTCGTCGGCGCGCTCGGAGTTGAGGCAGTGCTCGCGAACCGCTCGGACGATCGTGCTGAGGCTGAGCGGGTCACTGGCCTTCCTGAGGGACCGTATG
>JAYQAE010000222.1:0-2939 GCA_038136655.1 Ilumatobacteraceae bacterium
TCGCGTGACGTCACCGACGGCATTCAGAAGGCGGCGGCGCGCGCCATGTTGCGCGCGGTTGGCCTGACCGATGACGACTGGGGAAAGTCGCAGGTCGGTATCGCATCGTCGTGGAACGAGATCACGCCGTGCAACATGTCGTTGAAGCGCCTGGCGGCCGCGGCGAAGGACGGTGTCACCTCTGCTGGTGGTGTGGCTCTCGAGTTCGGCACCATCACGGTGTCGGATGGCATCTCGATGGGCCATGAGGGCATGCGGGCCTCGTTGGTGAGCCGTGAGGTGATCTGCGACTCGGTGGAGACAGTGGTGCACGCCGAGCGGCTCGATGGTGTGGTGGCCCTCGGTGGCTGCGACAAGTCGATGCCGGGGATGATGATGGCGATCGCGCGCCTCGACCTACCGGGCGTGTTCGTCTACAACGGCTCGACGTTGCCGGGGAATCTGAACGGCAAGGCCCTCGACATCACCAGCGTGTTCGAAGCAATCGGCGCGTGCGCGGCCGGCACCATCACCGAGGACGAGCTCCACGAGATCGAGTCGCACGCCTGCCCGGGTGAGGGGGCCTGTGGTGGCATGTTCACGGCCAACACGATGTCGTCGATCGGTGAGGCGCTCGGCCTCAGCCTGCCGGGTTCAGCGTCACCACCGGCGGTGGATGGCCAGCGTGAGATCGATGCGCGTCGCGCCGGTGAAGCGGTGATCGCGATGCTGCAGACCGGTCTTCGCCCTCATGACATTCTCACCAAGGGCGCCTTTGAGAACGCGATCGCGTTGTCGAACGCGCTCGGTGGGTCGACGAACGCGGTGTTGCACCTGTTGGCGATCGCCAATGAGGCCGGTGTGGCCCTCGAGCTCTCCGATTTCAACCGGATCGCGGCCAAGGTGCCGCATTTCGCCGACATGAAGCCGGGCGGCAAGTTCCACATGACCGACCTGCATCGTGTCGGTGGTGTGCCGGTCGTGTTGAAGCACCTCCTCGAGGAAGGCCTGCTTCATGGCGACGAGGTGACGGTGACCGGCAAGACCATGGCCGAGAACCTCGCCGAGATCGATCCGCCGGCTCCGGATGGCACGGTGGTGTATCCGATCTCGTCGCCGATCAACGCCGAAGGTGGCCTCAACGTGTTGACCGGGTCGCTCGCCCCGTCGGGTTCGGTGGTGAAGGTGGCCGGGTTGACCAAGGAGCAGCGTTCCTTCGAGGGCCCGGCCCGAGTGTTCGACGGTGAGGACGGCGCGATGGCGGCGGTGCTCGGCGGTGAGATCCAGCCGGGCACGGTCATCGTGATCCGCTACGAGGGTCCGAAGGGTGGCCCCGGTATGCGAGAGATGCTCGCCATCACCGGCGCGTTGAAGGGCGCCGGCCGAGGAGCGGATTGCGCCCTCATCACCGACGGCCGGTTCTCCGGTGGCACCTGGGGATTCTGCATCGGCCACGTCGCTCCGGAGGCCGTTGATGGTGGCCCGATCGCGTTCGTTCGCGATGGCGACATCATCAAGATCGACGTCCCGTCGCTCACCCTTGATGTGCTGATTGACGAAGCCGAGATGGCGAAGCGCCGTGAGGGCTGGCAGCCGAACCCGCCTCGCTACACCACCGGTGTGCTCGGCAAGTACGCGCGTCTCGCCCAGGGCGCTGAGAAGGGTGCGATCACAAACCCCGTGTGATCCGGCTGGAGTTCGGCACTGCCTCTTCCCTTACAAGGAAGATGTCAATCGTCCGGCGACCAGTCGCCAACCGGCCAATCCAGTCAGCGTGAACGCGCTCGCGACGATGATGAACGCGGTGGCGGTGCCGTCGTCGAAGACGTAGTGGCGGAGGTTCATGCCGGCGAGGATGGTCACCAGCCAGATGCCGAGACCGCGGCCGACACCGGTCGGGTTCTGCCAGGCCCGGGTGGCCAGCCAGCCGATCGCGAGCGCGATCAGGAACGGTGCTGCGGTCTCGAGCACCCCGGCGATGCTGCTGCCCGAGTTGTGCTCCTCGCGGCCGATCGCGACGAAGACAATGATCACCGCCACATCGGCGAGGACCGAGAGCGCGAGGCGTTTCACGCGGGGGAGAAGCCGCCGAGGCTGCCCTTGAAGAACAGCAGCGGACCACCGTCGCCAGCGGCGAGCGACGCGACCCGGCCGAGCACGAAGTAGTGGTCGCCCATCTCGGTGACGCTCTCCACCTCACAATCGATCCACGCCAACGAACCGTCGATCACCGGGGAGCCAAGCGGGCTGGCATGCCAAGCGAGATTCGAGAACCGTTCGTCCTCGTTGCCCGACTTCGCGAACGTCCAACACACATCACCTTGGGTGTCGCCGAGCACATTCACGCAGAACCGCCCCGATGCGGACATCGCCGCCCACGACGACGAGTTCGTGGTCGGCAAGAACCCGACCATCGGCGGATCGAGCGACACCGAGGTGAACGACCCGATGGTCAACCCGACCGGTGTGTCGCCATCCATGCCGGTCACCACGGTCACCCCGGTCGGGAAATGGCCGAGGACGTTGCGGAACTCTTTCGGATCGATCTCGCTCACCCACCTGACACTAGGCGCCGATCCCAGCGAGTCGTAGGGTTCGGACGTGGCCGGCACCAAGGCGGAACTGCGCTCCCACTACCGACGACTCCGTCGCGAGATCGCCGACCAGCGCAACCGATCCAACGTGATCTGTCGCCTGCTCGAAGCCCACACGCCCGATAGCGGCACCGTCATGGTCTACGACGCCGTCAACGGCGAAGTCGACCTCTCGGGTTTCGCCGAGCACTGCCGGAACCTCGACCTCAGCGTCGTCGTGCCCGAAGACGAACCCGACGCGGCGACGATCGACCTGGTCGTGGTGCCCGGGGTCGCCTTCACCGCTGCCGGTCACCGGCTCGGCCAAGGCGGCGGCTGGTATGACCGGTTCCTCACCGGACTCCGACCCGGCGTCATGCGGATTGG
>JAYQAE010000223.1:0-2905 GCA_038136655.1 Ilumatobacteraceae bacterium
ATGCCATGCGCGAGCGGGACGTCACCTACGCCTCAGCCGCGTGCTGGTTGGTTCGCCGATCGGCGTTCGAGACGGTCAGTGGTTTCGACCCGCTGTTCGTACCCGCCTACTACGAGGACGTCGACCTTGCGCTTCGCCTGGCCGATGTTGGCAATCGATGTCGTCTGGTCCCCAGTCGTCCCGTGGTGCATCACCACCGAGGACCCGATCCTGGGCGCGCTGCCATCGCTGAGCGATCGCGGCAACTTTTCGTCGATCGGTGGGCTGCGCGGCTCGCGGAGGCGTGACTTGCGCCTGTCAGGGTCGACAGCGACCGTTGTCGACCGGGGGCGATTCGGAGTTCAACTGCGTCGTGATCAACTCACCGCCGCGCACGGGGTCGATCGCCCAGGCCCGAGTGTCCTCGTTCCGACTGCGTGACCACAGCACCGCAACTGGAGCTCCGCCGACCATCACGACCGCCCCGGAATCACCCGAACGGATCTCGGCCCGCACCTCATAGCCCGGCCGACGCGTCTCTCCCTCGCGGTAGATGTCCTCGGTGAGGATCTCCACGCGGCGAACCAGTTCGACCGGCACCGGAACGAGCCGATCGTCACGGCGGAGCATGACCACGCCCGGGGTGCCGCGAGGAACGACCGCGGGTTTATCGGGGAGTGTGATGGAAGGTTGCTGGGCCGTGTCGACGGCTAGCACCGCCAGGTCGAGCTTCGGGTCGAAGGCGGCGACCTGAGCCGACCAGCGGCCAGCAGTGTTCCAGACTTCGATCTCGGACGCGCCGGCCACGACATGAGCGGAGGTCAACACCCGATCGGCGGCAATGAAGGATCCACCGCCGTACTCGAGGAGGTTGCGGCAGCCGGAGACCTCGACGACCACAGCGACCTCGGTGGGTAGGGCGCGGTCGCTGTCGTCCGCGCAGCCCGCGACGAGCAGGAGAATGAGCGCGAGCAGCACCCGCATCACAGGGTGAGCGCCATCCAGATCGAGTCCTCCTGTTCGTAACCGTGGCGCCCGTAGAGCTGGCGGGCGCGCTCGTTGACCGACTCGGTCTCAAGAAAGATTCGGCGTATTCCGTGGGCGACGCAGGAATCTCGCACGGCGGAGATGAGGGCCGAGCCGATGCCCTGCCCTCGTTGCTCGACATAGATCTCATCGAGACAGGCCTCAGGCCCTCCGATCTCCACCGACCAACTCCAGCAGATCACCGCATAGGCAGCGAGCCGGTTGTCATGCTCGGCGACGAGCACCGTGCCTTGCGCATCCGACTCGAGCAGTGGGACGAGACCGGCCCGGGCGAGATCCCGATCGAACGTCTTTCCCTCGGACTGGCAGAACCCGTTCATCAAGTCGAGGATCTCCGCTTCATCACCTCGCGTCGCCCGCCTGATCGAGGTGGGCGCGGTCATGACGCCACGAACTCGGCGAGGTCGCCGCGGACATCGAGGGTGACGGTGTCATCGATGCCCGCGTCGTAACGGAGGAGCCTGAGCACCCCAGACTCGCTGGTGATGGCGGCGGAGGAATCGGGGGCGACCGCGAGGATCGCACCTGTTACGGGGGTCACCCCGCCTGAGCCGAGGAGGGCGGCACCGCTCGGCCCACTCACGGCGAGCAGGCAGCCATCGTGACTGCGAGCGGTCACATCCACATCGGAGGTCGAGGCGATCAGACCGCCCTCATTGAGATCGACGAGTTCGATCGTCGTGCCGAGTCGCAGGGTCACGCATCGGCTCGAGATCGCTGCTCCCTCCTCGATGATGCCGGGACTCTCGCGGCGGAGCACGGTGTTCCCATCGGTGTCAATCACGGTGATCGTCTCCGCGCTGCTGACCACGAGGCGCCGCCCGTCGAGAGCGGCTCTCGCTGAGGTGATCGCCGTCTGGGCGGAGACCGAACCGATCCGCTCGGCCTCGCTCTGCGCGGGGCGGGCCGACCAGACGTCGCCCGCTGCGGTCACGAAGACGAAGCGTGAGGCGGAGGGCGGGATTGTGCCGCCGATGATGACCTCCGTCGGAACCGTGCGAAGGCGCTCCCCAGAGGCGGCGAACAGGCCAAGCTCCATCCGATCACCGACACGCTGGGCGGTGACAACGAGATCGCCGCGCAGCGCAAGAGGGAGATCGGGGAAATAGGTGAGTGTCTCCGCGCCTAGGTCAACGACGACCGTCTGGAAGTTGGTGGCATCGGGCACCGCCAGGCGGTCAGCGAGGGGATCCAACCGAACCTCGGTCACCGGATAACGCGGGGTCGACTCACCCGTCATCGATGACAACGTGCGCGCCGAACTCGTACCTCCCACGGAGAGTGCGGCGATGGTCAGGTCATCACCTGTTCCGCCGATGAGCACGGCGCCAGCACCCGGAGCGCGAACGGATCGAAGGGTCGCTCCTGAGGGAACAGGAACCTGCGATGGCGATCCATCGAAGAGATCGAGGAACAGGTCGACTCCGCTCCGAGCGGCGACCGCGCCTGCTCCGGTGATCAGCCGGTCGATTCCTCCAAAGTTGGGGAGTGTCGCTCTCGCGAGAACGGCTCCGTTCTCGTCGAGGAGGCTGTGGTCGCCGGTCAGGCGGTCCCCGATCACCACAGCGTTCCACTCGACCGGCGGGGTGGCGACACCTCCATCGCCCCTGAGTAAGGCAGCAGCCCCGAGGATGCCCGCTCCGAGGATGGTGGTCGCGCCCACCGCGAGAAGCATGCGGGGCATCCGAGACCGCTCCCGAGGGCGATGCGCTTCGTGCTCGAAGTCGGCAGCCTCCTCGGTTGGGTCGAACACGACGAAGACTCTACGACCGCTCCCGCGTGAGCCCCGATGCACTCGAGTGTCGCCTCGCTAGCCTTCGAGTTGCGGGGACGTAGCTCAGTTGGCTAGAGCACCTGCTTTGCAAGCAGGGGGTCGTGG
>JAYQAE010000224.1:0-2867 GCA_038136655.1 Ilumatobacteraceae bacterium
GGGAGGTCTTCATGTCAGCCGACGGCACGACCCGGCCCATGCCGGTCATCCCTCCGGGTTTCTCTCCTCATCCGTGGGCCACGATCACCTCGGCCACCGTCGACGCCAATGGTTTCGTACGCGTCGAATGGGAGGACGGTCGCTCGTTCCGCGCCTACGGACTGTGGCTCGCGGAGAACTCCGACGGCTACGGCATCGACCCGGTGGTGCGTGAGTCGACCATCGATCCGATCGACCTCCCGGCCGCGAACGCACCCGTCGCCTGTCACCTCGACGACGACGGGGCGCTCGCCCTCACCTGGGGTGACCGCACCGGGCGCATCCACCCGGGCTGGCTCCGCCACGTCGCCGAGGGTGGGCATCTCCCCGACGCGCCGCTACCAGAACCGATCGTGTGGTCGACCGACGCGTTGACCGAGCCGCCAACCGTCGACGGGACCCACGTCATGACCGATGAGTCGGTGCTGCACGAGTGGTTGCGCACCCTCATGGCTTACGGGCTCTGCCGTTTACGCAACACTCCGGCCGACCCGGACTTCCTCGGCGAGTTGATGGGTCGCATCGGCCCGATCCGCGACTCGAATTTCGGTCACGTCTGGGATGTTCGCGCCGACCCGGTGCCGAACTCGACGGCGAACACCGGGCTCGGTCTCGGCCAGCACACCGACCTGCCGACCCGCGAGGTGCCTCCGGGCTTCCAGTTCCTCCATTGCATCCGCAACGAGGTGGCCGGTGGGCACTCGCGCATGACTGACGGTCTCGCGCTGGTCGCCGAACTCGAACGGAACCATCCCGAGGCCTATGAAGCGCTCACCACCTTGGACTGGGTCTTCATGAACCGAGCGATCGACGCCGACCATCGCTGGATCGGGCCGATGATCGACTTCGGCAGCCCGCACCAACCGCTGACGATCCGCGCCTTCTATCCGGTGAGGACCGCCCCGCACATGGACGAGGCCGACATTCCCCGCGCCTACGAGGCCATGCGGGTGTTCTCGACCGTGGCTCGCGACCCGAGCCTCCAGTTGAGCTACCCGTTCACCCCCGGTGATCTGGTCGGTTTCGACAACCGCCGCGTCCTGCATGGACGCGATCCTTTCGACAGCGGGGGTCACCGTCACCTCCGCGGTTGCTACATGGATCACGACGACGTGAAGTCGCGTCTTCGGGTCCTCGCTCGATCCCCCCGCCGCGAGGAGGCACACACATGAGTTCGGTTTTCATCACCTGCGCTGTCACCGGCAGCGGCAACACCGTCGACAAGAGCGACAAGGTGCCCGTCACTCCCGAGCAGATCGCCGCCGAGTGCATCGCCGCGGCGAAGGCCGGCGCCGCCATCGTGCACATCCACGTGCGTGATCCGATCACCGGGTTGGGCTCGCGCGATGTGGCCCTCTATTCCGAAGTGGTCGACCGGGTGCGCAGCGCCGATGTGGATGTCGTGCTGAACCTCACCTCGGGAATGGGCGGCGATCTCACGCTCGGCTCCGCTGAGCGCCCGCTGCCCCTCGCCGAGGTCGGCACCGACATGGTGGGGGCCACCGAACGTCTCGAGCACATCGCCGCGTTGCGCCCCGAGATCTGCACCCTCGACTGCGGCACGATGAACTTCGGCGAGGGCGACTACATCATGACGAACTCGACGGCGATGCTCCGCGCGATGTCCCGGCAGATCTCCGACCTCGGTGTCCGCGCCGAGATCGAGGCGTTCGACACCGGTCATCTCTGGCAGGCGAAGTCACTGGTCGATGAGGGTCTCATCGCCGGACCGGTGATGGTGCAGTTGTGTATGGGTGTGCCCTGGGGAGCGCCGCCGGACATCAACACCTTCATGGCCATGGTCAACAACGTGCCCGACGACTGGACGTGGAGCGCCTTCTCCCTCGGTCGACGCCAGATGGAGTATGTGGCGCTCGCGGCGATCGCCGGCGGCAACATCCGCGTCGGC
Source organism: Ilumatobacteraceae bacterium (assembly GCA_038136655.1). Lineage (GTDB taxonomy): Bacteria > Actinomycetota > Acidimicrobiia > Acidimicrobiales > Ilumatobacteraceae > Casp-actino5. The sequence continues at coordinate 1,949 of JAYQAE010000224.1, forward strand.
CTCGAGGACAACCTCTATCTCGGTCGTGGGCAGTTGGCGACCAACGCCGACCTCGTCACCCGCGCCGTCGAGATCCTCGACCGTCTCGGCGTGTCGATCAAGGGCCCGGATGAGGTGCGCGCCGATCTCTCGCTGACGAAGCACTCGTGAGCGACGACATCGCATCGTTGCCGGCCCGCGCCGCGATCGTCGGTTGCGGTGTGATCGGGGCCGGATGGGCGAGTCGGCTCCATCTGCGCGGCGTCGACATCTCGATCGCCGACCCCTCACCGGCTGCCGCTCAAATCTTCGACGAGGTCACCGCCAACGCCTCCGCGGCCTGGGAGGCGCTCGGCGTCGCGACCGACCGGCGCGGAACGGTCACCTTCACCGATCTTGACGCCGCCTGCGCCGACGCCGAGTTCGTCGTCGAGAGCGTCCCAGAGCGACTCGACATCAAACACTCGACGCTCGCCGCGATCGACCGGGCAGCGCCGGCCAGTGCGATCATCGCGTCCTCCACCTCGGGCTTCACCCCGAGCGAGCTCGCCGACGGCGTGGACGGCGCCGATCGCCTGATCGTTGGCCATCCCTTCAATCCGGTGTATCTCCTACCTCTCGTCGAGGTGGTCGCGTCACCGGCGACCACCGACGAGGTGATCGAGCGCGCGAAGGCTTGGTATCGCGGAATCGGGATGCACCCGCTCCATGTGCGCCGGGAGATCCCCGCTCACATCGCTGACCGGTTCCTCGAGGCGGTGTGGCGTGAGGCGCTCTGGCTGGTGAACGACGGTGTCGCCACCACCGAGGAGATCGATGACGCCATCCGCTACGGCTTCGGTCTGCGATGGGCGCAGATGGGCCTCTTCGAGACCTATCGGATCGCTGGTGGTGTTGGTGGCATGCGCCATTTCATCGCCCAGTTCGGCGAGGCGCTCTC
>JAYQAE010000225.1:0-2801 GCA_038136655.1 Ilumatobacteraceae bacterium
GGCGGTCCCGGGGCTTCGGCCCCGGGGCCGCGCCCGTTTTCGGCGACGACCCGATGACCGTGGACGATCCGGCTGCGAGTCGACGGCGATCCCGAGGCGAGCCGAAACGGCTCGTGGTGATGCCCGCGACAACGGCGGGCAGGTAGGGGTCGAGGAGCGCCCGGCGGAATCGCTGAGATGAGGGAGGGCGGGTCAGTCCTGGTGGGACTTGACCAAGGTGCCGAGGTACAGCTCGATCACCTTCGGGTCGGTGAGCAGTTCGCGTCCGGTTCCGGTGTACGCGTTCGCACCCTGATCAAGCACGTAGCCCCGGTGGCAGATCTGCAGACACCGGCTCGCGTTCTGCTCGACCATGACGATGGAGACCCCGGCCTGGTTGATCTTGTGGCAGCGGACGAAGACCTCGTCTTGCAGGGCCGGTGAGAGACCAGCCGACGGCTCGTCGAGCAGCAGGACCGACGGGTCCATCATGAGCGCTCGCCCCATGGCGAGCATCTGGCGCTCACCGCCCGAGAGCGAGCCCGCGCGCTGCGAGCGGCGCTCGGCGAGTTTCGGGAACATCTGACCGACGACCTCGAAGCGCTCAGAGAACATCTTCGGCTTGAGGAAGGTGCCCATCTCGAGGTTCTCCTCGATGGTGAGCGCCGGGAAGACGTTGTTGATCTGAGGCACGTAACCGATGCCCCTGGAGACCAGCGAGTGGGCCTTCTTGTTGGTGATGTCCTCGCCACGGAGTCGCACCGATCCCGCACGGACGTTCACCAGTCCGAACATGGCCTTCACCAGGGTCGACTTTCCGGCCCCGTTCGGCCCGATGATGCCGACCAATTCACCCTCGTGCAGCTCCAAGGAGCAGCCGTTCAAGATGTTGACCCCGGGCAGGTAACCGGCGGTCAGATCGTCGGCGATCAGCAGCGGCTCGTTGGTCGTCTCGCTCACAGCTCGGCCTCCAGGTCGAGAGCGGAATCATGGTGGGATCCGAGATAGGCGTCGACCACGGCCTGGTTCTGGCCGATTGAGGCCGGTGGGCCCTCGGCGATGATGCGGCCCTCGGCCATCACCACCACCCAGTCGCTGATCTCCTGCACCATGTCCATGTCGTGCTCAACGAAGAGCACGGTCATTCCTTGATCGCGGAGACCCTTGACGTGATCGAGCAAGGACTGCTTGAGCGCCGGGTTCACCCCCGCCATCGGCTCGTCGAGCATCACCATAGTTGGTTCGACCATGAGCGCCCGGGCCATCTCGAGGAGTTTGCGCTGACCACCCGAGAGTGTTCCCGCGAACTCCTCGCGCATGTGATCGAGCTTGAACCGAGCGAGCAACTCGTCGGCCCGTTCGGTAATGGCCTGCTCCTGCGCTTTCCACAGCGGCGGGAAGATCGACCGGGTGAGCTTCTCCCCCGCCTGTCCGGTAGCGCCGAGGAGCATGTTCTCGATCACCGTCATCTTCGACAGCGCCTTGGTGAGCTGGAAGGTTCGCACCATGCCGAGATTGGCCACCCGATGGGCGGCCACCCCGTCGAGATCGCGCCCCTCGAAGTTGCGCGAGCCGGAGTCGGGCTTGTCGAAGTTGGTGAGCAGGTTGAAGAACGTGGTCTTGCCGGCGCCGTTCGGACCGATGAGCGCGGTGATCACCCCGCGCTGCACCTCGAGGTGGTCGACATCGACCGCGGTGAGACCGCCGAAGGTACGACGCACACCGGTGGCGGTGAGGATCGCATCAGGCTTGGCTGCCCCCGGCTCCCAGGGGACGCCGGCGAGGGCCGCGGTCACGGGGATGGACTCAGCGGTCATCGAGGGCCATCTCCTCCTTGTTGCCGAATATGCCCTGTGGTCGGAAGGCGGCCAGCAGGATCAGGCCGAGTCCGATGAGCATGAACCGCACCTGACCCACCTGGGTGCCGGTCATCAGCCACTCCGGCACGTGTCCGTTGTCGACGAGCTGTCGGAGGGCGACATCGGAGAACGACAGGATCGCGTAGAGGATCGCCGCGCCGACGATCGGCCCGAGCACCTTGGCGGCGCCGCCGAGGATGAGCGCTACCCAGGCGAAGAAGGTGACATCGGTGATGAAGTTCTGCGGCTGGGCCGACTGGGTACCGATGGCGCGCAGCATGCCGCCCATCGCGCCGAAGACCCCTCCGATCATGAGGGCCTGCATCTTGTACCAGTAGGCATTCTTTCCGAGGCTCCGGGCCGCGTCCTCATCCTCGCGAATGGCCTTGAGCACGCGTCCCCACGGGCTCTTCATCAGCAGGAGACTGATCAGGATCACGATGACGAGCGCGATCCATCCGACGGTGACCACCCACATCTGGTTCCCGATGAACAGGTTGAAGAGGTACCGCTCCTGCTTGTCGTAGGGGCTGAGGTCGTAGAAGGTGGTGGCGAACCCGGTGAGCCCGTCGGACGATCCGGTCCAGCGATCGAGGGACGGCGACCTCGCGATGATGCGGAACATCTCGCTCGCGGCGATGGTCACGATCGCCAGGTAATCCGCCCTGAGTCGAAGGGTCGGCACACCCATGATCGCCGCCAGGATCAACGGGAACACGATGATGCCAAGCACCAGACCCCACCAGAAGTTGAGCCCGAGCGTCACCACTGACATCGAGAGCCCGTAGGCACCGGCGGCCATGAACACCGCCTGGCCGAGGTTGAGCAGGCCGGTGTAACCGAAGTGGATGTTGAGTCCGAGGGCCGCGAGGCCGAAATAGATGAACTGCTCGCCGATGAGCCCGCGAGTCGTGTTCTCGATGATCGCTCCCCAGTCCATGACCCTCCCCTCAGCCGATCCTG
>JAYQAE010000226.1:0-2794 GCA_038136655.1 Ilumatobacteraceae bacterium
CTCACCAGGTGCGCGACCTGGTCGAGTTCGACGTGGATCCGGTGACGCTCACCGTGCGCGTGGGCGCGCAGCTCCTGCTTCGGCGGCAACGGCACCTCGGCGGTGCGATGACGCTGGCTCATAGGGCTACCTCCTTGTCTGGTGGTCAGCTCCTCCCCCTGCGAGCACCATAACCCATCGGAGCGACCCGAGTGGAGGGACCTCGGTCCCGAGTGCGCGCTATCGCGATCTGAGCGCGCGCCAGTTCAGGACTTTGAGGTGATGCGGGCCTTGAGCGCCGCGATCCGTTCCGCGAACCACGGTTGCCCCGCCGTCCACACCTGAGGGCCGAGCTCGTCGGCGACGGCCTCAAGATGATCGGAGATGAGGGCGGTGCGCTTCATCGTCGCCTTGGTGATCTTCACCAGCTCCCTTGGAGCCGATGCTGCGCCAGCCGCGAGAGCCCGAGCCGCGTCGAGCAAGGCGTCGTCATCAACGCAGCGGTGAACGAGCCCGGTCCGCTCGGCCTCGGCCCCGTCGACCACCTCCGAGAAGAGCACGGTGGCAGCGGCAGCCTGCGGGCCGACGATCCGTTGCTGCATCCAGGTGTGACCTCCACCGGGGTGCAGACCGATCTGCAGGAATCGCGTGTCGAACCGGGCGCGGCGAGCGGCGATGCGAACATCGCATCCAAGGGCGAGGTTCATGCCGGCACCCACCGCGGCACCGTTCACCGCGGCGATGGTCGGCAGGGTCGAACCAGCGATACGGAGGAACCCCTGGTAGATGCGATTCAGGCTCTCCTCCGTAGCCGCCTGGAGGTTGCCGAGGTCAGCCCCGGCGCAAAAGGCGCTTCCCGCGCCGGTGACGATCACCGCATTGACTGACTCATCGGCCTCGAGGGCGTCCATCGCCGCAACGATCTCGTCGACCATCGGCAGGGTCATTGTGTTCCGGGTGTCCGGAGCATTCAGGGTGAGCAGAGCCACCCCGTCGGACACCTCACTCAGCAGAAGCGACATGGGCGCAGTCTCACAGCCGAACCATCGCGCAGTGAACTCGGAGGGGCGGACGGATGTAGTGTTCCGGATGTTCACGTGAACACCGAACACAACAACCTGCCCTAAGGGGGAACCAGATGATCAAGTCCAAGCGCCTCATCGCAGGTGCGCTCACCGCGGCTCTCGCTCTCACTGCCGCTGCCTGTGGCGGCGACGACGGTGGCGGCGACCTGACCCTCGGCGTCGCCTTCGACACCGGCGGACGCGGCGACGGCACCTTCAACGACGCCGCGGGCCGTGGCGCCGACCAGGCCGAGTCCGACCTCGACTACACCGTTCAGGAGCTCGAGGCCACCACCGCCGACGACCGCGGTCCGAACCTCGAGGCACTGGCCGGAGCCAACAACAAGCTGATCGTCGCGGTCGGCTTCGCCTTCGGTGACGCGCTCGGCCCGATCGCCGAGGCGAACCCCGACACCTACTTCGGTTGGATCGACGGCTACTACGACGGCCCGAACATCATCACCACGGCCTTCGCCGAGCACGAGGGCTCCTTCCTCGTCGGCGCCGCTGCCGCCCTGAAGAGCCAGTCGGGCCATATCGGCTTCATCGGCGGTCAAGAGATCGACCTCATCAAGAAGTTTGAGGCCGGCTACATCGCGGGCGCCCGAGCCGTGAATCCCGACATCGTCGTCGAGTCGCAGTACCTCGGCGCCGCAGGCGACAACGCCGCGTGGGGCTCCCCCGACAAGGCCAAGGAAATCGCCCTCAGCTGGTACAACGCTGGCGCGGACGTGGTCTACACCGCTGCTGGCGGTTCCGGTCGCGGAATGATCGAGGCCGCGGTCGAGGCCGGTGCCGGCAAGTGGGCCATCGGCGTCGACTCCGATGAGTACCAGTTCGACACTCCCGAGCAGCAGGCCCACCGCCTGACCTCGATGCTCAAGCGCGTCGACGTGGCCGTGTACGAGATGGCCAAGAACGTCAAGGAGGGCACCGCTGCCGGTGGCTTCTACCCGTTCACCTTGGCCAACGACGGCGTCGGCTACGCCACCTCCGGTGGCCACATCGACGACATCGTCGATCAGCTCGAGGACTTCAAGAAGCAGATCGTGGCCGGCGACATCGTCGTCCCGACCGCTCCCTGATCCGCTGCGGTTCGTCGCCTGAATGACGAACCGAACACCGAACGAGGATGAGCCCGGGCTTCGGCCCGGGCTCATCCCGTCATGGGGGCAATGACGACATGCCCCCTCTGCTAGAACGGCATCCGCATGGGGGAAGTGAATGAGTGACGTATCGGGCGCCATCGCCGTTGAACTGAGGGACATCTCCAAACGATTCCCCGGGGTGATCGCCAACCACGATGTCGACCTGACGGTGCGACGGGGCACGGTTCACGCCATCGTTGGCGAGAACGGCGCTGGGAAGTCGACCCTCATGAAAACCCTCTACGGGATGCACCAGCCTGACACGGGCAGCATCTCGATCAACGGGAATCGACTCGACATGCGCTCGCCGAGCGACGCGATCGACGCCGGGGTCGGCATGGTGCACCAGCACTTCATGCTCGCCGACAACCTCACGGTGCTCGAGAACATCATTCTGGGGAGCGAACCTGCGCATCGCGGGGTGATCGACCTTCGGTCGGCCAGGTCGCGGCTCAACGAGTTGATGGCGAGTGTCGGCACCGAACTTGACCTCGACACCGAGGTGTCTGAGCTCGGCGTCGGTGAGCGCCAACGGGTCGAGATCCTCAAGGTGCTCTTCCGCGGCGCGCAGATCCTCATCCTCGACGAGCCGACCGCGGTGCT
>JAYQAE010000227.1:0-2784 GCA_038136655.1 Ilumatobacteraceae bacterium
CGATGACCCGATCGCTGGCCATCGCGATCTGGATGATCGCCTTGACCACCGCGGCTGCCTGCGCCGACACCGCGGACCGCGCTACAGGCGAAGCGGCCACGGAGGCACCCGCGCTCGCCGACGAGGCGCCGTCGGTCACGACGATGCTCGCTGAGCCGCAGCCAGCGGCTACAACGACCACGCTCGCGGCGACGACAACGACGACCGAGTCGAGCACCACAACCACCACGGTCGTTCCGGCCTCGTCTCAAATGCTTCGTTTGGTCGACACGATCGCCGACCAGCGGCTGCAGCCAAAGAGTGTCGTCGCCACCCCGTCCGGACTGCTCTTCGCGCAGAACATGATGTATCGGCACAACGTGATGGTGCTCAACGAACAGGGTGAGATCGTCCAGGTCATCGACGACGAAATCGATCCATCCTCATTTGGGCTGGAGGGTCCTGTTGTTCGGGGATCTCCGGTCGAGGCAGCCGTCGCCCCCGACGGCCGACACATCTATGTGTCCAACTACAAGCTCTACGGCCCCGGCTACCGCAGCGACGCCGACGACGACTGCGATGCGGGCGGCTGGGAGGACAGCCTCGTCTTTCGGATCGACACCGAAACGCTCGCCATCGACGGCGCGGTCGCCGTGGGCGCGGTCCCGAAGTTCATGGCGGTCACTCCAGACGGTCGTCTGCTCCTCGTAGCGAACTGGTGCGGTTTCGATGTCTCGGTGATCGACCTTGCCTCGTTCACCGAAGTCACGCGACTACCGGTCGGTCGGCACCCGCGGGGTCTCGCGATCAGCGCGGATTCATCGACCGCGTACGTCGCCGTGATGGGTGCCGGCATCATCCGGCGCATCGATCTTGCGTCACTCACCCTCGACGGTGACGTCGACGACGCCGGACCGACGCCCCGACACCTCGTCCTCTCCGATGACGACCAGTTCCTCTTCGTGACGAACAACTACGGGGACACGGTTCGCAGGATCGATCTCACTGGGCGTGAGTCGCCGGTGGTCCGCTCCGTGCCACCACGCCCGAGAACGATGGTGGCGAGCGACGACGGTTCGACCCTCTACGTCGTGAGCTACGACGCTGACCTGCTCACCGTGCTCCGCGCGGCCGACCTCGAGATCCTCCAGCAGCTCCCGACCGGTGACCGGCCGATCGGCGTGACCTTCGAAGAGCGCACCCGATCGGTCTGGGTGGCGAACTACTCGGGCTCGCTGATGCGATTCGCGCTCACCGACGACTCCGAATGAGCAACCGAGGCAGGACCCACCGCCCGGTGATCACCCAGCGACGCCTCCATTAGGTTCTCAGTGTGGACGAGACCGGTACCGCCGCCGTCAACGCATCGCTCGCCGACCTGCCGACCTACCGGATGTCACTCGACAACCCCGGTCCGGATGAATTTCTCGATGAGATCGCCCGAACGGCCGGCGACTCGTGGATCGTTCGATGGCTGACCGGCTACCTCGTGGTGTCACACGAGGATGTCGTGACACTCCTCCGAGATCGACGGCTCGATCAGGCCGCCGGGAAGGTTCCCGCGCTGATCCGCGGTGAGGTCGATCCGGTCAGCACCCTTCCCGCCGACGATCTCCTGATCGCCGAAGGAGAGAAGCACACGCGGCTCCGTCGCCTCGTCGGCCCAGCGTTCTCCACCAGATCGATTGACACGCTCCGAGTCGGCATGCGCGCCTACCTGGAGCCACTCATCCGATCCGCCGTCGTCGATCTCGACGACGATGGCCGGGCCAGAGTCGACGTCGTGGAGCTGATGTCGGCCTACCCCGTCGCCACCATCTGCCAACTGCTCGGTGTCGGTGAGGAGATGTGGGACGACTTCAGTCGTTGGGCTGAGTCGCACTTCCTCGTGCTGAAGTCATCCGAGGAGGGCGATGTCGAGCGCGACCAACGGATCGCGGCCGACGCCGCCGAGCTGGAGAGCTTCTGCATCGAACTGATCGAGGAGCGGCGGGCAGCCCTGCACGACGACCTGCTGAGCGCACTGATCCTCGAGAACCAAGACGGTGATCGCCTGAGCACCGACGAGCTGGTGTCGCTGATCCGGAGCATGATCGCCGCCGGAATCGATACGACGCGCAACCAGATCGGTTCGCTCATCGCCTTGGTGGTCGACGACCCGTCTTTATGGCCGCGACTCCGCGAGGACCGCAGTCTCGTACCAACCGTGGTCGAGGAGTCCCTGAGACTGTTGAACCCGATCCGCATCGCGATGCGCACGGTTGGGGATCCCCTTGAGCATCGAGGCCTGCGGTTCGCTCCCGGCGACCTTCTCGCACTCAACCTCTCCTCCGCCGGTCGCGATCCCTCCGTCTTCGACGATCCGGGACATCTCGATCCGGCTCGAACCAACGCGCGGTCCCATGTCGCCTTCTCCAATGGGGTGCATCACTGCCTCGGAGCCGCGCTCGCCCGAGCGGAACTGCAGGAGATGCTCTCGGTGATGCTCGACCTCTGGTCATCGGTGGAGGCCGACGGTCCAGTGGTGTGGAAGCACGCCCGTCTTCCAGTGTGGGGAGCCGAGAGCCTGCCCGTCGCGGTTACTCCGGCCTAGAACGCCCGTGGGCCCGTCGACCGGGTGGTCGACGGGCCCGTAGGGAGGCTGGTTGGTGGTGTTGGTCAGTCGCGGTTGCGGCGGGTGGCGGCGATCGCGGCGAGCGATCCGCCACCGCCAAGGATCAGGAGGATCCCGGCGTAGAGACCGAGGTTCGCGCCGCCGGTGGTGTCGTCGGTGGTGAACACCTCGACCGGAGCGGCCTCGACCAG
>JAYQAE010000228.1:0-2770 GCA_038136655.1 Ilumatobacteraceae bacterium
TGATCGCCTTGATCGCCACGAACGGCACCCCGTGGAGCGAGCACATCCCGGCCACAGCAGCGGCCTCCATCTCTTTCGCCTCTCCGCCGAGGGCAAGAATCATGGCGCGGTCGGTGTCGCTCTCGTCGAGGGAGTTCCCGGTGGTCACGATGCCGAGGCGGGCGCCGAGCGCCTCGGCGAGCGCTGGGGCGCCCTCCCACACCGGATGCGATCCGATGCCGTACTCGCGCAGGCCATCGAGATCGATGCGTCGGTCGTGATGCACGACGTGCGGCCACGACACATAGAGATCGCCGACCTGCCCGCTTGCACGAGTCCAACCGCCAGCGGTACCGGCCGAGATCACCAGCGACGGCGCAAAGCAGGAGATGACCTCGTGGGTGTTCACTGCCGCTGCCTCGGTGCCGATCGAGTCGACCCCGGTTCGCGGATCGACGCCGTTCACCGCCACGACGACGCGAACCGCCTCTCGTTGGGCGACATGCCATTCGAAGGTGAGCGGCGCGCCGTCGATGACGGGATCGGCGCCGAGAGCGCTGAGCACCCCGGCGGCCTCAGCCCGCATCGCCATCACAACGGCGACGGTCGGCGGCTGGTGGTCGGCCGGATCGCTCACCGTGGAGGCAGCACCATGACCGCGACCGACATCTGAGCGTCGGAGAGCACCCGGCGGGCGGTTTGGCCCAAGAAGGCCGCCCCGCCTATGTCTTGTCCTTCGACGCCGAGCAGCACCAGGTCGCACCAGTTGGTGGATGCCGCGTCGAGGATCGCCTCGGCGCGCGACTGGTGGGTCGAGAATATCCGCTCGCATCGCACACCGCTCTCGGCGGCGCGCTCCTCGGTGGTCTCGATGAGTTGCTGACCGACCGGATCGGCGTAGGAGCCGACGATGCGCTCGTGGGTGCGCAGAGCGGTGCGCACGAAGCGACGCACCGGTGTCGCCCCCTCGTTGGGGTTGACGTGGAGCAGTTTCACGATCGCACCGGTCTCCGCCGCGTAGGCGATGGCGATCTCAGCGGCGGCGCGCGAGGGCTTCGTGGCCGACACCGGCAGCAGGATGCGACGGAACCCGCCAGGAGGATCGTGTTCGACGTGGGTGGTGGTCGGCCGGACGAGCAGCACCGGCACATCGCGTTGCGACAGGATCGAGGCGGTGAGCTCGTCGGTGTCGGGCCATTTGGTTCGCGGTGAGACGGCGGCCACCACGAGGTCGTAGCCGAGTTGCAGTTGGTTGCTCACCTCGGCCAGCGGGTCACCGGCGACCGCTCGCCGGTCGATGCTGCGATCCCCGAGGGCGGCGGTGCAACGGTCTCCCCGGTCGCCATCTCCGTCGACCTCATCGGTCTCAACGAGGGTGACCGACATCTCCGGTGGGAACGTGCGACCGACGAGTGAGGCAACGGCATCACAAGCGCTCGCATCGTTCACCGGGAGCAGCAAATGTCCGGAGCGCACCACGATGTTCCCGGCCAGTTGTTCCTCGCGCTTCAACCGAGCCTGCTCCTCGGGTGAGCCCGCCCACCCGCTCACCAGCGCTCGGAGCGCCGGTGGCGCCACGACCGAAGTGGCGATCGCCATGACCACCGTGATGACGTACGACGAGGCGTTGAACACGCCGAGGTCGAGGCCGACGGTGGCGATGATGATGCCGAGGGCGCCGCGGGCGTTGAGCGCCATGCCGAGCGCGAATCCCTCGCGGTGCTCGAGGCCGGCCATGCGAGCGCCGATCCACGATCCGCCGAATTTGGAGACCGAGGCGAGCAAGGTCAGCAGGAACGCCCAGAACAGCACCGTCGAGTCGGCGAGCAGGGCGACGTCGACGCGCAGTCCAGCGGTGGCGAAGAAGACCGGGGCGAGCAGCGACGAGGTGACGGTCTCGATTTGCTCCTCAACGTCGTGTCGGGTGTAGCGGGAGCGACCGAGGAGGATGCCGGCCACGAAGGCGCCGAGCACGGCCTCAACCCCGAGCGCTTGGGTGATCGCGCCGAGGCCGACCGAGATGACGATCGCCATGGTCAGCCACCCGGCGGTGCCGACCGAGGTTCGGCGCATAGCCAGCAGGACACGGTCGACGATGCGCTGCCCGACAGCGACGGCGATCGCGAGGAACACGAGCAGGCCGACGAGGGTGGTGAGAAAGTCGCCGAGTTCGAATTGGCCGGTCGACACCAACCCCGCGATGAGGCCGAGCAGGATCCATCCAACGACGTCATTGGCCATGCCGGCGGCGATGGTCAACTGCCCGAAGTTGCGCCGAAGCAGACGGAGGTCAGCGAGGATCGTCGCGATCACCGGGAGCGACGAGATGGTCAGCGCGGTGGCTAAGAAGAGCGCGAAGATCACGCGGTCCTCCCCGACCGTCAGGAACGACTCGGGGATGACGGCCCCGCCGGCCACACCGAAGGCGAAGGGCACCACGAGGCTGCCGATGGTCACCCAGAGCACGGCGCGACCGAGTCGGCCGATGAGGGTGAGGTCGGTCTCAAAACCGGTCGTGACGAGCAGCAGCATCACGCCGAGCCAGCCGACCGTGAACAGCATCCCCGACTGGACGCTGTCGGCCGGGAACAGCCAGTTGAACGCGTCGGGGGCGGCACGTCCGAGCACGGACGGTCCGAGGAGCACGCCGGCCGCGAGTTCGCCGACGACCGCCGGCTGTCCGAGGCGTTTGCACGCCTGGCCGAGCAGCCGGGCCAGAGCGAGGAGCACGGCCAGCTGGACCAGGAACACCAACACCTGATGTTCAGATGGAGGTACGAAGTTCATGATC
>JAYQAE010000229.1:0-2754 GCA_038136655.1 Ilumatobacteraceae bacterium
GCCGACCTCGCCTTCGCCTGGCCATCAGCGGAGCTTGCGGTGATGGGCCCGCAGGGAGCGGTCGAGATCGTCTACCGACGAGAGCTCCAGCAGGCCGCTGACCCCGTGGCTCGCCGGGCGGAACTGGTCGCGGAGTACACCGAGCGGTACGCCAACCCCTACGCGGCGGCCGAGCGGGGATTCGTCGACGATGTGATCGAACCGTCACAGACCCGCCGCAAGGTCATCGCCGGACTCCGGGCCCTCCGGTCGAAGCGGGAGGACCTGCCGAAACGCAAGCACGGGAACGTCCCCCTGTGAGCGGTCCGATCGTGGTCACCGATGCGATTCGGCCAGCCCCGAGCGCGGAGGAGGCCGCCGCGATCGTCGCCGCGGTCGAAGCGCTCTGGCCGCGACCGGCGGCAGCGGTCACGACCGAGCGAGGGTCGACCGTGTGGAGATTCAGCGGTCGCTGGTGGTCGGAGGAGCCGATGTCCGGGCTCCACGGCGCGCAACGCCCCTGGTGAGCCGCTGATGAGCGACACCACCTACGGCGTCGTCGAACTGACCTCGGCGATCAACGACTCACTCCGCGATCGCTTCGGATCGGGGGTGTGGGTGGTTGGCGAGATCTCCGGTCTCGTCGATCGAGGACCGCACACGTACTTCACCCTCGTCGAGGAAGGCGCTGACGGCAAGGCAGTGCTCAACGTGCAACTCTTCGCCAACGTCAAGCGGACCATCACGCCGATCCTTCGACGCAGCCGCGTCGAACTGGCCGACGGGACCCGGGTGAGAGTCTTCGGAACGCTCGATGTGTACCCACCCACCGGGCGCCTCGGTCTGAAGCTGAGTGATATCGATCCGGAGTTCACGATCGGTGACATCGGTGCGGCTCGCGAGGCGCTGCTCGCTCGACTCCTCGCCGAGGACCTCATTGAGGCGAATCGTCGGCTGCCCCTCCCTGCGGCGCCGATGCGCCTCGGATTGGTGACGAGCATCGGGTCGGCTGCCTGGCATGACTTCTGCAACGAGTTGGAGCGCAGCGGATACGCCTTCCAAGTGTCGGCGATCGACGCGCGGGTCCAGGGAGACGAGGCGGAGGAGATGGTGGCCGCCGCGATCAGCTCCCTCGGTCGTCGGGAAGTGGACCTGATCGTCGTGATTCGGGGTGGCGGATCACGTAACGACCTGGCTGCTTTCGACGCCGAAGGGATCGCTCGGGCGATCGCGAGTTCACCCGTACCGGTGTTCACCGGTATCGGCCACGAGATCGACCGAAGCGTCGCCGATGAGGTCGCCGGTCGGGCTTGGAAGACGCCGACGGCCTGCGCCGGAGCGATCGTCGACATGATGAGTGAATACGTTCGGCGCACCGAGAACGCGTGGGTCGACATCGTCCGGCTCTCCGCGGCCCGGCTCGACGGTGCCGGCGTGTCGTTGATGTCGACCGCGCAGCGGGTGGCCCGTCAGACACATGTCGCTGTGTCGCGCTCGGATGAGCGACTGGCGGGCCGGGCTCGACGGGTGTCGGCGGTCCGGCGCCGACTCGATGATGAGACGAACCGGTTCGACCGAGCGAGTCAGCGGCTCACCCGAGCGGCCGGCACCGCCACGCTCGCAGCGGAACGGCACCTCGACGACCGCGAGCGGCGCCGCGGACTGCTCGATCCGAGCCGCCTCCTGCAGCGCGGCTGGAGCATCTCGACCGGGCCCGACGGACGAGTTGTGCGGTCGACGGCCGATGTGGCGAGTGGCGCGACCTTGCGCACCCGGCTCGCGGACGGCGTCGTGGTGAGTACGGTGGACGAAGTGGAGCGAGATGGCTGAGCAACCGACGACCTACGCCGAGGCGCTCGCCGAACTCGACGACATCCTCGACGAGCTCGAGTCAGCCGATGTCGACGTCGACCAACTCGCCGAGCGGGTACGTCGGGCAGCGGAGTTGATCGGCACCTGCCGTGAGCGCATCGGCGCCGCGCGCATGCAGATCGACGAGGTCGTCGCCGGTCTCGAGACCGACGAGCAGTGAGCCGCTCCTCCTAGCCTGACCGGCATGGGAGTACCCCCGGAGTCGCTGAGCGGCATCGCCAGCCGTGTCGACTCGGTGCTCGAGGCGCTCCTCGTCGCGGAGTCGCAACGTTGGGCCGATCTCGATCCCGCGCTTGTCGAGCCACTCGGAGAGATTCCACGTCTGGTGCGCTCCGGCGGAAAGCGCTTGCGACCCGCCTTCTGTCACTGGGGTTTCATCGCCGCCGGCGGCGCCGCCACCGAGGCCGAGGTGAGCGAATCGTCGGTGGTCGTCGCTGGGGCCGCGCTCGAACTGCTCCATGCCCAGGCGCTGTTCCACGACGACGTCATCGACGACGCTGATTCGCGACGAGGCTCGCCGACCACTCATCAACGGTTTGCTGATCGTCATGTCGGTGACGGTTGGGCTGGTGAGGCGCGGCGGTTCGGTGAGGGCGTCGCCATCCTCGTCGGTGACCTCGCCGGTGTGTACGCCGACCGACTCATTGGCAACGCCTCAGGCGACACCCGGGCGATCTGGGATGAGTTGCGCATCGAGGTCGATGTCGGCCAGTTGCTCGACGTCTTCGGTTCGGCCAGCCGCGATCGGAGTCTCGAGCGAGCCGAACGGGTCTGCCGTTTCAAGAGCGCGAAGTACTCCATCGAGCGTCCCCTTCACCTTGGCGCCAGTCTTGCTGGCGCATCGGAGACGGTGATCGCGGCGCTGAGCGACTATGGCCTTCCGCTCGGTGAGGCGTTCCAGAT
>JAYQAE010000230.1:0-2749 GCA_038136655.1 Ilumatobacteraceae bacterium
GGGTGCCGGTCGCGCAACTGCTGCTTGATCAGGCGGTGGTGTCGGGGATCGGCAACGTCTACCGGGCCGAGTTCTGTTTCATCCTCGGCATCGACCCCTTCACGCCGGCGAACGAGGTCCCGGTCGAGATCGTCGGCGACATCTGGCATCTGGCGATCGACCAGATGAAGGTGGGGGAGCGCATCGGTCGGATTGTCACCGTCGAGCCGTCCGAGGCCGGGGTGGACCGGCACCGCGATGTTCCGGCGAGGGAACGGCTGTACGTGTACAAGCGCGACGGTCACCCATGTCGTAGGTGTCGATCGACGATCCGTGTGGGGGAGTCGGCAGGTCGGAAGGTGTGGTGGTGTTCGAGGTGTCAGCGCTGAGCACCTAGAGCGGTCGAGCAAAACTCAGGTCGTGTCCGCTCGGGTCGGTGATCGCGAACATTCGCTCACCCCAATCGGCGTCCCGAGGCGCATGGCGCGGGTTCAGTCCAGCGGCGACCGCCCTTGCGTGGACGGCATCGACGTCGTCGACGTGGAAGATGACTCGACCCCAGGGCCCAGGGGAACCATCCAGTGTCAGGTTCACATGGCAGACACCGGCGCTCACGGTGGTGAACGATGCTCCGTGCCCGCCGAAGGAGACCTCGAAGCCGAGGGCCTCGTAGAACGCGATCGAGGCCGACATGTCGACCGTGGCGAGGGTGACGGCGTCGATCCGCATCGGCGGAGGTGTCGGGCGCCGGTCAGACATCGATCACCCCGGGTGGCCCGCCTTCGCGTCGGGCGGTCTCGCGCCGACGGCGCGCTCGCCGGGCGAGGAGTCGGAGCACGAGGTTGAGGCCGACGACCGCGACGACGGCCTGCACCCACCACGAGGTGCCTCCGGGGAACATGGCGTCGAGAACAAGGCCGACCACCCAGACGAACCCGAGGAGCGCGAGGAGCGGTATGAGCGCGACCAGACACCCGGCGGAGGCGCATCCGCGGTTGACCATCACGACGGGAGCCTGCACGGCTCCACCCTAGGGTCGCGATCCGGTGCCCGCTGGCTCGCCGGTAGCGTGCTCAGTTCCGGGCGCATAGCTCAGTTGGCTAGAGCGCTTCCCTTACAAGGAAGATGTCGGGGGTTCGAGTCCCTCTGCGCCCACCATTGGGTCAACCTGCGTCACTTCGGCAGCGTTCGGTGAGGGTCACGATCCGAACGATGCGATCGTGGCGCCGTCGAGATACTCGTCGATGCGTGAGATGAGCCCATCGCGAAGTTGGACGACGACGCAGCCTGGAAGTGCGCCGGAACCCGAACCCCAATCGAGGTTCAGAACGTGCTGTTGAACGAATCCACCGTCGATGAGATGGCGGCTGATATCGCTGAACCGGCGTGCCGTCGTCATGGCGGTGAGGGCGTCGAGGCTCGCGAGATTCTCCTCCTTGGTCATCTCCACCTGATCGGTGTTGTGCCAGATCACCACATCGTCGGCGTAGAGGGCACCGAGAGCTTCCCGGTCACCGGCTTCGATCGCGCTGATGAGTCGGTCGGCGATGACTTCGACGCTGTCCATGGCCGGAACCTAGCCACCCAGTTGCGTCAACCCGGCTCCCGTCCCTTACCGAGCATCGATCTACGATCCGGCGATGGCCGAACTGTCAATCTCGCGGGCGATCTCGCTCCACGCCGCTGAGCGCCCGCACGAGCCCGCCCTCACCTGCGGCGACGCGACATTGTCATGGCTCGAGTTTGACCGGAGGACGAACCGACTCGCTCGTGCGTTCGCGGACATGGGAGTGGTGCCCGGCGACCTCTGCACCATCGCCCTGCCGAACTCGACCGCGTTCTTCGAATCCGCCTTCGCGCTCTGGAAACTCGGGGCCACGCCGCAGCCCGTATCGGCCAAGTTGCCCGGGCGCGAACTCGAGGAGATCGTCGAACTCGCCGACTCACGACTCGTGATCGGAGTCGACGAGGGCCGCGTCCCCGGACGTTCCTGCGTCCCTGTCGGGTTCGAACCTGACCTGTCGATCGACGACTCGGAACTGCCCGATGCCGTCACCGAGTTCTGGAAGGCTCCCACCTCGGGCGGTAGCACCGGCCGGCCGAAGATCATCCTGGCCTCGGTGCCGGGCCGATTCGACACCGACGCCCCCGGGTTCTTCCTGCCGACGACCTCGTGCTGTGTGATCCCCGGGGTGCTTTATCACAACGCCCCGTTCTCGATTTCCTCGCTGGCGCTCGTGGGCGGCAACCACGTCGTGAACTTCCCGCGCTTCGTGCCCGAAGAGGTGCTCGACGCGGTCTCCGAGCACCGCCCGTCCTACCTCTATCTGGTGCCGACGATGATGAACCGCATCTGGAAGCTTCCCGAGGAGGTCCGCGCCGCGGCTGACGTGAGCTCGCTCGAGATCGCCGTCCACATGGCTGCGCCTTGCCCCGCATGGTTGAAAGAGGAGTGGATCAACTGGGTCGGCCCCGATGTGCTCTGCGAGCTCTACGCCGGCACGGAGGTCCAGTCGATCACCTGGATCACCGGCCGCGAGTGGCTCGAGCATCGCGGCTCGGTCGGCCGGCCGTTCACCGGGCAGATGAAAGCGGTCCGCGAGGACGGCAGCGACGCTGATGTCGGCGAAGTGGGCGAGATCTTCATGCGGGCCGATGGCGGCCGGCACTCGACGTACCGGTATCTCGGAGCCGATGCCCGACGGCTTGGCGACAGCGACTGGGAGAGCATCGGCGACCTCGGTTGGATCGACGCCGAGGGCTACGTCTA
>JAYQAE010000231.1:0-2733 GCA_038136655.1 Ilumatobacteraceae bacterium
CGGCAGACGTTCCGACTCGATCCAGTCCGCGAGGTGCTCGCTCGATTCGAAACTGGTGATCAAGGCGTAGCGCGGCTCCGACCCGGGATGCACCACCACATGCCAGAGGCGCTGGGTGTCGACAATGAACCGCGATCCGCGATGAAGCGGCACCCTCCGCTCGGTCGCCGGGTCCGGCAGACCGTCGTCGCCGCTGTCCATGAGCAGCATGTAACTGTCGGGGTTGTCGGTGAGTTCCACCCAGGTGCGGACCACCCACCCCTCCCCCTCGGGGTTGAAGCGGTTGTTGTCATCGCGGTGAAGAGAGCGGATCGCCGTCTCCCGGTCCTGCGGTTCCAACTTGATCACCCGAACCCGACCGAAGTTGGCGCCGACCCCATCGACATAGTCGCGAAGCGTCGGTGCGATGTCCGCGTTCGACGTCCACAGCGCGTCCTTGTCGGTCTTTCCCTTGTCCCAGAACCCGCGGCAGTCAAGCTCGCCATCGGCGGAAGCGAGCGGCGCGAAGTTGGTGTCACCACCGCTCTTCCAGTCCATGTACTCGAGGCCCATCCACTCGGCTTCGGGAACTTCCACCGGCATCGGCGAGAGTTCCACGACGCCGGACTCCTCGAGCGCCGGCACTCGGTAGTGGTCGGTGTCGCGGGGAATCGACACGCTCCAGTGCTCCGCTGTCGGCCAGAACGCCATGACGCGAGTCTACGAACGGCACCCGCCCCTCGGGTGGGCACCCGACGGCCTCGGTTCAGCCCTCGGTGACAGACGGCGTGGCGGGATCGATCGTCGATGAGGTCGTCGTGGCCCCGCCGAGGCGGATCTCGTCGGGAATGGTCACGATGACGAGACCGCTCGGGATCTCAAGCATCTGACCCACCTGGATGTCGTCCGCGTCTTCGAGTCCGTTGAGCGAGACGATCTCGGCCATCGGCACCTGGAAGTACCCGGCGATCGCGAACAGGGTGTCGCCCGGCTTGACCTCATAGAAGTAGCGGTTCAGATCCGGCAGGGTCGTCGTGGTCGAGGTGGTCGTGGTGGTCCGGATCGGCGGGAGTTCACCGAGGGACTCCTCGGCATCCAGCCCGCAGGACACGACCAGCGCCATCGAGAGAGCGACGACTGACAGCCGCGCCCCAGCGGCAACCGCCTTTCGGTGCTTCATCGTTCAACCATTCCGAGCCCAAGACTACGGCCACGGTCGTAGCCTCCCCCGGGTGGCCGATCAGCGGGCGTTTCCCGGAGCCGTCGCCCCCGAGCGCACCCACCGGGTCGACGCTGACGGTGTCGAAATCGCGGTGCATGAATGGGGTGCGCCCGACGATCCCGTGCTGATGCTCGTCCACGGCGGAGCCGACTTCGCCCGCACCTTCGATGTGATCGCCCCGCGGCTCGCGGTGGCCGGGTTCCGCGTCGTCGCCTGGGACCAACGCGGACACGGAGACTCCGATCACGCCCACCTCTACTCCTTCGATGCCGACCTGCGCGACGCCGCGAGCGTCTTCGACTGCGTCGCCGGACGCGAGCCCGTGGTGGTCGTCGGTCATTCCAAAGGCGGGGCGATCATGACGGCGCTGGCCGACGCGCACCCTTTCCGCTTCCGAGCCTTCATCAACCTCGACGGCATCCCCTATCGACGACCCGGACCGGACGTCCCCGAGCACCAACGCGCCGGAGCGCTCGGAGCCGAACTCTCCTCGTGGCTCGCTCACCGGCGTCGCACAGCGGGGGGCCAGCGCCGCCCCGGCACGATCACCGAACTCGCGGAACGCCGCGGTCAGATGAACCCTCGGCTGTCGCGAGAGTGGTTGGAGTACCTCGTCACCGTCGGTGGGCGTCACGACTCCGACGGCTGGCGGTGGAAACTCGATCCGTCGATGCGCCTTGGAGGCTTCGGGCCTTGGCGGCCCGAGTGGGCCCTCTACCGACTCGCAGGCCTCGCGGTTCCCTTTCTGGGCGTGCTCGTCGGAGCTGAGGAACCGATGGGCTGGGGGACCCGGCCCGAGCACGTGGAGCGCTTCATGCCGCGCCGCTCGCGCCTCGAGTACTTCGAGCAGTTCGGACACTTCATTCACATCGAGCAACCCGAACTGGTCTCAGCCTTGATCCTCGAATTCCTCTCGGAGTCGTTGTGAGCAGCATCACCCGGTTGTCACACAACCAGATCAGCCTCGCCCTCCACCACCTTCGGGACGGCGACGGTCGACCACTGCTGCTCCTGCACGGCCTCGGCGAGTCATCCGACCCGATCTTCAGCGCGCCGCTCCCCGACTGGCCGGGGCCGGTGGTCGGTCTCGACTTCACCGGGCACGGCCTCTCGACCGTGCCGGCGGGTGGTGGCTACACCACGGAGATCCTCCTCGGCGACGCCGACGCCGCGGTTGAGCATCTCGGTGCGGTCACCGTTCTCGGCCGTGGCCTCGGTGGCTACGTCGCTCTGCTGCTCGCCGGTGCTCGACCCGACCTGGTTGTCGGGGCGATCATCGATGACGGTCCCGGCCTGTCCGGTGGCCCAATCGAACCGACCTCAACCGCGGTGCTCTCGATCGGTGGCGATGGGAGCGCCCCCGATCCGTACGCCCTCCTCGAACTCGGCCGCGATCTGCGACCAGCGGACTACGCCCTCGATTTCGCGCGTCTCGCGACCGAGGCGAGCCCGATCGACGAGCCGATCACCGTCGTCGCGGAGTTCCGTCCCCCGTGGCTGACCGCGGTGGCCGCCGCGCCCGGTGTCGGGTC
>JAYQAE010000232.1:0-2709 GCA_038136655.1 Ilumatobacteraceae bacterium
CGGCTCGTTCTTCCGGGGCCCCGGATTCAACTTCACGCTGCCGTGGCGTGACGGACTGTTCTTCGAGCTCTGAGGTCGAGGAGGGAACCACAGTGAGCGCAACCTCAGTCATCATCATCGCGGTGGTCGCCGTCGTCGTCCTCGGCGGCGCGGCCTTCGCCTCGCTCGCCCGACGTTCGGACGTTCGAGGGGCGGGCGCCCTCAGCGACGAGACCGTCGCCCGCGACCGAGCCGCTCGCAAGGCTCGCCAGACCGCCGAGAGCGGGCCGACCGCTGCCTCGGTCGAGGCCGAGGGAGTCGCCGCTCGCGCTGGCACCGCGGTCGCGGTCGCCGAGGACCGCGCTCCGGTCCCGTTCGTGCCCGCCGACCCGGAGGCGATCGGCGTGAGCCGCCGCCAGTTCTTCAACCGCGCCACGATCTCGCTCATGTCAGCTGGTATCGGTGCCTTCGCGGCCGCCTCGTTCGTCGCCTTCCTCTGGCCAACCAAGACCGGCGGATTCGGCGGCAAGGTTCCCGTCGGGCGTTATGACGACATCGTCGCGGGCATCCGTCAAGGCCAAGGCTTCTTCTACGCTCCGGAGGCCAGGGCATGGATCACCGAGTATCCGGTGGACGCTGTCCCGAAGGCCGAGGGCATCTACAAGGAGTCGGTGCTCGCTGGTATGCGACGCGGGCTGATCGCCTCGTACCAGAAGTGCCCGCACCTCGGGTGCCGGGTGCCGCAGTGCACGTCGAGCCAGTGGTTCGAGTGCGGCTGCCACGGTTCGCAGTACAACCGCGTCGGCGAGAAGAAGGGCGGCCCGGCGCCGCGCGGGATGGACCACTTCCCCCTCGAGTTCTCCGCGGCGGGCGACGTGCTTGTCGATACTGGCACCATCGTCCAGGGTGTCCCGATCGGTGTGAACACCACCGGTCAGGAGGCTGAGGGACCTCATTGCGTGGGAGCGAGTGACCACTGATGCTGGCGTTGACCACCACCAACATCGCCTGGCTCCTGCTGCTCGTCATCACGGCGGGCTTCATCGTCTACGCGGTACTCAACATTCGTCAGGCGCGCTCCGAGCTCGGCTCGGAGATCGAACTCGCTCCGAACCGCAAGGAGTACTACGACGACGAGACGCTCGAGGGCAGTCGACTCGAGCGCGTCCAGTTGCTCGGGGTGCTCCTACTCGTCGTCGTCGTCATCGGGCTTCCCGTCTACTGGGTGCTCGAGCCCGGTCGTCAGGCCGGAGCGGTTGAGGCGCAGGAGGAGATCTTCACTGAGTGGGGTCGTCGACTGTTCGCCCCGACGGCGGAGGGTGGTTTCAACTGCGCCGGGTGCCACGGCGGGTACGCCGGTGGCGGTGGCGAGGCGGCTTGGAACGTCACCGATCCGAAGACCGGAGAGGTAGAGGCGGTCAACTGGAAGGCTCCGGCCCTCGACACGATCTTCTACCGATTCGACGAGGACGAAGTGCGCTTCATCCTCGTCTACGGCCGACCGTTCTCCCCGATGAGCCCGTGGGGCGTCGAGGGTGGTGGTCCCATGAACGACCAGCAGATCGACACGCTGATCTCGTACCTCTGGTCGATCCAGGTCGAGCGAGAGGATTGCGGTGTCGGCGAGGACGACCCGAGGAGTTGCCCGTCTGGACACTTGCCCTCGGACCGCCAAGACGACATCGAGACCCGCGCCCGCCAACTCGTGGCCGACGGCACTTACGCCTCCTACGGCGAGGCGCTCTTCAACCTCGATCTTGGGAGCGGCGCTTACAGCTGCGCTCGATGCCACACCCCCGGTTGGAGCTGGGGCGACCCAGGCGTGACCGGTCAGGGCGGTTTCGGATGGAACCTCACCGGCGGCAAGGCGAACACGGTCTTCCCGAACGAGGATGACATGATCGACTTCATCAGGAACGGCTCGGTATACGGCGCCAAGTACGGCGTGCAGGGACAGGGGAGCGGCCGGATGCCCGGTTTCGGCTCCGTGCTCACCGATGAGCAACTCACCGCCGTCGTCGAATACGTGCGGGGTCTGTGATGGTTTCGATACTGCTCGCGGTCAACTGGGAGCCAGAACTGCGCGGTCTGCTCACCGTCGTCCTCGGCCTCATCGCCTTTATGGGCTCGGTGTACCTCATCCTCGGCACCAACCTCGGCGCTCGACTCGGCTTCCTTGTCGCGCTCACCGGGCTGGCCGGTTGGATGGCGCTGATGGGGGCCATCTGGTGGATCTACGGCATCGGGCTGAAGGGCGAGGATCCGTCTTGGCAGCAGGTGCCTGGGCGCACCGTCATCCAAGATCCCGATGGGCTCTTCCAGGCGGGTGTTTTCGAGCAGCGCCTCGCTGTGTCCGCCGACGCGCCGCTCGACGTTCTGGCCGACGGCATCGTCGACCAGTTCGTCGATGAGGGTTGGCGGGTCGTCGGCGAGGCCGAGCCCGCCTTCGGTCAGGCCGAGGCATCGGCGACGGTCTTCCTCGAGGAAGAGGGGGCCTTCGCCCCGGGCGAGTTCGACGTCACCCACGTCTACGAGGTCGGAGGCGAGGCGTACCCGAAACTCTTCGGTCTCGACGCGCTCGACCAGATCGCCTTCTTCCACAAGCCGTACTACACCGTGGTCGAGGTCGCTCCGTATTTGCCGCTGCGTGAGGAGCCTGGCCGCGCTCCGTCGCCGCCCGAGATCGACACGAGTCGTGAGCGCCAGTACGTCTACATGATCCGCGACCTC
>JAYQAE010000233.1:0-2687 GCA_038136655.1 Ilumatobacteraceae bacterium
ACCTTGGCAAGGTGATGCTCTACCAGCTGAGCCACGTCCGCGATGCGGGCCAAATCTTACCAACCCGCTCGGATGAGCGGACACGGCGCGACCGACTTAGGACTCCTTCGGGCGGAGGTCGACCGTCAGCGTCAGCACCCCGTCATCCATGGTCCATGCGGCGTCACCGATGATCGCGAAGTCCATGAAATCCCGTTGCGCCTGCTCGATGAACGCCTTGCGCTCGTCTCCGGCAACCGGTGGAAGCGGCCGCTGTTTCACCGCTTTCGCGCGGTCGCGGTAGCGCTCCAGCATCGCGTCGATGTCGAGTTCTGCCATCCCCTCACCGTACCGAGTCGGCTGGCTCCCCTCCATCTGCGCTTCCCGCCGCCTCCGCCGCGGTGTCGTTCCCGGCGGAGCCGCCTTTCGACTCACCGCTTTCGGCGCCGAGACCATCACTCTCGGCGACATCGATCTCAGCCATCTCAGCGAGCACCCGTTCGATCATCTGCTCGCGCTCCTCGGTGTCCGCACTCAAGTAAGCGTGGGTCGTCATCAACTCGAGCACCGCCATTTCGGGCGGGTCCACCCGCGTCGACCGGATCAGCCAGACGGCCACCGCGATCAGCGCCAAACCGAGGACTACCAGCGTTATCACGATCAGCAGCACCAGACGGGCAGCGGTCGGGTCACCAACGGTCACCTGAGCGGGAAGCACCCCCCGAGTCTGGCAGGTCACCGCTGATGGGTCGGGCACGACACCGTGGCACGACCGGCCACCATCGAGCGCACAAGCGGTGAGCCGTCGAGTGCGCACCGCCCGTCACCCTCCCGGTGCCCGGGGCCGGTGTCACCCGTGTGGCTGCCACCGGCCACGAGCATCGCCGGCATCGTCGCGGCGATCACCTCCGCGAGCCGGTTGAGATCCGCCACCTCGCACATCGGCGTCGATGGCGAAACGCCGGCGTGGAAGAGCACCTCATCGACGCACAGGTTGCCGAGGCCCGCGATGACCCGCTGGTCAAGCAGCACCCCCTTCACCGGCCCGCGACGCCGGGAAGCGCCCTGGAGCGCGTCGGCGATCTGATCGACCGGCGCCAGCAGGTCCACCCCGAGGTCGAGTTCTGGGTCGAGGCGATGACGTGAGAACCGCCTTGGGTCGCTCACCCGCATCTCCCCTCGATCGAACGTGACGACGAGGCGATCCCACGCGGGGTTGTCGCGACGGGCGCCGTATTCGAGCTGCTCGATGGCGGCGGTGCCATCGACGATGAGCCGACCGGTCATGCCGAAGTGCAGGTCAAGACGTCCTCGCGTCGTGTCGACGAGGACGTGCTTGCCGTGCCTGCTGACCACGCGCACCTCAGCCGACACCAGCCGTCCCAGCAGGCCACTTTCGCCGCACAGTGGATCGACCACCACCGAGGTGATTCGTCGACCGATCACCTGGTGGGCGGCTCGCGCGTAGATCTCGGCCTCGAGCCCCTCGGGCACCGGTCAGACCGTCCGGTCGAGGAACTCGCTCACCATCGGTCCGAGTTGATCGAGTTCCATCAAGAAGGCGTCATGCCCGTGGGGCGAGTCGATCTCGACGTAACGGGAGTCGTTCCCCGAGGCTGTGAACGCCTCCGCGATCTGACGCTGCTGATACGCGGGGTAGAGCATGTCGCTCGACACTCCGACCGACAGGCACGGACCGTCGAATCCTCGGAGGGCCTGCTCGATGGTGCTTCTCCCTCTCGACACATCGTGCAGGTCCATCGCCTTGGAGATCACGAGGTAGCTGTTCGCGTCGAACCGTCTCGCGAGTTTCTCGCCGTGATATCGCAGGTAGGTCTCCACCTGGAACTCCTCCCAGAGTCCGAAACCGTCACCGCTTGAGCGTTCAGCGAGACCGCGGCCGAAACGCTCCGAGAACACGTTGTCGCTGCGGAAGGTCACCTGGGCGACCTGGCGCGCGACGGCGAGCCCCTCGTGAGGGCCCTCCCCCGGGGCAGCGTCGTAATACTCGCCCTCGTTCCATTTCGGATCGAGGCGCACCGCCCGCCGTCCGATCATCCCCCAGGCGATCTGCTGGGCCGTCGAGTGGAGGCAAGTGGCGATCGGCACGATCGAGGCGACGCGCCGCGGGTAGGTGGCCGCCCACTCGAGCACCTGCATGCCGCCCATCGAGCCGCCCACCACCGAGGCCCATCGTTCGATGCCGAGATGCGCTTGGAGGCGGGCCTGCACCCGAACCATGTCGCGGATCGTGATCACCGGGAACCGCGACCCGTAAGGGCGTCCATCGGGCCCGTCCGAGGCCGGTCCGGTCGACCCTTGGCAGCCCCCGAGCACGTTGGCGCACACGACGAACCAGCGGTCGGTGTCGATCGGACGTCCCGGCCCGATCATCGCGTCCCACCATCCTTCGGTCGGATGTCCGGGCCCGGCCCGGCCGGCGGCGTGCGAGTCACCGGTCCAGGCGTGGCAGATCAGCACCGCGTTGGCGGCATTTTCGGCCAGCGTCCCCCAGGTCTCGTAGGCAACGGTGACGTCGGCGAGCAGTTCGCCGCTGTCGAGGGCGAACGGACGGTCGGCGGCGATCGTCAGGAACTGTCGCCGCCCGGCGTGGTCGCCGGGACGCCAAGCGCCGGTCACCGGCAGTCGCTCCTCCATGTCACCTCCCGTCTCTCCTGCTGTCGCATCCCGAGCGGTCGGTTCGCCGG
>JAYQAE010000234.1:0-2685 GCA_038136655.1 Ilumatobacteraceae bacterium
GGTTAGTGGTGCTCCGGGATCGCCGAGGCGATCGATCGGAGATACGCGACGCTTCGCTGAACGTCGCGAACGGGGCCCTCGCCGTTGGCCGGGAGGCCTTCGGTGAGAGCGACGTCTTGTTCGATGATGTACCAACCCGAGTAGCCCGCTGACTCGAGCGTGGTGACGCACTCGGCGATCGGTGCGTCGCCGTCGCCGAGGCTCGGGAAGATGCCCTGCTGGACGGCCTGCATCAGGGTGATGTCGTCGGAGTTGAGCGGGGAGGCGATGGTCATGTCGACGTCTTTGAGGTGGACCAGGCCGATCCGCTCGGCATGGTCCCGGGCGAAGGTGAGCGGGTCAAACCCCCCGATCAGCATGTGACCCGTCTCGAGTACAAACGAGACAGTAGTCGAATCGACCACCCTCTGGATCTCCTCCGCGGTCTCCACGAGCGAGTCGACGTGCACGTGGAAGACCTGCTGGAGACCGTGCCGCGAGCAGACCTCGTCGACCCGGCCGATGTTGTCGAACATCTCCTGCCACTCATCCTCCGAGAGCTGCGGCCGTGCCCAGTCGTCGGGATCGGAGACCACGCAGGTAACGAAGTACTCGGCACCGCCCGCGGCCAGGATCTCAGCACTGCGATCGGCGATGGCGAGCTGCTCGTCGCGACGGGAGGCATCGGCCAGCGCGAGCGCGTTGAAGCCCCCGGTGAGGCGGAGCCCGTGGGTGTCAAGGAGGGAGCGGAGGGCGTCGGGATCGGTCGGGAGGTAGCCGACCGATCCGAGCTCGGTGGCGGTGAGGCCGAGCCCGGCCATCTCGGAGAGGACGCGATCGGAGGGGAGCTGCTCACCCCAGCCGGGGACCTCGCAGATGCCCCAGGAGATCGGCGCGGACCCCACCCTCGCGAGGAATCGCTCGGATACGCCGGTGAGCGCGCCTTCCGTGGACCGGTCGGCCGCCGGGCCGCTTCCGATCTCGGTTGAGGCGGTGTCGGTTGTGGTCACCGGTTCTCCTGACTGGCTGCGGGCGCGCGACCCGCTCTCGACTGCGTTCGATCAGACTGCGTTCGATCAGGCGGGCGGATTGGCCGCCCACTCAGCGACCGGAGCGTTGGAGCGCTCCAAATCGTGACCAAGGTCATATGATCATCGGCTCTGACAGCGCTGTCAAGTGCTGTGTCGTCGACCGCCGGAGGGAGGCAGCCCGATGACCAAACCGACCATGGAGGACGTCGCTCGGGCCGCTGGCTTGTCGCGGGCGCTGGTGAGCCTCGTGATGCGGGGCTCCGACAAGGTGAGCGACTCCTCGCGAGAGCGCGTCCTCGCCGCGGCGACCGAACTCGGTTACCGACCGAATCTGGCCGCGCGACATCTCGCCAGTAAGCGGAGCCTGACGATCGGCTTGGTGCTCAACGACCTCCACAATCCCTTCTTCCCCGAGGTCGCCGACGGGGTACACGCCGCGGCCACCGAGGCCGGCTACCACGTTCTCCTGAACTCCGGTTACCTCCGGGGCGCCCTCGAGCGTGAGGCGGTGGAGAGCTTCATCGACCTCGGTGTCGATGGGGTGCTGCTCGCCGGAGCCCGGATCGGCGCGAGCGACCTCGAGCAGCTCGCGGCTCGGGTGCCGGTGACGGTGATCGGCCGCCACCTCCGCTCCACCTCAGTGGACACCGTCAACAACGATGACCTCGCCGGGGGCCGCCTCGCGACCGAGCACCTCATCGACCTCGGCCACCGGCGCATCGTGCACATCGACGGCGGGCAGGGCGCCGGGTCGTCGCAGCGTCGCAGCGGTTACTCGACGGCCATGCGCGATCACGGGCTCGAGCCGGAGGTGATCTCGGCGCAGTTCACCGAGGAGGCCGGACTGCGCGCGGGCCGACGCCTCGCCGGTCGCGCACAACCGCCGGAGGCGATCTTCGTGGCCAACGACCTCGCGGCGGTCGGGGTGCTCGGCGGACTCGCCGATCACGGATTGCGGGTTCCCGATGACCTCTCGGTGGTCGGCTACGACAACACCTCGCTGGCCGGCATCCACCACATCTCGCTGACCTCGGTCGATCAGGACCGCCAGACGATGGGGCGGCTCGCCGTCGAAGTGCTGCTCGAGCGGATCGGCGGTGGTCGCCGAGGCGCGGTCCACCACGTCATCGCGCCATCGCTGGTGCGACGCGCCACGAGCGCCCCGCGCTGACCGACCGGCGCGCTCGCGCTCAGCGAGCCCGTTCGATGTAGCGGGCCACGAGGTTCTCGATCTCCTCCTGGCGACCGCTCACTCGGGTCGGCTCACCGTCTCGACCGAGAGTCCGCTCGCGGAGCGAGGCCAGGGTCGCTCGGCCATCCAGGATGTCGGCACCGAGTTCGCCCTCCCAACCGGCGTAGCGGTCGCGGCGGATGCTCTCGAGGGCCCCGTCCTCCCACATCGCTCCCGCGGCGAGCAGCGCGCGGGCCATGGTGTCCATGCCACCGATATGGGCGTGGAAGAGGTCGTTGCGATGGATCGACTGGCGGCGGAGTTTCGCGTCGAAGTTGAGCCCGCCGGTGGTGAAGCCGCCGGCGCGGAGGATCTCGTACATACCGAGGGTCATCTGCTCCACCGAGACCGGGAACCGATCGACATCCCAGCCGAGACGGTCGTCACCGGCGTTGGCGTCGATCGACCCGAAGATGCCCGCCGCCGCGGCCGCGGCCACCTCGT
>JAYQAE010000235.1:0-2672 GCA_038136655.1 Ilumatobacteraceae bacterium
GCCGGCGACGTCTACCACGAGGGCATCAGCGGCATCACCGCCGGTGACATCGCCATCGCCGCCCGCCTCGGCTACGCCGTCAAGTTGCTCGGAATCGCCGAACAGGACCGTTCGACGGGCGCCATCGCCGTGCGTGTGCACCCGACGATGGTCCCCCTCGATCACCCGCTGGCCTCCGTGCGCGATTCCTACAACGCCGTGTTCGTTGAGGGTGACGCCGTCGGTTCGCTCATGTTCTTCGGACGCGGCGCGGGAGGCGCGCCCACCGCGAGCGCGGTGCTCGGCGATCTCGTCGACGCGGCGGTGAACCTCGTGAACGGAACCCACGGCTCCCTCGGCTCCTTTGAGCGGGCGAAGGCGCTTCCCATCGACGAGACGAGTTCGGAGTACCTCCTCGCCCTCGATGTGGCCGACCGCCCCGGCGTGCTCCACCAGGTCACCGGGGTCTTCGCCCGCCACGGGGTCAGCATCCGGGCCGCCGAGCAGGAGGGCCACGGCCCCGAAGCCCGGCTCGTGTTCATCACCCACGCTGCCCGGGAGGCCGATGTGCAGGCGACCGTTTCCGAGCTCCGCGACCTCGACGTCGTGGGGCGCGTCGGTGGTCTGCTCCGCGTGATCGGGGAGTAGTGAGGTACGTCTCGACCCGGGGCGCCGCTCCGGAGCTCGGTTTCGGAGACGTTCTCCTCGCCGGTCTGGCTGACGACGGGGGCCTCTACGTGCCCGTCGAGTGGCCGTCGATCGAGACGGGATCGTCCGATTCCTATGCCGAGGTGGCTGCCTCGGTGCTGGCTCCCTACGTCGCCCCCGATCTGACCGAGGTCGAGCTGCGTGAACTCTGCCGTGACTCCTATGCGGGCTTCCGGCATCCCGAGGTCGCTCCGCTGGTGGAGATCGGCGAGGATCAGTGGCTCCTCGAGCTCTTCCACGGTCCGACGCTCGCTTTCAAGGACATGGCCCTCCAGTTGGTCGGCCGCATGTTCGATCGGTTGCTCGAGCGTCGTGACGAGCGCATCACCATTGTCGGCGCCACGAGCGGTGACACCGGCTCGGCCGCCATCGAGGGTGTGCGCGGCTGCGAGCGGGTCCAAATCGTCATCTTGTACCCAGAGGGTCGGACCAGTGAGGTCCAGCGTCGGCAGATGACCACGGTCGACGCACCGAATGTGCACACCCTTGCCGTTGACGGCACCTTCGACGACTGCCAAGACCTCGTGAAGGCGATGTTCGCCGATCGCCGGTTCCGAGCGTCACAGCGACTGTCGGCCGTGAACTCCATCAACTGGGCAAGGATCATCGCCCAGACCGCCTACCACGCGAGCGCGGCGAGTCGCATGGGTCGGCCGATCGACATCTGCGTGCCGACCGGGAACTTCGGCAATGTGCTCGCTGGTTGGATCGCTCGGCACACCGGCTCGGACATCGAGCGACTTCTCGTGGCGACCAACTCCAACGACATCCTCACCCGTTTCATCCGCTCGCGCGACATGTCGACCTCGGGGGTCATGCCGACGCTCAGCCCGAGCATGGACATCCAGGTCTCATCGAACTTCGAGCGACTCCTCTTCGAGATGAATGATCGGGACGGTGGCCGCACGGCCGACGATCTCGTCCGCTTCCGCGCCGACGGTCGCCTCGAGACCTCTCCCGCGTCGTTCGATCGGTGGATTCGCCCGGTCTTCGACTCGAGCAGCGTCGATGACAGCGAGACGCTCGCTGAGATCGCCCGGGTCCATCACGAGACCGGGATGCTCATCGATCCGCACACCGCCACCGGCACCGTGGTCGCCCGACGGCTCGCTGGGAGCCGGCCCGTCGTGACGCTCGCGACGGCGCACCCGGCGAAATTCCCCGACGCGGTGCGGCAAGCCACCGGAGTGCATCCTGAGCTTCCGGAGGCCCTCTCCGACCTCTTCGACCGTCCCGAGCGGGTGACTCGGGTCGCGAACGATCTCGGAGCCATCCAGGCGCTGATCGCCGATCGCTGCCCGATCTGACGGGTGATTGTCTCCTCGGCGGGCCGGTGATACGGTTCGTGCGTCGGGATGTCTCCCGGCAGACCCGCCCCGAGTTCCGTTAGGTCCCGGCAGTCGCCGCTTCCTCGGATCGGGCAACTCCTCCCCGGTGAGTTCCTCACGTCGGTGGACCGCGATCGCGACCCGCCGGCTGCCCACCGCCGGGTGGCGAGTATCCAAACGTTCCGAACAGGGAACAAGGAAGGTGACCCGTGACCGCACAGGCACTCGAACAATCCGCTCTCGAGACCAAGGACAAGGAGCAGCTGCTGGCGATCGCCAAGGCGCTCGGTGTGAAGACCTCGGCCCGACTGAAGAAGTCGGAGATCATCGAGCAGATCCTCGATACGACCTCCGGCTCGTCGAGCGCCCCGGCGCCCGCCCCGGCCCCCGCGCCGGCTCCAGCCCCGGCTCCCGCGGCAGCCTCGGACGACGTTCCCGAACCGCCCGCCGCTTGGGAGGTCGAACTCGCCGATGACGGCGACCCCGCCTCGGCTGGGCTCCGCGCTCGCGAGGTCGACGGTGATCGGACATCGGGTGACCAGCGCGGTCCGCGGCCGTCCGGACAGGGCCGCGACCAGTCGCGCGGTCAGCAGAACCGGGATGGTCAGCAGAACCGCGACGGTCAGCAGAATCGCGACGGTCAGCGCGATGACAGCG
>JAYQAE010000236.1:0-2659 GCA_038136655.1 Ilumatobacteraceae bacterium
CCGAGGAGATGATCTGCGCCAACTTGATGTAGGTCGGACCGAGAATCTCGATCGCCGATCGGAGACGCGCCGAGAGATCGGCCCGCGACGCCTCACCGTCGGCGTATCGGCCGCGGCGTTTGCGCACCCACCAGACACCTACGGCCCAGCCGAGATGCCGGACCACGGTGACGAGGCGTCGCAGATCAGGGATCCGGCCGGCGCGGGTCAACTCGGGCACCTCGGCCCGCGCCCGATCGCGCAGTCGCTCGGCGAGCGGCATCCACGAGATCTGCGACTCCTCGAGCACCCAGGGGGCCGACTCGGTGAAGGCGCCCCAGGCGCGATCGGTCGGTTCGGGGGAGGGGTCGGCGTCTTGGCCGGTGGTGGGGGAGTCCACGAGCGTCACCGAAGCAGTCTCGCTGTTGACCGTCGATGGCGCACCTCGTGCGAGCCGAAGTTCGCGTGACCTCGGACTCAGCGCGGGTCGACGCCCCAGAGTGCGGTGAGCACCGGCGCCGCCAGTTCGGGCCGACACACGATGAAGTCGGGAAGCCACGGATCGGGATCGTTGTAGACGATGGGGGAGCCATCGATTCGACTGACGTGCAGCCCAGCGGCCAGCGCCACCGCTGCTGGCGCGGCCGAGTCCCACTGGTACATGCCCCCGTCGTGCAAGTAGATGTCGGCCTCGCCGACCACCACCGCCATCGCCTTCGCTCCGGCCGATCCGAGACGCACCGCATCGCAGCCGAGTTCTTGGGCGACGACCGCCGCGGCGTAGGGGGCACGGGTGCGAGATGTGATCAGTCGCGGCCGGTCGCGGCCACCCCCATCGGGCATCGGGGGTGGGGGATCCATAGTGAGCACCAGCCCGAGGGCCGGAAGGGCTACCGCGCCGGCGAGGAAACGGTCGTTCTCCCAGAGCGCGACGTGCACCGCCCAGTCGTGGCGGCCGGTTTCGGCGAACTCTCGAGTCCCGTCGAGCGGGTCGACGATCCAGACGCGACCACCGGAGAATCGCCGTGGATCCTCGAGACCCTCCTCGCTCAGCACGGCATCATCTGGCCGGAGGCGTCGCAACTCCGACATGAGATACGCCTGGCTGGCGTCGTCTCCCGCGTCCTTCACGCTCCAGTGGTCGGTTCCCGAGGAGAAGAGCTCCTCGCGGAGCGCCACGAGACGTCGTCCCGCCTCACCGGCGAGCCGGGCCGCGAGGTGGTGGTCGTCGGCGTCGGCGCCGCCGACCTCAGCTGCCATCAGGCGAGCTTCTTGTATTTGATGCGATGAGGTTGGTCGATGGACGCCCCGAACTCGCGGCGGCGGAACTCCTCGTACTCCGAGAAGTTCCCCTCGAACCACCGCACCTGGCTGTCGCCCTCAAAGGCGAGCACATGGGTGGCGATCCGATCGAGGAACCATCGGTCGTGTGAGATGACGACCGCGCAGCCCGGGAACGACTCGAGACCCGACTCGAGGGCCCGCAAGGTGTCGACGTCAAGGTCGTTCGTCGGCTCGTCGAGCAGCAGCACGTTGCCACCCGACTTCAACAACTTCGCGAGGTGCACGCGGTTGCGTTCACCGCCGGAGAGTTTGCCGACCAGCTTCTGCTGATCGGTGCCCTTGAAGTTGAAGCTCGCGACGTAAGCGCGCCCGTGGATCTCCCGGTTGCCGATCTTCATGTGATCGACGCCGCCCGTGATCTCCTCGTAGACGGTCTTGTCGGCATCGAGATCGTCGCGGCCCTGGTCGACGTGGCTGAGCTGCACCGTCGATCCGACGGAGATCTCCCCGGAGTCGGGCTGCTCGATGCCGGTCAACATCTTGAACAGCGTCGTCTTGCCCGCGCCGTTGGGGCCGATGATCCCAACGATGCCCGCCGGCGGCAGCGAGAACGACAGATCTTCGATGAGGAGTCGGTCGCCGAATCCCTTGCGGAGGTTCTTCACCTCGATGACCGTGTCGCCGAGGCGTGGGCCCGGCGGAATGGCGATCTCAAGGCGGTTCGAGGTGTCGCGCTCGGCCTCGGCCTCGGCCTGGAGCTTCTCGTAGGCCGCGAGTCGGGCCTTGCCCTTGGCCTGGCGGGCCTTCGGTGCCATGCGCACCCACTCGAGCTCGCGCTCGAGGGTGCGGCGCCGCGCCTCGTTCGACTTCTCCTCTCGGGCGAGGCGCTCCTGCTTCTGCTCCAACCACGACGAGTAGTTCCCCTCGAAGGGGATACCGCGACCTCGGTCGAGTTCGAGGATCCACTTGGCGACGTTGTCGAGGAAATAGCGGTCGTGGGTGATGGCGACGACCGTGCCCGCGTAGTCCTGCAGGAAGCGCTCCAACCAGAACACGCTCTCGGCATCGAGGTGGTTGGTCGGCTCGTCGAGCAGCAACAGGTCGGGACGGCTGAGCAACAGACGACAGAGCGCCACGCGGCGTCGCTCACCGCCCGACAGCTTGGTGACGTCGGCGTCATCGGGAGGGCAGCGCAGCGCGTCCATCGCGATCTCGACGTTGCGGTCGAGGCTCCAGGCATCGGTCGCGGCGATCCGATCCTCGAGGGAGGCCTGCTCCTTGCCGATCTTGTCGTAATCGGCATCGGGGTCGGCCCACATGGCCATGACCTCGTTGTAGCGATCGATGATCGACTGCACCTCGGCCACGCCGTCCATGACGTTGCCGCGCACATCCT
>JAYQAE010000237.1:0-2657 GCA_038136655.1 Ilumatobacteraceae bacterium
GCCGTGCAGTTCGAGGTCAGATAGATGACCGATCAGCCGAACCACCTGGTCAGCGTCGACTGGCTCCTTGATCGCCCCGAAGGCGTTCGAGTCCTCGACGTGACCGCGCGACTCGACCGAGAACTCATCAACCGCGCGCACGACGCCTGCTTCATCGAGGCCCACATCCCCGGAGCGGTTCACTTCGACGTCGCCTCGGCGAAGGGCGCGCTCTCGGACCCCGAGGCCGACCTTCCCTGGATGTGGCCGAGCGCGGAGCGGGTGACCGAGTCGTTGCGAGCGGCCGGCGTCGACGACGGCGATCTCGTCGTGATCACGGCCGGCACGCCGCGCCCCGGCATCGACTCCGGAACGATGTGGTGCACTCGGGCCTGGTGGACCCTGACCAGGATGGGGGTGCGCGCGGTCGTGCTCCAGGGCGGCAACGAGGCCTGGGTGGCCGCTGGCCTCCCGGTCGAGACCGGACCCGTCGAGGTGACTCCCGGATCGGTCACCGTCAGAGAGCGCGATGGCGGCCTCGCCGATGTCGATGAGGTGCTCGAAGCCCTCCACGCGGGAAACAGCTGCGTGGTCGACGCGCTGAGCCGCGACAACTTCGAGGGTCGCGACCCCGGATACGGCCCGCGGCGAGGACACATCACCGGCGCCGACAACGTGCCCTATCTCGACCTGATCGAAGCCGAGACAGCGGCGTTCAGACCGCTCGACGAGATCACCGGGCTCTTGAGCGGCGTCCTCGACCACGACCGAGTCGTGACCTACTGCGGTGGCGCGATCGCCGCGACGGTGGTCGCCTTCTGCCTCGACATGTGTGGGCACGGTGATGTTCGCGTTTACGACGGGAGCCTCATGGAGTGGTCGCGCCGCGACGACCTTCCCATGACCGACCCGTCGAGCGCCTGAATCGCGCCTCGGGCACCGACCTCAGATCCAGTCGCCCGATCGCCAACGCTGCGACTGGAGGCGGTAGCCGCGAGTGACGAGCAGCGTCACCACGACGATCGCGACGACGAACACTGCGATGCCGAGAGCGGGCCGGAAGAGTCCGATCACGAACGAGGCGACCGTGATCGCGGCGGTGATCGCGAGCCAGACGAGCGTCCGCACGAGGCATCCCGCGGTCCGGACGGCCCCGACCGTGACTGAGCCCGCCACCGCTCCGACCGCGCGACCCCGGTCGCGGGAGGTGTCACCGGCGTCGAGCTCGATCCGCCGCGACCGGCCACTCCGACTGGTGGCAGCCGCGAACCCATCGAGGACTCCCTGAGCGAAGTCGCGGGTGAGTTCTCGCGCTCGAGCCCACAGCGCCCCGGCCTCAGCGACGGCGACGACGATCGCCACGGGGGCTCCGGGAGGTACACCGGCTCCGGGACCGGGTTGCTGACCGATGACGCGATTCGCGAGCGGGCTCGAGCCGCTCACGGGACGAAGCATGAGCCGGGGAACGTAACCGGCCGTCAACAGCGCGCGTGACGCTTCCACCGGCGACAACCCGACGACGTCCGGGACCCTGCCCGACGGGCCGCGTCGACGATCACCGGTTCGGCCCGTGCGGTCGTAAGCGCGGCGTCGCGCTGGGTTGGAGAGCGTCTCGTAGGCGGCCTGCACCGCCTGGAACTCGGCGGCGTCCCCTCCCGTGTCGGGGTGGGTCTCACGCGCGCGCCGTCGGTAGGCGTCGCGGATCTCGGCGTCGCTCGCGCTCCGATCGACCCCGAGCACCTTGTAGAGATCGATCTCGGTGTCATCGCCGGCATCGCTCGGATGCCGACGCGATCGGACTTCGGCACCGCAGGCGCAGGCGCCCAGCAGGATCGGGTCCTCGAGCACCACCTCGGCTCCACAGGCCTGGCATTTCACCGTCTCGGCCATGCTTCGAGGCTACGTGGGCCCGGTCATCGGTGTAGCGCGCCTGGTGTCACACCCCTGTGGCAGGGTGAGATGGTGGACTTCGCCACCGTGATTCTCATCATCCTCGGCCTCGCAATCCTTGGCCTACTCGCCGTCATCGTCCAGCGACAGGCAGGTTCTGTGGCGGCCGAGCGACCGATCGACGTTCCGGCCCCGACGATCGACCACTCGGTGCTGGTCGCCGCAGTGCGCGAGGCTGTCGACGCCCAGGTGCGCAAGACGACCTCAGAGGCGTTCGCCGACACTTCCCGCCAGGCGGGGGAGATGCTCGAGCAGCGCGGCCAGCTCATCGCTGAGCAGACCAAAGGCCTGCTCGATCCCTTTGCCGCGCAATTGGCTCAGCTTCGCGAGACCGTCGGTCAGATGACCAACAGCTACGAGGGAGACAAGGCGACGGTGAAGGAGATGGCCGAACAACTGACGGGCCGTATCAACACCTTGAACGCGACCGCATCCCAGTTGGCCGGCGCCTTGAAGTCACCGGCCGCCCGAGGCGCGTGGGGAGAGAACCAACTGCGCAACATCATCGAGCTCTCAGGCATGGCGCCCTACTGCGACTTCGCTGAGCAGTCGGTCGCCTCTGGCGAGGGTGGTCGTCAGCGCCCCGACCTCACCGTCAACCTCCCGAACGGCGCCTTCATCGTGGTCGACTCCAAGGTTCCCCTTTCCGCCTATCTCGAGATGCAGGACGCGGCCGACGAGGCCGAGCGTCAACGCCTTCTCGTCGAGCACGGCAAGGCGATGCGCGC
>JAYQAE010000238.1:0-2648 GCA_038136655.1 Ilumatobacteraceae bacterium
GTCGAGCCCGGGCTCTATCGTGTCGGGGCCGGTGGCATGCGGATCGAGGACCTGGTTCTGGTCACCGAGTCGGGTCACCGATCGCTGACCGATTTCCCCAAGGACGACCCATGCCCGCCATCACCACCAATGACCTGAAGACCGGGATCACCCTCGAGCTCGACAACGGGCTCTTCCAGGTGATCGAGTTCCAGCACGTCAAGCCCGGCAAGGGCGGCGCGTTCGTGCGTACCAAGCTCCGCAACGTGCGCACCGGCAACGTGTTCGAGAAGACCTTCAACGCGGGCATCCGCGTCGAGCAGGCGATCATCAACCGCGAGGAGATGCAATTCCTCTACCGCGACGGTGACGACTACGTGTTCATGAACAACGAGTCGTACGAGCAGATGAACGTCGCGCCGACGGCGCTCGGCGAGGCGGCTGACTTCATCATCGAGGGGATGACCGCACAGGTGGCCTTCTTCTCGGGCGAGATCATCTCGGTGGAGATCCCCGCGTCGGTCGAGTTGGCCATCGCCGAGACCGAGCCGGGCGTGCAGGGCGATCGCGTCTCCGGAGCCCGCAAGCCGGCCACCCTCGAGACCGGCAAGGTGATTCAGGTTCCCCTCTTCGTCGAGGTGGGTGACCGGGTCAAGGTCGACACCCGATCGGCCGAGTACATCACTCGAGTCTGATCGTGACCGACGCCGACGAGCGCTCCGACTCTCGGGAGCGCGCCCTCAACCTCCTCTACGAGGCCCGCTCCAAGGGTGTCCCCGTGGCTGAGGTGATCGACGCGCTCGTGGTGCGTCCCGACGACCTCGCCGAGCGACTCGCGCGCGGGAGCGACGACTGCGCTGTCCGCGCCGATGAGCTGATCGCGGCGAAGGCCCGAGGATGGACCCTCGCGAGAATGCCGGTGATCGATCTCGCGGTGATGCGAATGGCGACCTTCGAGTTGCTCGAGCGGCCCGAGGTGCCGACGGCGGTGGTGCTCGATGAGGCGGTCGAGTTGGCCAAGCGCTACTCGACCGACGACAGCGGTCGATTCGTGAATGGAGTGCTCGCCGCGATCGCCGCCGAGGTGCGAGCGGCCTGATGCCCTCGGCGACGCGCCGCCTCGGAACCCCCGACCTCGTGGTCGCTGGTGCTGTCGCGGTCTTCGCCATCTATTTCTCGGCACTCACCCTCGGGGTGCACCACGGTCTCGGTACGTCGAGTTACGACTCGGCGCTCTACGACCAAGCGATGTGGCTGCTGTCGAGGTTCGACGCGCCGTTCGTCACCCTGATGGGCAGGAATCTCTTCGGCGATCACACCTCGTTCATCCTGCTGTTTCTGGTGCCGCTGTATTGGGTGGCGCCCGGCGCCTGGATCCTTTTCGTCTCGCAGGCGACGGTCGTCGCCCTCGGAGCGATCCCGGTCTACTGGCACGCGCGACGCCGACTCGGTGCCGGCTGGCCCGCCGCGGCGATGGCCCTCGTCTACCTCGGACATCCCGCGCTCTCGTGGACCGTGATGGAGAACTTCCATCCCGACGCCTTCAGCGGACTCTTCGTGGCCGGTGCCATCTGGGCAGCGACCGAGCGGCGTTGGCGTCCGTACGCGGTGTGCGTCGTGCTCGCCCTCCTCGTGAAAGAGGACGTCTCGCTCGTGGTCGTGCCGCTCGGCGTATGGGTCGCGCTCGAACGTCGCTGGCGCGTCGGGGTGGTGACCGTGCTCGGCTCGATCGCGTTCATGCTCGTGGCGATGTTCGGGGTGATGCGATCGCTGATCGGGGTGCCGACGCGGAACACCTGGCGCATCCCGTTCGATGGCCCGACCGGGTTCATCCGCACTGCACTTACCGATCCAACCGAGGTGATCGACCACCTGCGCAGCGACGGCCGGCTCTGGTACCTCTGGCAGATGCTCGCTCCGGTCGGATTCGTGTTCCTTCGGGCACCCGGCGTGATGTTGATCAGCGCGCTGGTGCTGTTCACGAACATCTTGAGCACCTTCTGGTACCAGTACCAGATCGAGTACCACTACAGCCTGATCGCCGTGCCGGCCATCGTGATGGGCTCCTCATGGGCGCTGTCGTTTCTCGGAACGGTGGCGAGACGCAGGGCACTGGTGCTCGTCCTCTCGGCGACGGCGGTGACCTCGGCGCTCTGGTCACCGATGCCGTGGTCGCGGGTGCAGCCGGGAAGTTGGGGCCGCGACCATCCGGTCGCGGTCTCGGCCCGCGATGTGGTGGCTCGGGTTCCTGATGGGGTCTCGGTGGCCGCGCATCACCGGCTCACCCCGCACCTCGCCTACCGGAGCGAGATCTACCAGTTCCCGAACCCCTTCCGGGTCGTGCTGTACGGGGTGGACAACTCTCTGGAGGGCACCCGCCTCACCGAGCGCGCCGACGGCGTCGACTACGTGGTGGTGCAGCGGGTCCGAGAGGGCGCGGAGGCCTACGACTTCGCGAGCATCGAGGTCGCCTTCGATCTCGAGTACTCAAACGAGCATTGGGAGATCTGGCGCCGCGACCGAGCCGTCGATCTTCCCGCGCCCTGAGGCAGGACTCAGACCGTTCCGGAGTCCTCAGGGGTGTCCTGCTCGAGCGAGTCGAGGAGGGCATCGACGTCGTCAGGAGCGCCGCCGATCAGCCAGACCCCCTCGTCGTCCGGATCGGCGCC
>JAYQAE010000239.1:0-2626 GCA_038136655.1 Ilumatobacteraceae bacterium
TGCGTCAACCTCGATGGCGATGCCGCCCTCGCCTACGTCCGCTCCCGCAAGCTGCAATACGAGCGGCCGGTCGACAGCGGAAACTGGATCTTGGATCCGACCTCGGACTACGGCCGCGTCGCCCGCCAGCAGGACTTCATCCGCCGGACCATCGACAAGGCGGTCTCGAACGCCCTCTACCGGCCCGACGTCGCGCAGGCCCTCATCAGCGCGAACGCCGAGTACGTCATCACCGACTCGGATCTCACCGTCTCGACGCTGCTCGCCTTCGGCAACGCCCTCCGAGGGGTGGACACCTCCTCGATCGGCTCATACCAGGTCACCTCAACCGGCAGGAACGTCGGCGGCCAGTCGGTGCTGATCCCGCAACTTGACAACTCCGAGATGCAGGCGATCCTCGCCCTCTTCCGCGGCGACACCACCCTCGACACCAGCCCGGTGTCCCTCGACGAGGTCGACGCGCCCCCGCTCGAAGCCGAACCCGGGCCCACCACACCGGGTGAGCCGCCCCCGGAACCCGCGATCGTCGGCGGACCCGCCGGAGAATCCGGCCTTCTGCAGCTCCTGCTTCCGCTCCTGCTTGAGCAGGCCTCGCCCGCACAGACGGATCCACCGGCCGACAACACCATCGGCTGGGTTCCCGACCCCTTGGTCACCTGCGACTGAACGCCGCCTCGAGGGCGGACACGACGTCGCGCGGACCGTCGAGGAGAACGAGTCGGGCATCGACCGCCGCTGCGAGTCCCCGTGCGGACTCGGAGCCTGCTGACGGCGCGAGAATCGCGAGCTCGGGCAGAGCCGATGCCACCGACTCGACCCCCTCGACATCGGTCGCCCGGCAGTCCGACAGCAGGATCGTCACGTGTCGTCCAGCCGGCGCGGCCTGAGCCACTGCGAGCGCAGCGTCCAGGCCGGCCCGCAGGTTGGTGGTGCCGTGGCCCCGGAGGGCGAGCATCCGCGTGACCGTCTCCTCGGGCTCACCGGGGTCGTCGAATGAGACGTGGTTGGTCACCTCACCGGCGAAGCTGATCACGGCGTGCCGATCGGGGAGCCGCAGACAGACCGCGGCGGCCGAGAGCGCCGCCGTCGCGAGGGCGGCGCCGGTCATCGACCCCGACCGGTCGATCACGAGACAGGCCGAGGTCGGTGGTCTCACCCAGTCCACCTCGTGCACATCGTCACCGGTGATCACCCCGTGTCGGCGGAGCGCGAGTTCAGCCGGGTTCCGATCGATGTCGAGGTCACCACCGGAGCCCGGTCGGAGCGGCCGAGAGGCGAGTCGACCCGCACCCGACACACCCTCGGCACCTCGGGCTAAGTCGATGAAGACCGAGCAGGCGAGCATGAGGGCGAGTCGGCTCAGTTCCTCATCAACAGCGTTCGTCATCAATGCGAGCAACGCGAGCGCCTGGTCGGGCTCGCCCGCGAGCGCCGCCTCGAAGGCCTGCTCGTTGAGGCGCCCCACCCCCGGTGAGAGATCGCCGAAAAGCGGGTTCGCCTCGAGTTCGAAACGATTGACGCGCGGAGAACCACCCGCCCCGCCCGGCGATGGGCGCTTCAGCCCGCCGGACGAGCCGTCCGGCCCTTCACTTTTCCCGGATCGCCCTCCCCGGAGGTGCGCGACGTCTCGGCTGGAGCGAGGTGCCGCTCCCAGAGTTCGGTGATGATCTCCTCCGCGGTCTGCGCGCTTCCCTCGCGAACCCGAACTCGGCCGGAGAGCGCGACCAAGGCCGCGTCGAGCGGCACCCCTCCCCCTCCGCGGATTGAGACGAGCTCGGCGGCGACGAGCACCATGTCGATCGCGCCGCGCACCGAGGACCCCGATCGCAACTCGGGATGTTCCCGCGAAGCCCTCACCATCTCGACGACGGCCACCAGGGGCGCGTCACCCGCCCCTCCGGTCGCGCGCGCGACGATGTCGACCTCCTCCTCGGCGCTCTGGTAGCCGAAGGTGAGCCGACAGACCCGGTCCATGACCGCGCCCGAGATCCG
The DNA here is from genome assembly GCA_038136655.1 of Ilumatobacteraceae bacterium. Lineage (GTDB taxonomy): Bacteria > Actinomycetota > Acidimicrobiia > Acidimicrobiales > Ilumatobacteraceae > Casp-actino5. Next base: position 1,993 of record JAYQAE010000239.1, read on the forward strand.
CCCGGTGCCGACGGCGTCGAACGGGTTCATGGCCGCGACCAGTCGAAAGCCCTGCTCCGCCACCACCCGACCGAGTCGTGGAACCGCGATCTCGCGCTCGCTCATAACGGTCACGAGGGTGTTCAGCGTCTCCTCGGGCACTCGGTTGATCTCCTCGACGTAGAGCAGCGCGCCCGAGCGCATCGCACGCAGCAACGGTCCGTCGATGAACACCTCCGGCGCGTAGCCCTCGGTAAGCACCGTCGCCGGGTCGAAATGGCCGACGAGTCGAGCCGGAGTCAGCTCAGCCGTTCCCTCGACGAACTCGAACCCGGAGCCCGTCCCCTCGGCGAGATGTCGGAGCAGGGTTGACTTGCCAGTGCCTGGGGGGCCCTCAAGAAGGATGTGTCGGCCCGACCGCAGGGCGGCGAGCACCACCTCGATCTCCCGCCCCCGCCCGACGAGAGATCGCCGGAGAGCCTCGATCGTGAGCGTCGGGTCGCTCCCTGTGCGCTCAGTCGAAGACGATGACACCGCGGATGTTCTCTCCGTTGCGCATCGCGTCGTACCCCTCGTTGATCTGGTCGAGTGTGTAGGTCCTCGTCACGAGATCGTCGAGGTTGAGCTGACCCTGGGTGTAGAGCTCGAGCAACCG
>JAYQAE010000240.1:0-2613 GCA_038136655.1 Ilumatobacteraceae bacterium
GATTCCACCGATCTCGAACTGGTCCTCCCCGCTGTCAGCTGAGGGCGGGTGTTGGGGGGACTTCTGGATCGCCGTCGAGCACGGTGATCGGCGCGGTTCGAATCGTGACGGCAGTGTTCGCGCCGAAGGCGTCGCCGAGGAGGGCGCGAAGCACGTCAACGCCGAGCGGGTCAGCATCGGTCGCCAGATCGATGGTGATTGACGTTGACTCTCCGGTCGTGATCGCGGTCCGCAAGGCGATGACTCCCGGTCGCCGCCCGATCCAGGAGGCGACGAGACGCTCGAGTCGCGTCTCAGGTAGTTCTCCCGCCACCGATGGATCGAATTCCTGAATCCATCGGATGTTGAGCGACACCTCCGTGCCGAGCGCGTCGGCCACGTCGTCGGGGAGGGTTCGGGACGTCGGCGGCGCGTACGGACCGCTCATGACCGCGTCGACTGATCCGGCATCAACGGTCACGTCGAGGAGCTCGAAGATGTAACCCTCCTCCACGAGTTCCGCCACCCAGTCGGCGATCACCGCGCGAGCCGTGTCCGTCGGGTCAGCGACCGGTGGCGTGTCCGCTCGGGCACTGCCCTGCGTTCGTTGATCCCAACGAACGATTACCTCAGCCTCAGATCCGACGAGGCTGACGAGCCGGGTCGCGAGCGTGTACGCCGGAGGCGGCTCGTCGAGGCCGGTGAGGTCGACGGTGACCGCCGCACCATTTCGTTCCACCCCGTTGATCTGGAGATCGGTGTCGGCGAGCCACGCGGACACCTCCGCTGTGAGCGCGGATTGCTCGCGCGAGTTCGATGCTGCCTCGATGGAGCGGGTGGTGAGCGGGATCGCGATCGCGACGGTGACCGCGCCGATGGCGAGCACGGTGAAGCCGACCCGTCGATCCGCGAAACACATCCGGATCGTCGGGATAACGCCGGTCAGCAGAAACACCAGGAGGCCACTCAAGGCGATCGCGAAGAGGTTCGTCAGGTAGAGCAGTCCCGATCCTCGAGCCAGCGCGGTGTTGCCGGTCTCAAGGAGAATCCCAGTCACCGAAAGTGGCGGCACGAGAGCGACCGCGACCGCGACCCCCGGCAGGGCGGCGGAGACATCCTCGCGCGCTGTCGCGTAGGCGCCGGCGGCGCCAGCGGCGACGGCGACAACCAGATCGCGGACGTCGGGGCTTGTCCGACTGAGGATCTCCGACCCGAGTTGAACGTCCGGAAGCAGTCCGCTGAGGAGCACCGAGAAGGCGATCGAACCGACCGAGCCGACGGCCACGAGCGCGGCGGCCTGCGCGGCCCGTCGGGTGAGGCCGAGACCAACCGCCGCGGAGAACGACATGATCGGTGTCATGAGCGGTGCGATGAGCATCGCTCCGATCACGACGGCCACGGAGTTCGCCACGAGGCCCATCACGGCGATCGTCACCGACAACCCGAGCATGAACATGAAGCGCGTCGTCGTGCGACGGGTCTGGGGCGGAATCAGTCGAGCGAGAATCTCCAGTCGCTCTGAGCGCTCGTAGCGACCGTCGGAGACCAACAGGTGGGCGAAGTCGCGAAGGCCAATGGGTGTGCCGTCGGCATCGGTGTGACTCACGCTGCGCGAACCGCCCTCGCCACCTCACCCCACCGATCGATCGACTGAGGGTGGCGCCGTATCGACTCCTCGGCGAGATACATCACGAGCCGCGCCGCGGTGTCCCGGTAGCGGTCGATCAGCCGGTCCGCGAGTTCATCCCAACCGCATACCACCGCGTAGTGCTCAAGCATCTCGTCGGAGATGGTCGCGGCCATCGCCTCGAGATCCCCGGTGCGCATGAGCGTTCCAAGGCGGGTCGTGGTCCCCTCGAATCCGAGGTCGTCGAACTGAAAGGCGTAGTTCGGTGTCGACCCGTAGAAGGCGATCTGCTGACGGGCGCGCTGCACGAGCGGTTCCCGCTCCTCGGGGGTGTCGCCGGGAGCCGCGAAGACAGGAACGATGAGGTCGATGTCAGTTGGCTCGCGGCTGGCTCGCATCGCTCCCTCCGCGATAGCCGGCAAGAGTCGTTCGTTGAGGTAATGAGTCGAATGAAGTGGGTGGACATGGATGCCGTCGGCGATCTCGCCCGCGAGTCGGGTCATGTACGGGCCGACGGCGGAGATGTCGATCGGGATGTGCTCGAAATCGTGTCGGGGCGGTGCCCACGCCTCCGGGAGGTAGGAGAGTCGGTAGTACTCCCCCTCATACGACAGCGCCTCCTCACGACGGAAGGCTCTGAGGCAAGCCCGAACCGCCAGCACGTAGTCGCGCATTCGCGGTCCAGGAGGCGTGAACTCAGCCGAGTAACGGCGAACGACGTGGCCTTTCACTTGGCTGCCGAGCCCGAGCCGGAATCGCCCGCCGGTGTTCTGCGCGATCTCCCACGCGGTGGCCGCCGTGACCATCGGCGACCGGGGGAAGGCAACCGCGATGCCGGTGGTGAAGGTGAGGCTCGGAGCCGCGGACGCCGCTGCGGCGATCTGCATCCAGGGCACCTGGGAGGTCTCGGTATAGAGCATCCCGGAGAATCCGGCTGCTTCGACGCGGCGTGCGAGTTCGGCGTTCTCGGCCCAGGTAGCCGACCCCGTCATCAGGTCGAAATCCAT
>JAYQAE010000241.1:0-2603 GCA_038136655.1 Ilumatobacteraceae bacterium
CCGACGAGGCCGAGCGTCAACGCCTTCTCGTCGAGCACGGCAAGGCGATGCGCGCCCACGTAAAGGCACTAGCCGAGAAGCGCTACTGGGAGCAGTTCCCCGAGTCACCCGACTTCGTGGTCATGTTTGTCCCCGGCGAGTCGTTCCTTGCCGACGCACTCCGCGTCGACGCATCGCTGGCCGAGGACGCCATGCGCTCCCGGGTGGTCGTCACCTCGCCCATGAGCCTCATGGCGCTGCTCCTTACCGTCGCGCGAGGGTGGCAGACCCGCCAGATTGCCGAGAACGCGACCAAGGTGCAAAGCGAGGCCGCCGAGCTCTACCGACGCATCGACACCGTCCTCGAGTCGATGGCGAAGACCGGTCGGGGGCTCACCACGGCAACCGATGCCTACAACAGGATGGTCGGGAGCGTTGAAGCGCGGCTCCTGCCCTCAATGCGGCGATTCCGCGAGTTCGGCGTGCCCGGTGACGATCTCACCGACGTGCCCCAACTCGAGCACAGCGTCCGTGAGATCGGGGCTGAGGAACTCGGTGGTGGCGAGCTCGGCCCCGGCGCTGCTGGAGAGCTCGAGGCCTGACTCAAGCCGTCGAGCCGAAACCCTCCAGGCCGAGCTGCTCGGTTGCCGTCTCTCGGAGCAGGTACTTCTGGATCTTGCCGGTGACGGTCATCGGGAACTCATCCACCACGATCACGTAGCGCGGCACCTTGAAGTGGGCGATCCGACCCGAGCAGAAGGCGCGAACTCTCTCGGTGTCGACCTCGGCTCCCGGCCGGGCCTGCACGAAGGCGCAGATCTCCTCGCCGAAGCGAGCGTCGGGCACCCCGACCACTTGGACATCGGCGATATCGGGATGGGTGTAGAGGTACTCCTCGATCTCGCGCGGTGAGACGTTCTCTCCTCCTCGGATGATGAGGTCCTTGATGCGCCCGGTGATGTTCACGTACCCCTCGTCGTCCATCACCGCGAGATCACCGGTGTGCATCCAGCCCTCGGCATCGATCGCCCCCGCGGTCTTCTCGGGCTCGTTCCAATATCCACGCATCACCGAATAGCCGCGCGTCTGGAACTCACCGGAGACGCCGCGCGGCACCGTCTCACCGGTTTCGGGATCGGCGATGCGGATCTCGACGTGGGGGAGGACTCGCCCGACGGTCGATACGCGCTTGTCGATCGAATCGTCTTTGCCGGTTTGCGTCGACACCGGCGAGGTCTCGGTCATCCCGTAGGCGATGGTGACCTCGGCCATGTTCATACGGTCGATCACTTGTCGCATGACCTCGACCGGGCAGGGGGAGCCGGCCATGATCCCAGTTCGCAGCGACGACAGGTCGTAGGAGTCGAAGTCGTCGACGGCCAGTTCGGCGATGAACATCGTCGGGACGCCGTAGAGCGAGGTGCATCGCTCCTCGCTGACAGCCGAGAGCACCGAGATCGGTTCGAAGGCGTCGTTCGGGATCACCATCGTGGAGCCGTGGGTGGTGGAGCCGAGGTTGCCCATCACCATGCCGAAGCAGTGGTAGAAGGGCACCGGAATGCAGACCCGATCCATCTCGGTGTAGCCGAGGGTCTCGCCGACGAAGAACCCGTTGTTCAAGATGTTGCGGTGGGTGAGGGTGGCGCCTTTCGGGAGCCCGGTCGTGCCCGAGGTGTACTGGATGTTGATCGGATCGGTGTTGGCGAGCGAGGCCGATCTCGCCGTCACTTCCTCGCTGCTCACCGCGTCGGCCCGCGACAGCAGATCCGACCAGTCCGATGAATCGAAGAAGACCGCTCGCTCCACCGTTGGGCAGGCGTTGGCCACCTCGGCCCACATCGCTCGGTAATCGCTGGTCTTGAACTCTGGCGCCGCGAGCAGCACCCGCGACCCCGACTGGTTGAGCGCGAACTCGAGCTCGTTGGTGCGGTAGGCCGGGTTGACGCAGACCATGATCACGCCGATGCGCGCAGTGGCGTACTGGGCGAGGACCCACTCGTAGCGATTCGGCGACCACAGAGCGACCCGGTCGCCGACCTCGAGACCACCGGCGAGCAGGGCGCGGGCCAGTTCGTCGACGCGTTCGTCGAGTTCCTCGTAGGTCCAGCGGATTCCCTGGTGGCGCACCACGAGGGCCTCGCGGTCACCGTGGGCGGCCACGGTGGCTCGGAAGTTCTCGTCGATGGTCGTCTCGAGCAGCGGGGTGTCGAGGCGTCCGGTTGCGACGGCGAGCTGGGACTCCATGGATTCCTCCGAACTTCCCGGATCCGCTGGTCCGGCTAAGCGAACCCTAGTGAGCCAACCTCACGACGAGCCGAGCGACCGCAGGAACTCTCGAGTCGCTGAGGCCGACGTCGAACGCCACGCGAGCACGATGTCGTCACCCGGGTCGATCTCGATCAGGGAGTCGAGCCGCGTATCGAGGTGATCGAGCTGGCGTCGGGCCAGATCGCCGATATCGAGACCCACTCGCCGTCGGAGCTCGCATTTCACCAGGAAGGCGGTTCGTAGATCGCGGATGTGGTCGACCGGCGTCTCGAGGAAGGTGTCGAGGGTCCGACGGCCCTCTGCGGTGACGCGCATCAGGTGCCGCCGCGAGGACCGATCCCGAGTGATGAGTCCTT
>JAYQAE010000242.1:0-2589 GCA_038136655.1 Ilumatobacteraceae bacterium
GCTGTCGCTACCGTCGGCGGTGCCCATGACGTCCGCCCCCGAACTCAGGGTCGCGATTCCCGACGACCTGCCGATCGCGGCTCACGCCGACGATCTGGTCGCGGCGCTCCGCGACCACCGGGTCGTGGTGGTTGCGGGGGAGACCGGCTCGGGGAAGAGCACCCAGTTGCCGAAGCTCTGTCTGGCGGCGGGTCGTGGAGCGAACGGAATGATCGGCCACACCCAGCCACGTCGGGTGGCGGCCCGCTCCATTGCCTCGCGGGTGGCGTCCGAGCTCGGTGTGGAACTCGGCGCTGAGGTCGGGTTCAGCGTCCGTTTCGACGATCGCGTAGCCGACACAACCCGCATCCGTCTCATGACCGACGGCATCCTGCTGGCCGAGCTCCAGCGCGACCCCGAACTGCGTCGCTACGACACGATCATCATCGATGAGGCGCACGAGCGGAGCCTGAACGTCGACTTCCTTCTCGGATATCTCCGGCGGCTCCTCGATCGCCGCGAAGACCTGCACCTCGTGATCACCTCGGCCACGATCGACACCGATCGATTCGCCCGCCACTTCGCGTCGGCGGACGGCACACCGGCACCGGTGCATCTCGTGGAGGGGCGCGGGCATCCCGTCGAGGTGCGTTACCGGCCTCCCGAGGATGACGTCGATCAGGTGTCGGCGATCATCGACGCCATCAATGAGCTCGATCCGCGGTCGGGGACGGGTGTCGACGGCGATGTACTCGTGTTCCTTTCCGGGGAGCGCGAGATTCACGACACCGCCCGCGCGATCCGGGATCTGTCCTTGCCGCGCGTCGAGGTGTTGCCGCTCTACGCCCGGCTCTCCGCGGCCGAGCAGCAGCGCGTGTTCGCGCCGCATCCGGGCCGACGAATCGTGCTCGCCACCAATGTCGCCGAGACCTCGATCACGGTGCCGGGAGTACGAGCGGTGATCGACACCGGAACCGCCCGCATCAGCCGCTACTCCCGTCGGGCGAAGGTGCAGCGCCTTCCGATCGAACCGGTCTCGCAAGCCTCGGCGGCCCAACGCGCCGGTCGATGCGGCCGGGTCGCCCCCGGAGTGTGCATCCGTCTCTACTCCGAGGAGGATTTCGCCTCGCGACCCGAGTTCACCGAGCCGGAGATCCTCCGGACCAGCCTCGCCTCGGTCATCTTGCAGATGGCCTCGCTCGGGCTCGGTCGCGTCAACGACTTCCCCTTCGTGGAGGCGCCCGACCCCTCCCAGGTCACCGACGGGCGTCGCCTCCTGATCGAGCTTGGGGCCCTCAAGGCCGATGACGGCTCGGGCCGAGATCGTCTCACCCGGCTCGGTCGCCGTCTCGCTCGACTGCCGGTTGATCCTCGCGTCGGCCGGATGATCATCGAGTCCGATCGGCACGGCTGTGTTCGCGAGGTTCTCGTGATCGCCGCCGCGCTGTCGATCCAGGATGTGCGCGAGCGTCCCCGCGAGCATCGAGACCGCGCCGATTCCTTCCATCGTCGCTTCGAGGTGCCCGGCTCGGATCTTCTGTCGATCGTCGCCCTGTGGGATCACCTGAGGGAGCGTCAGGCCGAGTTGTCGGGAAACGCCTTCCGTCGGATGTGCGTCGACGAGTTCTTGAACTATGTCCGGGTTCGCGAGTGGCGAGACCTCTACAGCCAGTTGCGTCGGGTCGCCGGAGAAGTCGGGATTCGCCCGGGAGCCGACTCCGGTCACCCAGATCGCGTCCATCAGGCTGTGCTGTCGGGTCTGCTCTCCCAGGTCGGCATGCGCGACCGCGATCGGCGTGACTACCTCGGAGCGCGGGGAACCAGATTTACGGTGGCACCGGGTTCAGTGCTCACCCGCGCCAGTGCCTCGTGGGTGATGGCCGCAGAGCTCGTCGAGACGGATCGCCTCCGGGCGCGTCGCGTCGCTGAGATCAAGCCGGAGTGGGTTGAGCAAGCAGCCGGACCGTTGGCCCGACGCTCCTACGGCGATCCCGAATGGGACGCGCGGTCGGGTCGGGCGGTCATCTTCGAGCGGGTCACCGTGCACGGCCTTCCGGTGGTGGACGGCCGTCGCATCGGCCTCGATCGCGTCGATGCCGGGGAGGCCCGCCGCCTCCTCATCCTGCATGGGTTGGTGCGCGGCGACTGGGCAACCCGACTGTCGTTCCTCGATCGGAACGCGCGGATCATCGAACGGGTGCGCTCCGTTGAAGACCGGCTCCGACGCCGCGACCTCGTCGATGAGCACCTGCTCGTCGCCCACTACGACCGAGTCCTACCCGACGACATCGTGTCGGGCCGCCACCTTGAGCGCTGGTGGCGCTCGGTCGAGGACGACGACCTAGCACGTCTCGATCTCGATCACGACCCGACGGTGGCCGACCTGCTGGCCCGCGCCGACTCGGGGCTGCCGGAGGTGTGGAGCGAGGGCGGTCACGAGTACGTCCTCACCTACCGGCATGATCCGGGCAGCGTCTTCGATGGGGTTACCGTGCACGTCCCGCTGACGGCGATCAACCGGTTCAGCGGTGTTGGACTCGACTGGCAGGTGGCTGGACGTCGAGCGGAGCTCGCCGACGAGCTCGCCCGCTCCCTTCCGAAGGAGTCCCG
>JAYQAE010000243.1:0-2559 GCA_038136655.1 Ilumatobacteraceae bacterium
TTCCTCGACCACACCGACACCCAGATCGGTCGGCTCGTGGACGGCCTCCGACGTCTCGGCCGACTCGACAACACCATCCTCATGGTCCTCGCCGACAACGGCGCGTCCCAAGAGGGCGGGCCCTACGGCGTGATGCATGAGATGAAGTTCTTCAACGGCATCCTCGAGACGCCCGAGCAGGCCGTGGAGCGCATCGATGACATCGGTGGGCCGAACAGCCACACCAACTACCCGTGGGGGTGGGCCCAGGCCGGCAACACCCCGTTCCGTTGGTACAAGCAGAACACCCACGAGGGCGGCGTCCACGTTCCCCTCGTCGTCCACTGGCCCGCCGGCATCGATCCAGACGAGCGCGGCGGCCTGCGCGGACAGTTCGTCCATGTCTCCGACATCGCGCCGACGATCTACGACCTGATCGACGTCGAGGCTCCCGAGGTCCACCACGGGGTCGAGCAACTCCCGGTGACCGGCCGCTCCTTCGCTGAGATCCTCGACGACGCATCGGCTCCGGCGGCCAACACGCTCCAGTACTTCGAGAACGGCGGGAGCAGGGCGTTGATCGCCGGTGGTTGGAAGGCCGTGTGCCGACACCTCCCGGGGGCCGACTTCGATACCGAGCCCTGGGAGCTCTACGACCTCACCGCCGATCCCTCCGAGTGCGCCAACCTGGCCGACGCCCAGCCCGAGCGACTCGAGCAGTTGACGGCGCTGTGGTGGAGCGAGGCGGAGCGTCACGGGGTGCTCCCCCTCGACGACCGCACCTTCGAGCTCTTCGGAGCGCGCTTCCGCGATCGCTCGCCTCATCCCGGTGACCGCCGCTACGTGTATCGGCCGCCGATGTCACCGATCCCCGCCCAGGCCGCCGCCCAGATCGGCGGACGGAACTTCACGCTCACGGCGAGCCTTGAGCGAGCGGCCGACGACGACGGCGTGCTCTACGCGACCGGCACCGCCAACGCGGGTATCTCGGTGTTCCTCCTCGACGGCCATCTCCATGTCGACTACAACGCCTTCTTCGACCACACGGTGCTCCGCTCCGATCGACCGATCCCGGAGGGGTCGAGTGAGGTCGCGGTCACCTTCGACCGCGGTGAGGGCTCCACCGGCCGGATCGAGGTGAGTATCGACGGCGATGCGGCCGGGTCGGCCGAGATCCCGTTCATCATGCGGGTCATCTCCTCGGTCGGATCGAGCGTCGGACGCGACGCTGGGTCGACGGTGTCCACCCTCTACACCGGGCCGTTCCCCTTCACCGGCGAGATCTCCGAACTGGTGATCCAGTTGCGCTCGCGTCGCGACGCCAAGACCGCTGAGGCGGAGGCCCGAGCGGAGATGGGGCGTCAGTGATGCGCGTCGTCACCCTCGGTACCGGCTCACCGCTGCCCGATCCGAACCGGGCTGGACCGTCGACCCTGGTGACCGCCGGCGATCACCACTTCCTCATCGACTGCGGACGAGGGGTGCTCATGCGCCTCGCGGCCGCCGGCGTCGGCGCCGGCCAGTTGTCGGCCGTGCTGATTACCCATCTGCACAGCGACCACCTCACCGACCTGAACGACGTGATCACCACCCGTTGGATCTCGACCTTCGAACCGACACCGCTCATCGTCGTCGGGCCACCGGGCACCCGTGCCGTCGTCGAGGCCATCGAGTCGATGCTCCGCGCCGACATCGCTTATCGGCTCACCCATCACGACGACCTGACTGAGGCGCCGCTCACTGAGGTGATCGAGACGGTCGAGGGCCCAGTCGACCTGCCGATAGGGCCGAGCGTTACGGTCGCGCCGACTGATCACCGACCGGTGGAGCCGAGCATCGGGTTCCGCATCGAGCACGACGAACATGCCGTCGCGCTCGCCGGTGACACCGTGCCCTGCGCCGGACTCGACACGCTGGCCACCGGCGCCGACGTGCTGGTTCACACCGCCATCCGCTCCGACGTCATCGCGAACATCCCGATCGCTCGACTCAACGACGTGTGCGATTACCACTCCTCGATCGAACAGGCCGCGGACACCGCGGCGCGCGCCGGCGTTCGCACGTTGGTGCTCACCCATCACGTCCCCGCTCATCCCCCCGGGCAGGGCGACGAGGTGGCGGCGATCGCGAGCCGGGTGTTCCCGGGTCGCGTCGTCGTCGCCGACGACCTCACGACCATCGACATCCCTGAGGAGAATTCATGAAGGTGCTCCGAACCCCAGATGACCGTTTCGCGGGCCTGCCCGATTTCGACTTCGATCCGAACTACCTCGAGATCGACTCGGGTGACGGCGAGACGCTGCGGGTCCACTACCTCGATGAGGGCCCAGCCGATGCTCCGCCGGTGCTGTTGATGCACGGTGAGCCGTCGTGGTGTTTTCTCTACCGGCACATGATCCCAGTGCTCGTCGAGGCCGGCCACCGGGTGATCGCGCCCGACCTGATCGGTTTCGGCCGCAGCGACAAGCCGAGCGAGAAGAGCGACTACACCTACGCCCGCCATGTCGAGTGGATGCGACTCGCGCTCTTCGAGCGACTCGACCTGAATGGCATCACCCTGTTCGGCCAGGACTGGGGTGG
>JAYQAE010000244.1:0-2546 GCA_038136655.1 Ilumatobacteraceae bacterium
TGACCATCCGGGTGAATGCGTCATCTTCGAGATGCAGCCAGGCCGCCATCGACGGATCCAGATTCGTCTCATCGGCGAGGAACTCGCGGACAAAAACTGTGTTGTCGACGACCTCCCAGAGCGCCTTCTGTTCTAACCAGCGGGCAAGGACCGCCCGGATCAGATCGCCACGGATCTCACCGAGCGACGGCGTCACCGGACGAGCGCCGCGAGTCAGCTGCCACCACTCCACACACGACCCGGCGACCCGCACATCCCCAGGCGACAGCGCCACCCCTGGGACTTCAAAATCGAAAGCGTCGTTGATGCGTTCCAGCATCCGCTCCCGCCAACCCGCCCGAAGCCCCACCGGCTCCAACAGCGCCAACTCGCTCAAACCATTCCTGTCCATGACCAACTCCAATCAGTGTGAGTATGTTTGTACTCACACGATACGGCTGAGTATGATCATCCTCAACTCGTGGGTCGTCCTACACTCCGTCTCGTGGGGAGGAAGGTCGATTCAGCCGACCTAGTCGGCGCACACGAGATCGCGCAGCGACTGGGCGTGAAGCGTCCCCAGGTCGTTCACGAATGGCGTCGACGTCACGCCGACTTCCCGGAACCGGTAGCGACGCTCAAAACCGCACTCATCTGGGACTGGCGGGACGTTGAGGGATGGGCGAGGCGGACAGGAAGACTCGGTTAGGGACGACCAAGATTTAACGCGTTAAATCCACTCTTCCCTTGGTTCAGATTAGCTCTCGCCAAGGCCCCGACTCCCGAACTGCGCAAAGTCAGCGGCTCACTGGCCGATTTCACTGGATGCCGAACGGGCCAAGGCCGCCAGCCCGGCTACATATCCGAGAGGCATTGGAACAGCATCGCCGATCCATGTTGTCAACTTGGCCTTACTCGGAGGGGTCCGAAGATCTGGCGAGAAGTTGTAGGAATCAGGAAAACCCTGAATTCGAGCCGCTTCACGCGGTGTCAGAGTTCGCCGGAGCGTGGGGTGGATGTATCGACCGCGACCGGGGGTCAAGAAACCAGTCGTAATTGTCGGCGCGGGTCGACCAGTCAGAACAAACCCACCAATCGATACCGGGTCAGACGACCGCAACGACCCCACCATCACACCACCAAGACTGTTGTCGATTGATCAAGTGACTGGTGGTTCACATGACGAGTATGGTCGCGTTCATTCGCTCATCCGAGAGGGGGTTGTAATGGACGTCAGCGAGAACCCAACACTGGTTGGTCGGGGACCGCATTGCGGTTTAGTCATCGATGACGCATCGGTGTCTTCAAGTCATGCTGAGGTGGTTCGGCGAGGCGGCAGCGTGTTCGTCAAAGACCTGAACTCGACAAACGGCACCACCGTGAACGGACAGACCGTCAACGGTGAAGCAGAGATTCCCGCAGGCGGGCGTGTGACCTTCGGAACCGCGGCGTTCGTTCTGCAAGGCTCAACACTGGTTGAGGCGCCACCCGAAGTCGGACGAACCCAAATCGTCGGCGGAGGATCAGGGAAGTCGCCAACAGGAACGGCGCAGGTGCCGTCAACCCCGCCCCCCCCCCCCCCCCCCCCCGCGGCGGGCCCTGGCCAAGGCGCGGGAAGGTGGACCGCAGGTCTGCTCTCGGGATACGTCCCCCTCCTCGCCGGTCTCGGAGTGTCCGTCGTACTCGCTTATGTGTTCTACGAATCCGACAGCACCTCCTCGTATGACAACTGGGAGACCTGGAACTCGGTATACGCCGTGCTGTACAGCATCAGCCAGGTGCTCACGATTCCGATCGCGATCATGCTGATCGTCTGGACGTATAAGGCTCACAAGGCGAGCGATGCTCTTCAACCCGGTCCAAGAAGGTGGGGGCGAGGGTGGAGTATCGGCGCATGGTTCATTCCCATCGCGAACTTCATCTTGGTCCCACTCGTCCTTGCTGAAATCCACAAAATTGCATCGACCGAACGATCCGGAGGCAAAGCGGTAGGAGACTGGCCACGCAGATCAACACCCGCTGGGCTCAAGCTTTGGTTCGTCTTCTTCGCGCTCGGCGGATGGGTGCTATTCATCGGGGCGTCGCTCGCGAACGGCCTTTTCGCCCGCGCAGGACTCTTCCTGACACTCGTTGCCCTAGGTCTCACAGGCACCGCAGCAGCGCTCGCGGCTGCGTTCATTCGCGACGTGTCGGACAAACTTCGCTAACCACGTTTCGACGCACAGATCTCCGCCCACAGCGACCGAATTCGGCAACAAAAATTCTTTGCCGGGTCCGGGCCCGTACGAGATGAACATCGTTCCGTATCGGCTGGCGGCCCACTCGCGACACTGATCTTCGGAGTCGACCCGGACCTCCGAATAGGTTCTCCAGGTCGTTCGACCATCAATGAATTCTGTGAGCGGCGTCCTGCTCACACCACCGCTCGCCGAGACCGAGGAGTCCGCCCAGGTTGCAAAATGCTCGAACGGCGCTCCTACCACGCTCGTCGGCATCGACCCCCAACCCGGACGTCAACCCTTACAAGGAAGATGTCCGGGGTTCGAGTCCCTCTGCGCCCACCAATG
>JAYQAE010000245.1:0-1334 GCA_038136655.1 Ilumatobacteraceae bacterium
TGCTGTTCAGTTACGCCTTGAGCTGGGTGCAGGCCATCATCGGCTTGAGCGTCACGTCGGTTGAGGCGGCGAACTCGGCGGGGTTCATCTGGATGTTCCCGTTGACGTTTGTGTCCTCGGCATTCGTCGACCCGTCGACGATGCCCGGATGGCTGCGACCGGTGGCCGATGCCAACCCGTTCACCCTGGTGACCGACGCCGCTCGCGCCCTCTACAACGGCAATCCGGTCGGCAACGACGCGTGGTGGTCTCTCGCCTGGTCGGTGGGGCTCATCGCTGTGTTCTCCGCGCTCGCGACGCGCAAGTTCTCGCGGTCCACCTCGGGCTGAGCACAGCATTCAGTCTGCGGTCATGGAAAGCAAGGGCGTACGATCAAGGAATGGCTGAGGAGGAGTCCCTAGAGGTTCGAGTCATCGGTGACGATGTTTCGTACTCCGACAGCGCTGAGGCGGAGTTGCTTGAAATCCTCGCATGTGCGAGCGATCGATCATCTCAGTCGGATGAACTTGCCGCTCGCATTCACGACTGGCCGACCCGCTATCACCTGTCGCCGTTGCGGGCGCATCTCCTCACCCCTCTCGCGGTAAGTCGTGGAGACAGGGTGCTTGAAGTGGGTTGTGGAACTGGAGTCAACATTCGTGTGATGGCAGAGCAGGGAGCCAGCGTTGTTGGCATTGAAGGCACCCACGCTCGCGCGACCGTGGCGAAAGCGAGAAACGCCGAGTTTGATTCGGTTGAGATTTTCGCTGGTGATATCGCGGAGTTTGCGACCGAAGAGTTATTCGATTTCGTTCTGGTCGTTGGAGTCCTTGAATACGTCTCTTCAGGAATCGGTGGGATTTCGAATCCCGTCGATTTTCTTAGACGGTGCGCGTCGTTCCTGAAGCCTGATGGGCTTCTAGTGCTGGCTATCGAAAACCAGATGGGCCTAAAGTATTTGCTGTCGTTCCCTGAAGATCATCTCGGGGTCCCGTGGATTGGCCTCGAGGGGTATCGCCAAGGGCAGCCGCGAACGTGGTCTCGCGTTGCTTTACGCGACATGCTGATGAAGGTTGGGCTTGTTCATCAAGAATTTCTTCATCCGTATCCTGATTATAAGCTCCCTACCGCCATTGTTCGCGAGCGGGTTTATGAGTCGGAATCAGGACGCGAAATGAACAAAAACTTCATCCGTCGTCCGGTCGTTGACTACTCGGGCAGCCCTCAGTACGTTTGCGACATTAGCATGGCATTTGGGCAATTAGTTGATGCCGGAATGGGCACTTTTGTTCCAAATTCGTTCCTGATCCTTGCTTCCAAAAGTCAAGAAGTGTTAGCTCGGCGAGTGGATGACG
>JAYQAE010000245.1:1344-2500 GCA_038136655.1 Ilumatobacteraceae bacterium
TTGGCTTGCTTCGGCGCAACGTCGAAGTCAGTTTCGGAACTTCCGACGAGTGATTCAAGAGGGTGAAACATTTCGTGTTGAAGGTTCAGGCGCCACCTCAGCCAAAGTGCATCACCACAGGTCCGAATGGTTGGTTAACAAAGGTCAGTCCGAAAGCTCAGTCCATCGCGGAAGACCACTTGAAGATCAAATCGTTAAAGCCTTCGTCAACTCAGCCTCGAATGAGGTGGCTGGTTTGATCCGGGCGTATCGAGAGTTTCTCGTGGCTTTGTCTATGCCGGGACCCGTCGTGGATGAACTTCGGGACCACCCCTTCGCGCCGCGCGATGACGAGACGTCGATACCGGGAACTCTCATAGATTGCGTTCCGCAGAACTTGATTGTGACCCCTTCAGGGCAATTTACCCTCGTCGATGATGAGTGGGAAGCCGATGGACCGTGCTCCATTGACCTTGTTTTCCTTCGCGGTCTTCTGACGCTTGCGACTCGGCTAGTGGAAGGTGGCCTATGCACGCAATCTTCAAAGGCTGGCCCGGCAAGCATTATGGACGTCGTGATAGATTTAGCCGGAGAGGCAGGAGTTACAGTTCATCCAAGCATGATCGACCGGCTTCTTAGAGCGGAATTCGGATTTCAAGAACTTGTCCTGTTGCCTCAACCTGACGACTTCAATAGCTTCCGAGACAGCTTGATTACTCCGGGTGCGAATCTGCCTGATCGTGCTCCCACTCTCCGACTGATTGAAGCTGCAACGGAACGTGAGAGAGTCCTGCGCCAGATCACGGAACTCCATTCGGAATGGGTGCTTATCGACGATGACCGGAGACGAATCGTTGCAGCTCGAGATCGTGAACAAGTTGAGATGAAGCAGCAACTCGAAGCGCTGCATCACGAGAGGGAGCAATATACGTCGTCCGAACTGCATCTTCGAAGGGAGATCGATGCGCTTCGACTTAGTTCGTCGTATCGGCTTGGTCGCGCTTTGACGAGCCCTATTCGGCTCGCTCGCGTGCTCCTTCGTCGTCTCCAAGGGTAACAGCGGCGAGGTCGCGGAGTTCCGTCAGCCGGATCTTCACTCCGTTCGGGCCATCGGTGATCGGGAAGGCCGGCACGGTGATCACCGCGACCGGGACCTTGAAGCGAGCCAGTCGCTCAC
>JAYQAE010000246.1:0-2153 GCA_038136655.1 Ilumatobacteraceae bacterium
TGATGGACGACGGCGCGAAAGCGGCCGGTGCCGACGAGGACACCGTCAAGGTGGCTGACCTCGCCATCCATCTCTTGGATGCCATTGAGGCGGGTGACCGCGCCATGGACGCGCCGGCTGCGCCGCTCAGCGCGGCACCATCCGACTGACGCTCGAGCCGCCTTCGGGGCCCGCCAGCAGTCACAGCGTGAACTCTCCGACTGGGATGACCTGTCCCGAGATCGCGTTCCGGAGTTCTATTACATGACGCCCCGGCGTGCGATACACCGACGGCGGCACCAAAGCGGTGATCACCGTGCCGTCCGCTGCGACATCCCCAACCTCGATCTGCGTTCCGTCCATGAACACCTGCATCGCCCGAAGGGCCGCAGGATCCTCGGGTTCGATGAGAATCCACATGCCCCCGAATCCGTCAACCTGCCGACGGGAGACGACGCCCAGTTCGACGTCCTGCTCACCCCAATTGAGCACCCGCAACGATTCCAACCCCGAGTAGTCCGGTACCTCCGGTTCGCACACGGCGAGCGTCGGCCGTCGGAGAAGGACTCGGTCACATCGCAGTCCGAACTGCTCGAGTGGGTCATCACCGACCGGTCCGCTCAATGTGTTGACCACCGCCACTTGACCCGTCGGCGCCACCCATTGGGTGACAGGGAGGCGGGCGAACATCGCGTACTCCGGGTTCATCCACCAACCATTCGCCAGAATGCTGGTCGCACCCGACTCCTCGATGAGGTCGAGCGCGGCCCGCTGATCATCACTGAACGGCGACATGGGGCGCTGCCATCCGAGTCCCAGTTGCCCGAGGGCGAGCACGAGCATGAGGGCGAGCGTCAGCGTGCTGAGGACGCTCCGCACCCGCGACCCCACAAGGTCCAAGTTTCGGGCGGCGAGCAGAACGGCGGACGGGACCGCAAGGAGGACGACCGGGAGGACCTGGCGGGGATAGGCCTGCACCGACTGGGTGAACCATCCGAGAAACATGATCGCGGAGCCCGCCAATAGTCCCACTAAAAGACTTGGTGGCGGGAGTTCGCAGTGGACTCTCGCCGAGTCCGAACGCGCCCGTGAGAGAGCCGGCAGGAGTGCTCCGACGATGAGGGTGAGAAGAAGGAGTAGCCATGCGGCGGGCGGCATCACACCGAGGAAACTGTCCCATTTCTCCGAGAGCACTCCACCCTCACGCCACGAACCCCACGTGTTGACGTTCTGACGAGCTATGAAAGCCCTCCACTCCTCAATCGAACGTCGATAACCGCTCACCCCCCGGAAGGTGACGAGTCGCCACAGCTCGAAGACAAGTGTCGGTGCGGCAGCCACCGCACCCATTCTCACGGCTTGGGCGATCGGTCCTCTCTCCCCCTGCCTCGCATGCCAAGTGAACGCTACGAGCCCCGCTGCGACGAACGGGGCGAAGAGCAACTTGACCTGCACGGAGAGCCCGAGCAGGAGAGCCGCCCAGAAGAAGCGGCGTCGAGTCGCCAACACAGTCGCCCACACCACTAGCGATGCACCCGGTAGCTCTCCCAAGACCTCGCCGAAGTGAGTCTCTGCCGCGAAGATAAACGGCAACATGCAGGCACCCGTCACCAGGGCCCGATTTCGACTTCCTCGCGCCAATGCGACAACCCCGCCCAAGTAGAGCAGCGCCACAACGCACATCACGAGCCTCAGCAGTTCGATCGACCCAGCGGAGATCCACCAGAACGGCGCGGCCACAAGAGCGACGACCGGGCCGGTCGTGATGGTGGGGTCGAACAGCCATGGTCCGAACCCCCGGATCACCCCGTACGAGGCGTACTGGCGTTGCCCAACCAGCGAGTCGACCATCTGCAGGTTTAACGCCTCATCGAAATGGACATCTCTGCCCGACAGGTTCACGACCGACCTCACAAGGCCGACAGAGATAGCCGCGAGAACCCCGGTGACGGTCAGTCGACCGAGGCGCGCACCCCACACCGCGCGCTCTGAGGTCACCGAGTCAAATTAGCAACATCAGCACTTCCAGAGAATCATGACAGCGGCGAACGCTTAACCATCGGCCACCTCGAGGAGGAGTCGCTCCCACCGTGGGAGCACGGTCTCGGCGATGACGCTCGGCCGGTCGGACTCGTTGGCCAGCGCCCACTCCCCCCAGAGCGCCCGTCCGACCA
>JAYQAE010000246.1:2163-2483 GCA_038136655.1 Ilumatobacteraceae bacterium
GGACATCTCTGCCCGACAGGTTCACGACCGACCTCACAAGGCCAACGGAGACAGCCGCTAGCACCCCGGTGACGGTCAGCCGAACAAGACGCGCACCCCACACCGCGCGCTCTGAGGACACAAAGTTAAATTAGCAACAGCACCACTTCCAGAGAATCGTGACGGCGGCGAGCGCTCAGGTCGCTGACCGCAGTCGCTCCCATCGTGGGAGCACAATCTCGGCGATGACGCTCGGACGGTCGGCCTCGTCGGCCAGCGCCCACTCCCCCCCGAGTGCCCGACCGACCATGAACCCGGAACATCCGGCCTCCGTCGACACC
>JAYQAE010000247.1:0-2467 GCA_038136655.1 Ilumatobacteraceae bacterium
TCTGGTGGTGGTTCCCGATCTTTGCGAGTGGGTTCGCGGTGCACGTACTCATCAGGCGATTCGGAGCGGGTCGGGGGTTCGCCGCAGCAGGCATGACGCTGTTCCTGGCCTCACCGGTTAACCCCTGGTGGAGTTTCCTTCCGTCTCGGGTGGCTTGGGTCCCGATCTTGGCAGTGCTGGTTCTCCATTCGGCCGGACGTCAAACCAGGTGGCGCTCCTTGGGTCTCGCCCTTCTCGCCGGCGCACTGATCGCCCGGCTGCCATCGAGCCCCTACGCACCGTGGTCGATCGTGTTCTCAATCGGGGCTGGCGCGCTTCTCCTCGACCTCTGGCACCGTGAGGGTGTCAGGTGGCGCGACTGTCGGGCGCTCCTCGCCGCCCCACTCGTCACACTTGGGCTTGTCGGTCTCTGGTGGCTTGATGTCGGGGATCGCTATCGAGTCCTGGCAGCGACGGAGTACCCGGGCTCCCGACGTGAGACGGGCGGAACCAAAGACCTACCGTCGATGTGGTCGGGAGTCTTCGATGGGTTGCACCCAACCGACAGCTGGTCACGCGAACTCGTCGGCTCGAATCTGAGTGAAGTCGCGATGGGTTGGACCATCCTCTTGGTGCCAGCGGCAGCGCTGCTCATCGGGACGTCGCCGCGCCGAGGAGCCCGGCCTGCTCGACCGCCGCTGGCGTGGTCGACTGGAGTCACCCTCTTACTGCTGCTCTGGTCGCAGTTCGAGTGGCCAGACGTCCTCACCGAAGCGAATCCTCTCGCGCTCGTCCCCGGGGAACGCGTGACCCAAATCGTCGGCATGTGGATTGTGATCCCGTTGGTCATCCTGATGGGCTCGAGGCACGTCAGATCCCAGAGGCTCCCCCCCTTTTTCGTTGGTGGAGTTGTCTTCGCTCTCGGCTTCCAAGCGACGAGCCGACACCAGTCATTCTTCCCCGGCACCTCTTCTGGCGTCCTCATCTCCATCGCCCTCGGTAGCGCTGTTCTGTCCGCTGCCCTTGTACACGGTCGCTCGCGAGCGGCTGCACACGCTGTCACCGCCGCGCTATCGGTCGTCTCGGTTGCCCGGGTGAATCCGGTCGTCACTGGGGTTGGTGACCTCAAAGATTCCAATACCGCGCTCGTCATCCAGAGCCTTCTAAATGAAAGTTCTCACCGCGTCGCCTCCGATGACTACACCGTCGATCCGCTACTCCAGCTCAACGGCGGGAGCATGGTCTCTGGGCAGCAATATTGGGGCCCCGACAAGGGGACCTGGTCGCTTCTGGATCCATTTGAGGCGGCGGAAACCCAGTGGAATCGGGGAACGAGCTACGTCACATTCGCGTGGGATCCCGCCATCGCCGAGGCGCAGATCGTCGCGGTCCAACACGACCTCATTCAGGTTCGAATCGACCCCTGCGCATCCGCGCTCGCGGAGCTCAATGTCGGCTGGATCGTGAGTTCACGGCGCCTTAACGCCGCGTGCCTCACCGAGGTGGCGGAGTTCCAGTGGCGCAACGTGCCACGCTGGATCCTGAGTCGCGCGCCGAGTTAGGCGCAGTTCCCACTCTCAACTGGAAGCACTGAAGATGACGCTGCGAATCCTGATCGCGATCCCTGCGCACAACGAGGCCGCAACCGTTGCTTCAGTCGTGACCGCGGCAGGGCAGCACGGTCATCCAGTCCTCGTGGTCGACGACGGTTCGACAGATGGAACGGGTGAAAGGGCCCGCGTTGCCGGAGCGACAGTTCTGACCATCGAGACCAATCAAGGAGTCGGCGCGGCGCGGCGGCGTGCGCACCGTTACGCCATCGAGAACAATTTTGACGTCGTCGTGGAGTGCGATGCCGACGGGCAACATCCAGTCGACGCCATTCCCCGCCTGATCGAAGAGCTCGCTCTGTCCGGACTTGACCTTGTTATTGGGAGCCGGTTTCTGAATGGAGGGTCCACTTCGATCACGCCGACTCGCCGACTCGCCATGCGGTTGCTCGCCCTCTCGGCAACCCGCGCAACGGGTACCCGAATAACAGACTCAAGCTCGGGTTTCCGGGCGGTTCGACGACCGTTGGTAGACCGGTTCGCCGAGTCAATGCCCGACCACTGTCTGGGTGACACTTTTGAGATCGTTGTCGCTGCAGGCAGAGCCGGCTTCCGAGTCAGCGAGTGCCCAGTGCAGATGACGGAGCGGGCACACGGGCGCCCCTCGGCCTCTCCCCTGCAGTCGGTGGGCCTCACGCTTCGTGCCCTCGCAAATGGTGTGATATTTCGTCAACCTCGGCTCCCACAACGCGCCTAACGAGTCGACCTCGGCTGATGAGTCGAGGCCCGTAGCATGGCGACATGGCATCGCACGCCCTAGCAGCGAAACTGCCAATTCGCGTTGCCCGCGAGGCCCTCCGACAACTCCGAGACCAGTCACTGAAGCGCGGTGATCGAATCAGTTTCGAACTTGTGGTCTCGTCGACACTGATGAAGGC
>JAYQAE010000248.1:0-1516 GCA_038136655.1 Ilumatobacteraceae bacterium
GCTCCGGTGTGGGGGTGTTCGAGCAGTTGGTGATAGGACCGCTCGCCCCGAGCGGTTTCATGGGGCGGACCGACGGCGCAGCCTGAGCCCGGTTGGTATCGCCGGATGGGTCAGATGACGATCGCGGACGCCCGGTTGCGGATCGCGCGAACGAGGCTGTGGGCCGCCATGGCCGACGTGCGCGGGTTGCCTGGCAGCGGATGGCTGGCGATCGACACCCGGAGCTCGCCGAAGTCGCCCATCGCGAGGATCTCGTGTCGGTTGGCGCTCGCCTCTGGGTCGGCCACGAGCGAGACGCGGGTCTGATCGGGGCCGACACCAGCGAGAGCGCTCGTCATCGCCACGTTCGCGTTCTTCGGGAAGGCACTCGCCGTCTCGGCTGCCGAGGCGGTGAAGAAGACGGTCGACTCAGTGAGACCGTTGAGATCACACAGGGTCTCGGCCGGTGTCCCGACCCAGGCTCGGGGTGGTTTGACGATGCGGTGCTCCACCCGATCGAGTCCTATGGAGCGAGCGGCCGACAGAGCGTCGACCCCGGCGAGCGCACCGGGATGGATCTCGATCCGGGTGCCGGCCGCTTCGGCGGCGGACCGAAGGTCGGCCAGCAGGGCACCGTCAGCGAACGCCGACACCGAGCTGACGATGAGGTCGGCCTGGAGACCGATCGCGGCGCGAGCCCACGGTGCCACCGCCTCGCGTCCGGCCGCCTCGACGACGAGATCGATCTCGAGACCCTCGACCTCCTCGGGGGTGCTCACCGTCGCCACCGACTCGTGCAGGCCATCGCGGCCTGACGACCAGTCGCGGCGGGCGACGGCGACGATGTCGATCGGCGCGTCCCCGAGGGCGTCGACCACCGCGTGGCTGATCGCCCCCCACCCGACCAGGACGATCCGAAGTCGGTCGTCGTCTGAACGGGTGCTCACCGGAGGAGTCCGCAGGCCTCGAAGGCGTTGCGCGTCGCGGCCCGCTCGGCATCGGTCAACTCGAGCAGCGGGGCGCGCACGCGTCCACCGGCCTGGCCGAGCAGTTCCTGCCAGTACTTCTGATGGGCGTGGGGCTTCTCGGCCGGCCGGGTGCCCATGAGGGCCTCGCGGACCGGGTCGAGGCTGCGACTGATCTCACGCGCCTCGTCGACACGACCCTCGAAGGCGGCCCGGGTGTAGTCGAGCATCCGTCGGTCGCGGGCCGTCTGCAGGAGGAACGGGGGTGAGGAGCACAGGTAGAGGCGCCAGTCGAGCTCGATGATGTTGTCGAGCCACTCGGTCTCCGAGGCCGTGCTGACCTGGATCCGGTCGCTCGCCAACTCGGACAGCTCGACGTACATATCTCGGGGCACGCTGTACTTGATGGCGATCACGTTGTCGATGTCGGCCAGGCGGTTGCACAACTCGGGCGACATCAGGTAGCCGCTGTCGGGGTGGCTCCAGAGCGCGATACCGATGTCGACGCTCTCGGCGATGGTGCGGTAGTAGGCGAGCAGGGTCTCGTCTTGGGCCTTGGCGAAGTGGAGCAT
>JAYQAE010000248.1:1526-2462 GCA_038136655.1 Ilumatobacteraceae bacterium
ACGACGATGTAGTCGGCGCCGATCGTCTCGGCGTGCCGCGCTAGATCGATCACCACATCCATGTTGGGGTCCGAGCAGGACATGATCGTCTGACCGGCACCCGCGGTCGCCTCCACGGCCAGGTCGAAGGTGCGCTTTCGCTCCTCCAGGGTCATCGCGTAGAACTCGCCCTGTTTGCCGGAGATGAACAGACCCTCGATACCGAGCTCGTCGACCCAGTGGTGGATGTTGGATCGGAATCCGTCCTCGTCGATGGCGAGGTCCTCGGTGAACGGGGTCAACGCGGCCGCCCAGATACCGGTCAGGTGCTCGCGGGCGTAGTCCTTGGCGTTGTGGCGGTTGTAGTCCATTGCTCCAGCTCCGTTCAGACGATCGACATGCTGTGGGACACGTTCTTCACGACCATGTAGTGGTGGAGTCCCTCGGACCCGCCCTCACGTCCGTAGCCGCTCGACTTGACCCCGCCGAAGGGGGTCTCGGGCAGTGAGGCCTCGAGGGTGTTGATCGACAGGTTGCCGGCCTCCATGCGCTCGAGCAGACGGTCGGCGTAGTCGGCGCGGTTGGTGAAGGCGTAGGACGCCAGGCCGTAGGGCACCGAGTTGGCGGCGTCGATCGCCTCGTCGAGACCGTCGACCGGGTTGATGATCGCGAGCGGACCGAAGGGCTCCTCGTGCATGACGCGGGCCGAGTCGGGCACGTTGGCAAGCACCGTCGGCTGGAAGAAGCATCCCGTGGTTCCAATGCGCGAACCACCCGTCACGACATCGGCACTAGCCGCTCGCGCGTCATCGACGAAACCCTCGAGGGCGGCGATGCGCCGCGGGTTCGCGAGCGGACCCATCTCGACCCCGGGTTCCATGCCGTCGCCGACCACGACGGACTCGGCGCGGCGGGCGAACCCCTCGAGGAAGCGGTCGAAGATGCTGCGGTGCACGA
>JAYQAE010000249.1:0-2439 GCA_038136655.1 Ilumatobacteraceae bacterium
GCGGCCTGTACGTGTCGTCGGAGCACCTGACGGGGATCGCCTTGGAACGGCGTGCCGTCGAGATGGTGGATGTCACAGAACACCCGGGCCTCGGTGGCTCCCGAATCGCCCCAGGGGAGGATCTCGAAGGTGTCCGGGTCGGGCACGGCGAGCACGTCGGCCTCCTGCACCCGGGAGAAGCCGTCGATGGACGAGCCGTCGAAGGTCATCCCGTCGGAGAGCGCGTTGTCGAGCTCGGCCGGGGAGATGGCGAAGCTCTTGAGGTCTCCGAGCACGTCGGTGAACCAGAGCCGCACCAGGCGGACCCCGCGCTCCTCGACCGTCTTCAGGACGTAGTTGCGCTGCTGCTCACGCACGTCATCCCCTTTCACGACACCAAGTGTGTCGGCAATCGTCCGCCACCGCACCCGGTGGCCCAGAACGTCGAATGGGGCCCCGCCTGAGCGGGGCCCCATTCCGGATCGGATCGGTGTGCGATCAGCGCTTGCGCGAACCCTTCGCCGTCGAGCCGCAGACGATCTCGGTGATCATCTTCGCCACGACGTACGGGTCGCAGTTGGCGTTCGGACGACGGTCCTCGGCGTAGCCCTTGCCGTCGCGCTCCACCTGCCACGGGATGCGGACCGAGGCGCCGCGGTCGGACACGCCGTAGCTGAACTTGTTCCACGGGGCGGTCTCGTGCTTGCCGGTGAGGCGATCCTGGATGCCGTCGCCGTAGTTGAGCACGAGGTCCATGTAGTTCTTGCCGATGGCCTCACAAGCGGTGATGATCGCCTTGTAGTCGCCGCGCATCGCCTTGTTCGAGAAGTTGGTGTGGCAGCCGGCGCCGTTCCAGTCACCCTTCTTCGGCTTGGCGTCGAGGCTGATCACGACGTCGTAGTCCTCGGCGATGCGATGCAGCAGCCACCGGGCGACATTGAGTTGGTCGCCGACCGCGGTCGGGCCGACGGGGCCGATCTGGAACTCCCACTGGCCGGGCATCACCTCGGGGTTGGTGCCCGAGATCATGAGTCCGGCGTCGATGCAGGCCTGGGTGTGCTCCTCGACGATGTCGCGACCCATGATGCGGCCGGTGCCGACACCGCAGTAGTAGGGGCCCTGCGGGCCGGGCTGACCGCCACCGGGAGGGAAGCCGAGGGGGGTGCCGTCGGGACGGAGCATGGTGTACTCCTGCTCGAGGCCGAAGAGCATCTCGTCGGCGGCGAACTTCTTCTCGACGCGGGCGCAGGCGGCGCGGGTGTTCGACGGATGGGGGCGCATGGTCGAGGCGAGCAGCACCTCGCACATCACGAGGATGTTGCGGCCTCCGCGGATCGGGTCGGGGCAGGAGAAGACCGGTCGGAGGACGCAGTCCGACTTGTCTCCGGTGGCCTGCTCGGTCGAGGAGCCGTCGAAGCCCCAGATCGGGGGATCGGTGACGTCGTCCGCGAGGATCTTCGTCTTGCTCCGGAGCATCGGTGTCGGCTGGTAGCCGTCGAGCCAGATGTATTCAGCTTGGTACGCCACGGGGGTGTCCTTCCGTTCACGGGTTGTAGGGGCAAGGGCACGATGTCAGCGAGCCGTTTCCCATCCATGTCCCGAATGTGAATGGCGTGTGAACAGACCCGGGCCGTGCCGCTCCGCCGAGACGGTCGTAGCCTTCCAACACCGTGGCACTCATCGTCCAGAAGTTCGGCGGCACCTCGGTCGCCGACCCCGACCGCATGCGAGCGGTCGCGGATCACGTCGCCTTCACCCGAAGTCACGGTGACGATGTGGTCGTGGTCGTGTCGGCGATGGGCAAGTCGACCGACAACCTGATCAAGCTGGCCGATGAGGTGTCGGCGCGGAAGCCCGGTCGTGAGATGGACATGCTCCTCACCACCGGTGAGCGCATCTCGATGTCGCTGCTGTGCATGGCGCTCGCCGACCGCGACATCGACGCCGTCAGCTTCACCGGGAGCCAGGTGGGGATCATCACCGACACCGCCCACGGCAAGGCCAAGATCCTCGAGGTCCGCGGCGACCGCGTGCGCGATGCCCTCGCCGAGGGGAAGGTGTGCGTGGTGGCCGGTTTCCAAGGGGTGTCGACCGCCAAGGAGATCACCACCCTCGGCCGGGGTGGCTCCGACACGACCGCTGTCGCCATCGCCGCCGCCCTCGGTGCCGACGCCTGCGAGATCTACACCGACGTCACCGGGGTCTTCTCCGCCGATCCGCGCATCGTCCCCCAAGCCCACAAACTCACCCACATCAACTTCGACGAGATGCTCGAGATGGCGGGCGCCGGCTCCAAGGTGCTCGCCCTCCGTTCCGTCGAGTTCGCCCGCAACCACAACGTCCCACTCCACGTGCGGTCCTCCTTCACCTGGGAGCCCGGTACGTGGGTCACCTCGGAGGAGCCCTCCATGGAAGATCCCATCATCTCCGGAGTCGTCACCGACGCCAGCGAGGCCAAGG
>JAYQAE010000250.1:0-2401 GCA_038136655.1 Ilumatobacteraceae bacterium
CGCCTCCGCCCGAGTGGCTGGTGCTGGTTCGGTCGGGAGGGCGCTTGAGGCGGAAATTTCTCAGTTCTTCGGAACTGGGCGATCGTTGCTCACGACATCGTGCACCCATGCACTCGAACTAACTGCGGGCCTTTTGGACGCATCGCCGGGAGATGAGGTAATCGTGCCCTCATTCACATTCGTCTCCACGGCGAGTGCGTTCATGACCCGAGGGTTCAGACCCATTTTTGCGGATGTTCAGCCTGATACCCTTTGCCTCGATCCCCGTTCTGTAGAGCAGTTGCTTTCGTCAAAGACGAAAGCGATTTGCGCGGTTCACTATGGCGGAATAGCCGCGGATGTCGATGCGCTCTCTCACATCTCTCAGTCGGCTTCAGCTCGACTGATTGAAGACAATGCGCATGGCCTCTTCGGCACGATGCACGGCCGCAAGTTAGGAACATTTGGTGACATCTCCACGATGAGTTTTCACGAGACGAAGAACATTACGTGCGGCGAAGGAGGTGCGATTCATATTAAGGATTTTGATCTCGTTGAACGTGCCGAAATCCTTCGTGACAAAGGGACTGACAGAGAGAAGGTCTTCCGCGGCCAGGTTGACAAATACGTTTGGCGAGATGTGGGGTCCTCTTGGGTGCTGTCGGACGTTCTAAGTGCAATTCTCCGGGCGCAGTGGACGCGTCGAGAGGAGATCCAAGCGAAGAGGCTGGCAATCTGGAACCGGTACCACCACGAGTTGATGGAGTGGAGTGAGAAATGGGGAGTCCAGCAACCTGCGGTGCCCGACGGATGCCTTCATCCCGCCCACTTGTACTTCCTGGTGATGCGCTCGCTTGAGCACAGAAGTCGGTTGATCCAACACTTGGAGTCGCGTGGGGTGATGGCGGTATTCCACTATCAAGCGCTTCACCTCTCTCCAGTAGGAGTGCGCTTAGGCGGGCGAGCGGGACAATGCCCCGTAAGCGAGGCGGCGAGCGATCGACTCGTTCGGCTGCCGCTCTATGCCGACTTGTCTCCGAGCGAGGTTGATCAGATTGTGGTCGCAGTGACGGACTTTCGACCTTGACGATTAGAGGATCACGTTCTTCGCCGGTTGTCGCTCGGTTCATCTTCGGGACAACCGCAGAGTGGATCAAGATTGAGCCGGTAGTCGAACGCATGCGTCGACTGCAGATATCTGTCGAGGTTTATTGCGCGAATCAGCAGGGTGAGGAGATTCGGGAATTTCTTGCGAAGGAAGAATTTCAAAATGTTTCCGGGACTGAAGAGAAACCGTCGCTGGTCTCTCCCTGGCAGGTTCCGCGATGGTTCCTCGGTGCCTTGACCTCTCTTGTTCGGCTGCCGCGGGTCACTTCCTCACGTGTCGTCTGGTTTGTACACGGAGACACGATGACCGCTTTGCTGGGCACGATAGCGGCATTACTGCGACGCGAGCATCTGGCTCACATCGAGGCCGGCTTGAGGAGTTCTTCGTTTAGAAGCCCCTTTCCCGAGGAGTTGATCAGACGACTCATCGGGCGGTGCGCCAACACGCACTTCGCGCCGTCAGAACCCGCGGCTAAGAATCTCAGATACTGGGTTCGACGGAGGAATTTTGAGGTGATCGTCACTCACGGAAACACGGTGCTTGATGCGCTCCACGCCACGACAGAGAAAGCAGGATACGGCGGATCGCCTCCTGTCGTCGCGTTACTGCACAGGTCAGAATTCTTAGCGCGCGCAGATCTCGTTCGCTCAACAATGTCGGCCCTCGCCTCCTATTCGGCGGAGGAGGAATACGTGATCAACGTGGTTGTCGACGCACTTGCCTCAGAACGTTTACGTGCTTTGGGATTGATTTCTTCTGGACAGTCCGACGGGATCTTGAAAGGCGCGGGTGCCGCGGAGGGACTGCGCTTCTACCCGAAGATGCCCCACCAAGAATTTCTGAAGATGCTGTTGGGTGCCGAGGTTGTCGTTACAGATTCGGGCGGGGTGCAAGAGGAAACCGCAGCATTTGGAATTCCATGTCTCATCTTTCGAGATCGAACGGAGCGATCCGATGGGCTTGGAAAGACGGCGAATCTTGTCGGGCTGGACCCAGCGCGGCTGAGCGCACTACTCCGAGAGCCGCGCGAGGTCGGGGAGCATGTGATGCCACCGGAGAGCCCGTCGGACGCCATCATCCAATGGATGCAGGGGCAACTGTGAGCGGTCTGCGGCGCGGCTACACCGAAGTAGGACATTGGGCAATCTTGGTTCTCGTCTTCTGGAAGTGGCGAGGCTGGTTCATGGGGGCCATTGCGTCGGATGACGTCATCATCGCCGCATCAGGGCTCAGGCTCCATGTGGAGTCGAACACCCTCCTTCCGTTGGAGCTTGGCCTCTCGTTTACTGGTGGAGCTCATTTTCTTCGTCTCGG
>JAYQAE010000251.1:0-2359 GCA_038136655.1 Ilumatobacteraceae bacterium
CGAAACGGAAGAAGGCCTTCTTGAACGGTGTCGCGTCGTTCGCCTTGATGAGCGTCAAGGCGTGCAACTTCTCCCAGATGCGCGGCACCGCGAAGAACAGCGTGGGCTGAATCTCCCGCAGGTTCTCGTTCACCGTGTCGATCGACTCGGCAAAGTTCAGCGTCGGGCCCATGCCGACCTGGGTCCAGGTGGAGAAGATGCGCTCAGCCACGTGGCACAGCGGCAGGTAGGTCACGATCTCGTCGCCGGGACCGGGGAGTCCACCCACCACGCGACCCTCGGCCTTCACGATCTTCTCGATGCAGTAGTTCGCGTTGCTGTTGGTGAGCATCGCGCCCTTGGGCGGACCGGTGGTGCCCGAGGTGTAGACGAGGGTCATGAGGTCGGTGTCCTCGGCGGCGGCCATACGCGCCTCGAGCTCTCCCGGGTGAGCCTCCTTGTACTCGCGGCCCATCTCAAGGAACGACTCCCAGAACACGAGGCGGTCGTCGTCTTGGCCGACCATGCCGCGGGGCTCGGCGAAGATGATCTTGCGGATCGCCGAGAGCTTCTCGCGGCCGATCTCAAGGACCTTGTCGTACTGCTCCTGGTCCTCGGCGAAGTGGATACACGCCCCGCAGTCAGTGAGGAGGTACTCGACCTCAGCCGTCGGGTTCGTCGGGTAGAAGCCCACCGACACACCGCGAACGGCCACCGTGGCGAGGTCCATGATGATCCACTCGAGGCGGTCCTCGGAGTGGATCGACACCCGGTCACCCGGCTGGACACCGAGTGCGAGCAGACCGTTCGCGGCGTTCTCGATCATCTCCCACGAGTCGGCCCAGGTGTACTCGTTCCAGATGCCGAAATCCTTCTCGCGGTAGGCGACTTGGTTCGGCGCGTTCCTCGCCCAGTCACGAGCCCGTGAGGCGACCGTCGGCACACCAGCCCCTCCGGGTGTCGCCTGCTGCTGCGTCTCAGTGATCGTCATCGCGCCCTCCCCATGTGCGATTCGGATGCGCTCGTGATCCCCCCGAGTGCCATCCGGCTGTCGACAACCACGCGCCGTTGCGTGACTGGCGACACAGTAGGCGAGACATTATCAACAGACCAAGACGGCGTGGCAAGGTCGCGACAAGGTCATCAGGGCTCCGATGCCGGCTCGATGGGCGGTCGGTCGAGGACGCCTGCGACTCGGCTGGCAGAATCTGGCTAACCACCTCACCTCAAGCGAAACCCACCGGAGCACGAATGGCCGACTACCGCGCCCCCATCGCCGACATCTCACACGCACTCACCACCGTCGCCGGACTCGACATGATCGCCTCCACCGAGCGGTTCGGCCACGCGGATGCCGAGACGGTCCTCGGAGTACTCGAGGAGGTCGGGCGCTTCATGACCGAGGTCATCGCGCCCACCAATCGCGACGGCGACAACATCCGCGCCCAGTGGCATGAAGACGCGTCAGTGACCGTGCCCGAGTCGTTCCGATCGGCCTATCGGCAGTACGTGGAGAGCGGATTCGGCGCCATGCCCTTCGACCCGGAGTACGGCGGCGCCGGGTTCCCCTGGGTGACCGCCCTCGCGGTCCAAGAGATGCTCAACAGTGCGAATATGGCCATGGCGCTTTGCCCCCTGCTCACCCAGGGCGCGATCGACGCGCTCGAGGCCCATGGGTCGGTCGAGCAGCAACAGACCTATCTGCCGAAGATGCTCACCGGCGAGTGGGCCGGCACGATGAACCTTTCCGAGCCCCAGGCCGGCTCAGACGTCGGAGCGGTGCGCACCAAGGCCGAGCCGGCCGGCGACGGCTCCTGGCGGATCACCGGCACGAAGATCTGGATCACCTTCGGTGAGCACGACATGACGGAGAACATCGTCCACCTCGTGCTCGCCCGCACCCCGGGAGCGCCCCCCGGAACCAAAGGGATCTCGATGTTCCTCGTGCCGAAGTTCCTGGTCAACGAGGACGGTTCCCTCGGTGAGCGCAACGACGTGACCTGCGTGTCGATCGAGCACAAGCTCGGCATCCACGGCTCGCCCACCTGTGTCATGGCCTACGGCGAGCAGGGCGGTGCCGTCGGTTGGCTCGTCGGCGAAGAGAACGAGGGCATGCGGAACATGTTCACGATGATGAACAACGCCCGCCTCTCCGTCGGCCTCCAGGGCCTCGCGATCGCCGAGCGCGCCTACCAAGACGCCGTCGCCTACGCCCTCGAGCGGCGTCAGGGGCGGGCGATCGGCGCGCCGGCGGGAGAGCAGAGCCCGATCGTCGAGCACCCCGATGTGCGTCGTCTGCTCATGTTCCAACGGGCCTGGATCGATGCCATGCGGGCCCTGACCTACACCAACGCGGCCTTCCTCGATATGGCCAAGGCCG
>JAYQAE010000252.1:0-2357 GCA_038136655.1 Ilumatobacteraceae bacterium
TCGAGGATGAGGATGGAAGCCTCGGTGGGCTCACCCGCATCGTTGAACTCGAGAGGACCGGACACACCGTCGTAGTCGATGTCGGTGATGCCGCTCTGGAGAAGCAGACCGCACTCGAGGAGCGAGGTGCACTTCTGGCCACCGCGGGTGACATCGTTGATCAGCGGAGCGAACACCGCGGGATCTCCGGTCGAGCCGGACATCAGGTTCGCGATGGTCACAACGATGACGGCGTCGTAGGCCTCAGCGGCGTACGAGAAGTCGGTGAGCGACGGGTCCACCTCGAGGAGGCGGTCGCGGAACTCAGGGAGCTCCCCGGCCACGTCCACGCCGGGCAGGGTGCCCTTCATGCCGGCGACGACCGAGGGGTCGTCGAAGGCCTGAGCGAGCGCGTTGCCCATGTTGCCGTCGGTGCCGTAGACGAGCTTGTCAGCCGGGCCCTGGCCAGCCTCGATGAGGCCACCCAGGATCTTCGTCGTCTCGTCGAAGCCGATGATGACGATGGCGTCGGCGTCGGCGGCGACCGCAGCAGCGATCTCGGCGTCGAAGTTCTCGGCCATCGGGTCGTAGATGATCGGGTCGATGGCGAGCTCACCACCGGCGGCCACGTAGGGCTCGCTGGTGTACTTGAGGAGCCCGGTGCCGTACGAGTCGTTCAGCACCAGGAACACCGCCGTGGCGGCGCCGTCGTCGATCATCATGTCGGCGAGCGCAGCGCCCTGGACCACGTCGGACGGAGCGGTACGGAAGTACAGACCGTTGTCGTCGTAGTCGGTGAACACCGGGGAGGTGTTCGCGGGCGAGAACTGGATCTTGCCAGCCTGGGTGATCTTGTCGATCACGGTCAGCGAGACACCCGAGGAGGCGGCACCGATGAAGACGTCGACGTTCTCCGCGAGGAGGCGGTCGACCGTGGCGTTGGCCACGTCACCGTTGTCGCCCGAGTCACCGGGCAGGTACTCGACGCCTGGGAGACCGTACTGCTCAGCGAGCATGTTGATCTCGGCGACGGCCAGCTCAACGCCGGCGAATTCGGGTGGTCCGAGGAAGGCGAGGTTGCCGGTCTCGGGCAGCAGTCCACCGAAGCGGAGCACGCCGTCAGCAGCGGAGTCGCCGGTGCCGGCGGTGGTGCCACCGCCCTCACCCGGCCACGACGCGTCGATCGCAGCCGCGGCCTCGTCGACGGTGATGTCACCGTTGACGAGCGAGGTGCCCTCAGTCCAGAAGGTGCCAGCGCCGACGTCGGCGGGCATCAGGTCGGAGGCGTCGAAGCGGACGATTCCGGCGCTCGCGAGAGCGTTGAGGATCGACTGCTCGAGCGGCTCGTAGACCGACAGGTCCTGACCCTGGGCTGCCGAGAGGAAGCCGGAGAGGGCCGGGCTGCCGCCCTTGAGCGCCTGCTGAGCCTTCTGGCGGGCCTCGGCGTACTCGGCCGAGGACATGTAGCCGAGGAGCGCGTGAACGTTCGGGTCGGCGTTGAAGGCAGCGGCGAGGGTGCCGGCGCCGAGCACCGGAGCGTCACCGTTGATGTCGGGGAAGTAGAAGACGTCGACGCCCTCCGGTCCGAAGACCGTGCCCTCGGGGATGAAGCCCGAGAAGAAGGAGGCCTGGCGGTGCATGTAGCAGTCGCCCTCAACGAGCGGAATACCGTTGTCACCGAAGGCGGTGGCAGCGATGGTGCCGCTAGCGGCGTAGACGTTGTCCTCGGTCCACAGATCGACGACAGCCTGCATGGACTGCTTGATGCGGTCGTCGCTGAACGGGATCTCATGGGAGACCCAGCCGTCGTAGACCTCGGCGCCGTGCTGACGCAGGACCATCTCCTCGACCCAGTCGGTGTAGGTCCAGCCAGTGGCCTGACCTGACTCGATGCCGACGCACAGAGGCTTGGTGCCCGAGCCGTCGTTGGCCATCGCGTCGACAAGAGCGAGGAACTCGTCGAAGGTCGTCGGCACTTCGTAGCCAGCATCCGCGAAGGTGGCCGGCTTGTACCAAACGAGGGACTTCATGTCGGACTTGACGGGCACGCCGTAGGTGGTGCCGTCGACCACGCCGAACACGTTCCACGCGTCCGACCAGTCGTTCTCCGCGAGAGCGAAGTCGGCGACCGGGACGACGTAGCCGGCGCGGGCGAAGTCGGCGAGCTTGCCGGGCTGCGGGAAGATCGAGATGTCGGGTGGGTTGCCACCCTCGACCTGCGTGTTGATCTCCGCTTCCCAGTCGGCGCTGCCGAGGTAGGTCACCTCGACGCCGTTGGCCTCGCCCCAGGCTCCGAGAACTTCCTGAAGGGCCCCAGCCTGCTCCTCGGAGCGCTCGGGACCGGTCACCAGGATCTCGGTCTTGCCCTCGGCAGGAGC
>JAYQAE010000253.1:0-2342 GCA_038136655.1 Ilumatobacteraceae bacterium
CCACCGCGGTCCTCGCGATGATTAAAGCAAAAGGCATCGCGGAAGGTGCGACGAGCGGTGACGAACCCCCAGTCACCGAGCCGAGCACCCCGGCATCCTCCATGCCCGCCGCGACCGAAGCGGGCACCATCAGGGTTCCCGCCGATACTCCCGTCGTCGTGGTGGTCGTCGACTCCTCCGGTGTTCCGATCGCCCTCGAGCAGATGTCCGATGCTCAGGCTCTCGCGGACTTCCTCGCAGTCGCCCGACGGATCGCACCGTTGAGCGAGGCTCCCGCACCCGCGGCCGCGCCGGTCGTTGCTCCAACATCGACCAGCACGACGATCACGTCTCCGACCGAGGCGGTCACGCCATCGTCCGCCGAGCGCTCGGTGCCGACACCCGCGCCGGAACCCGCGCCGACTCCGGCACCCGCGCCAGTCGAACTGTCGCTCCCCACGCCGACACCGGCGCCTACACCCGCCCAGGGCTCAAGCGGAGGGAGTTGACATGCGCACCACCGCTGTTCCCGGTCGACTCATGGGCACCACGGCGCACCTGCACCTCCCGGACAACCTCCTTCGACCGGTCACCGAACTCCTCGACCGACTCGAGTCGATGTGGAGCCGCTTCCTGCCCAAGAGCGACATCAGTCGCTTGAACGCTGCCGGGGGCAACCCCGTCGAGGTGTCATCGGAGACCATCGACCTGATCCGCGCCATGGTCGGGGCCCACCTGACCACCGACGGTGCCTTCGATCCAACACTTCTCGCACCACTCATCGGCCTCGGCTACGCCGCGAGTCGCCACGATGCATCCGCCCATACCGCGCTGCCGCCAGGGGCCACCGCCAAGGGCGACCTCGGCGGAGTGCTGGTCGATCACGCGACCCGGCAAGTCGCCCTTCCTCCCGGGACCATCCTCGACGCAGGCGGGATCGGCAAGGGTCGCGCCGCCGACCTTGCAGTCGAGTTCGCCCTGCGCGAGGGTGCCCCGGGCGCACTCGTCGAGATCGGCGGTGATCTGAGGGTGGAGGGGTGCCCAGACGAAGCCGACCGCTGGACGATCGATGTGCTCTCCCCCGACCGGTCCTCGGTGACGACGCAGGTGGAACTGACCTCAGGTGCGGTGGCGACATCCACCGATGCTCTTCGAACGTGGATCCACGACGGCCAACGCGTTCACCACCTGATCGACCCTTCGACGGGTCGCGCAACCGACAACGGTGTTCTCGCCTGCACGGTGATCGCGGCCACTGCCACCTGGGCCGAGGCGCTCACCAAACCGGCGTTCGTGCGGGGCCGAACGGCGGCGATCGCTCTCGCTGATCGGCTCGGTGTCGCGATGCTGGTCACCGAGCCGAGCGGCGCCGAGCATGCCTCAAAGCGATGGGGAGATTTCGCTCGTGGGTTACCATCTGTGGTGGAACCTCTCTCGATCCACCGCGATCGTGGCGCTCGTGCTCCTCGTGCTCTCGGTGGTGTGGGGGGTCCTGCTGTCGACGCGGGCGCTCCGAGAAGTCGATCGTCCGGCATGGCTGCTCTCGCTACACACCTGGCTGTCGGGAACCGCGATTGTGATGACGGTGATTCACGCCTCCGCGCTGATGCTCGACCAGTGGGTGGCCTTCTCCCCCGTCGACTTGCTCGTGCCCGGGGTCGCGACCTGGCGTGGCGCGACGCGCACCGCGGAGATCGGCACGGCGATCGGCGTGGTCTCGGCCTACGTGCTCCTGACGATCCAGGCCACATCGCTCCTGCGACGCCGGATATCGCGCCGAGCCTGGTCGCTCATTCACCGTCTCAGCTTCCCTCTGGTGTTTGCGGTGCTGCTCCATGCCGGCTGGACCGGCACCGATACCTCGAATCGGGCGTATCAGGCCACCGCCGTGGTGCTGGCGATGATGACGGTCGTCGCGACCGTCATCCGGCTCATCACCCCATCGCGGACCCGTCGGGCGAGCGCCTGACGACCTGTTAGTCGGCGGTGCCGTCGGGCACTATCGCGCCGGAGAGCCAACGGCGAGCGTTCTCACCGAGGGCCTCGGTCGCGTAGCCGCCCTCCTGAAGCACTACCGCCGGCAGCCCCATGGCGGCCACCATCGAGCCGCAACGCTCGAGTCCGTCACCGGTGAGGCCGAGATCGCTGATCGGATCCTCGAAATAGGTGTCGAGACCGAGGGACACCACCACCGACTCCGCCCCCGAGGAGGCGATGCGCTCGCAGGCTCCAGCCAGCGCCGTCACATAGGCGTCGTCATCGCAGCCGGCCGGAAGCGGCAGGTTGTGCGTGGCACCCGATCCCGGCCCGGTTCCGGTCTCGTCGGCGTGACCGGTGAGGTAGGGATAGGCGCGTCGGGGGTC
>JAYQAE010000254.1:0-2335 GCA_038136655.1 Ilumatobacteraceae bacterium
TGTGCAGTGGATTCTGATCGCGCTCGGACTCATCCTCGGGTGGTGGGGAGCGCGGGCATTTGCTAATCGCAAACCCGGTGGCGAAGGCGACGAGTGATCACCCCCGTGCCGCGCCGCCAGCTCGCGCGGCTGGTCGAGGAGCCATGGCCCGCCTCATCCGAGCCAGACAGTGGTCGGGAAGGCGGGATTCGAACCCGCGACCCCCTGCTCCCAAAGCAGGTGCGCTAGCCAAGCTGCGCCACTTCCCGTGCCGGTCAGGCTAGCGGCGTCAGCCTCAGCGCTTGGCGGCCTTGGCCAGACGCTTGGCGGCTCGTCCGACCGCTTCGAGATGACGGTGGTCGAGATCCCCGACCTCGGCGCCGTTGTCGAAGAGCACCCGGTAGCGCTGCCAGTTGAAGCCGTTGGCGAGGAGCACCTTGCCCTCGGTCCCGATGGGCACCCCGTGGACGTCGACGGTGGTCTTCACACGATCACCGATGCGCAGGTCGATCTGACCGTCATGGGGCTTGGAGAGGGCATGGGGCTTCCAGATCGGCACGCCAACAGTCTGCCCGATGGCCACGCATCGGGGCACCATCGTTCCGGCCGCTCAGGTCAGGGCGCGCCCCGGGGGAGCCACGGACACCACCGGTAGGCTCCGCGGTCTGTGAAGACTTCTGTGGAAACCCTCGAGGGCAACAAGATCAAGCTGTACGTCGAGATCGACGAGTCGGAGTTCGCCGGCGACATCGATCGTGCCTTCGAGGCGATCGCCAAGGAGGTGAAGCTGCCGGGTTTCCGCAACGGAAAGGCTCCGCGCAAGCTCCTCGAGTCGCGTATCGGCCTCGCGCCGGCCCGTGCCCAAGCCCTGCGCGACGCGATCCCGTCCTACCTCATGCGCGGTGTCCGCGAGCACGACATCGACCTGGTGGCCACCCCCTCGGTCGAGGTGACCGGTGGTGAGGAGGATGGCCCGGTCGAGTTCGAGGCCGAGTGCGAGGTCCGTCCGGTCGTCACCGTCCCCGGCTACGCCGGGCTACGCATCGAGGTCGACAATCCCTCGGTCTCCGATGAGGACCTCGATGAGGCGGTTCGCGCCCAGATGAAGGGCCACGGCACCCTCGTTGACACCGGTGCGCCAGTGGCCGACGGTGACTTCGTGACGATCGACCTGTCGGCCATGCGCGACGGCGAGGAATTGCCGGGCCTCAACATCGAGGAGTGGTCCTACGAGGTGGGCCAAGGGTGGGTGACCGACGACTTCGACGAGCAGCTCCGCGGCTCGGAACCCGGAGCGGAGCTCACCTTCTCCTCCGTGCCGAAGGGCACCGAGGACCCGGCCGACTTCACCGTGAAGTTGGCGGCCGTCAAGCGCCTCGAGTTGCCCGAACTCACCGACGACTGGGTGGCCGACAACATCGGCGAGTTCGAGACCGTCGCCGAGTGGCGCGAGAGCATCCGCGATCAGCAGCAGGAATCTCGTCTCAACGCGATCCGCCAGGGTCTGGTCGGGCACCTGACCGAGGCTCTCGTCGAACTGGTCGAGATCGAACCGCCCGAGTCGATGGTGTCGGCCGAGGTCCAAGGTCGGCTGCGCAACATGGTGCAACAGTTCCAGGCGCAGGGCATCGACTTCTCGGCGTGGCTGTCCGCCACCGGGCAGAGCCCCGATGACCTCGTCGAGAACATGAAGGGTCAGGCCGAGACCGCTGTCAAGGCTGATCTCGCTCTGCGCGCCGTCGCGGTCGCTGAGGACATCGAGGTCGGCGGCGACGAGCTCGACGCGGAGTACCACCGCATGGCGATGCAGTACCAGCAATCACCCGACGAGATCCGCAAGACCTACGAGCGCAACGACGCCGTCGACGAGCTCGTCTCGACGATCAAGAAGTCGAAGGCCCTCGACTGGCTGCTCCACAATGTGGAGATGGTCGACGCCGATGGCGCCGTCCTCGATCGCGACCTGATCCTCGGTCATGATCATGACCACGACCACGATGAGGCATCGGCCGTCGCGGACGGCGAGGATGACAGCGTGAACGAAGGAGATGAGTGATGGACCTCCAAGCGACCAACTACCTCGTCCCGAACGTCGTCGAGCAGACCTCCCGCGGTGAGCGCGCCTACGACCTCTACAGCCGCCTGCTGAAGGACAACATCATTTTCCTGCAGACGCCGGTCGACGACCAGATCGCCTCCTTGATCTGCGCGCAGTTGATCCATCTCGAGTCGGAGAACCCCGACAAGGACATCAACATCTACATCAACTCGCCCGGTGGCGACATCACGGCGCTCTTCGCCATCTACGACACGATGCAGTTCATTCGCAACGACATCGCGACGATCTGCCTCGGTC
>JAYQAE010000255.1:0-2333 GCA_038136655.1 Ilumatobacteraceae bacterium
GACCGCTATGCCCCACCCCGGAACCACAACGAGTTGTGTCTCCCGGACAGGACTGGCAATTACACCACTGTAGTTACGACCCTGTCAACCACCCGCCGAAGAAATCTGCCGATCTCATCTCCGAGGACCCGGCGGCACCCCCGACGATGGACCGCGGTGCCGTGTCACAGGTCCAGAACCTCTCGGTTCCAAACCCCGGATCGTTGATCCAAGGCTCGTTCCTCCGTGCACGACACCGCGGTCGATCGGTTCACCCACCCTAGGAACGCCCTCCTGTGGATCGGAAGTGGACAAGTCGAAAAGGTGTGTGGAGAAACGAGAAATCCCGTGGAAAACCCCCGGAGATTTGTGGACGGCCCGAGGAGCGCACCCGACGATCGAGCCGAGGTCCATTTCGATGGTCCTGACCGTCGTACACGAAGGTGGGCCATGATCGTGGGGTGGATCATCGAGGAGCATCGGACGGACTCGATCTCGAACAGCTTGAGGGTGACGAACTCACCCGCGCGATCGATCTCGCCTACGGCCCCTCCTCGCGCGCCGAGACCCTTGACCGTGATCAGCCCGCCATCGAGATGTCGATGGTCACGAGCCTCGATGGCAGCGTGGCCGTCGCCGGAGGATCCCGCGAACTGTCGAGTCGCGTCGACCTCGCCGTGTTGCTCCGACTGCGCCATCACGCCTGCGTCACCCTCGTTGGCGCGGGAACGGTGCGCTCCGAGGACTACGCCGTGCCGACCGACCCGACCGTCCACTTCGCCGTAGTCACCGAACGCGGGGACCTCGACTGGGAGTCGGCCCTCTGGCGTTCCGGCCGCGCCACGGCTGTCGCTCCCGCGAGGGTCGACATTCCCGACCACATTCAGGTGATCCGAGCGGGTGAGGACGACGTCGACATCGAGGGCGCCGTCCGAGGGGTCCGTGAGCGATTCGCGATCGGCGCCGCGCCGATCCATCTCGAGGGAGGGCCGAGGCTGAACGCGGCGCTGCACCACCACGACCTGATTGACGCCATCAACCTGACCATTTCACCGACCCTCGTCGCCGGCTCGGGCCAGCGGGCCCTCGACGGCGCGACCGAACAACTGCGTCACTTCCGCCGCCGGCACGTGCTGATCGCCGGGGATCACCTGCTTACGCGGTGGGAGCGGGATCGGACTTGCTGAGCAGCTCGATCTCGCGGTGGAAATCAGCGGCCGCGTCGAAGTCCTTGTAGACCGAGGCGAACCTTAGATAGGCCACGTCGTCAAGAAGGCGGAGGCGGTCGAGCACGGCGACGCCGACCTGCGCCGTTGAGACCGCGGCCCCGATGGCGCGCATCTCCTCCTCGACCCCGTCGACCAACGCGGCGATATCAGCGTCACCGAGCGATCGGCCTTTGGAAGCGGCGGACACGCCGGCGGTGACCTTGGCGCGGTCGAAGGCCTCGCGAGTGCCATCGGACTTCATGACCACAAGCGGGACCTCGTCCATCCGCTCGAAGGTGGTGAAGCGATAGCTGCAGTCAAGGCACTCGCGGCGGCGCCGAACCGCGTTGCCCTCTTCGGCCAGACGTGAGTCGACGACCTTCGTGTCATCGGCGCGACAGGCAGGGCAGTGCATGCCCCTGAGGGTAATCGGGGGTTGGCGTGACCCCCGGGCACTCAGGGAAGGCGGACGACCTGCCCGGCCTGGATGCTCGGGCCGCCGTTGAGCAGGACCAGCCGGTCGAGATACCGGTGGAGGTCGACCGAGCCGTGGTGCTCGACCGCGATCGCCCACAACGTGTCGCCCGGAAGGGCGGTGACCGTCGATGGGGCGTTGGACGGCGCGGTATCGGCGGCGGAGGCAGTCACGCCACCGATACCGGCCAGTGCCTCATTCACCGCGAGCCCGGCGGTGACGACCATCAGTGCGAGCACCGTGCCGACCACGAGCCGACGACGGCGGTAGACCGCCTCGCTCGGTCGGGGGCCGGTGCGGAGAGCGGCGGGGTTGTGGAGTGCGATGGTGCTCATGTTGTGCTCCTGATCTGCGTTGAGCGGTGTGCCGAGGACCGTACGGAGGGGGTGTGACACCCCCGGTTCGGCCCGGGAACACCGGAAATCCGTGGAACGGCCTCGATCGACCGCGCTACGAACACCTGTTCTGGGAACATTTGTACCCCGAACACCCGTTCGTGTCAACCCCGTTCGGAAGAAAATTCCCGAACACCTGATCCCCAACCGAACGAACACATGTTTGACTTCTCGATCGAACGGGCGTACGATGCCGCCCATGGCCTCGCCCAAGATCAGTGCCCGCCAGCGTGAGATCCTCACCTTCATCGAGTCGCAGATGCGCGACCGCGGCTA
>JAYQAE010000256.1:0-837 GCA_038136655.1 Ilumatobacteraceae bacterium
TGCGCTATCGGTGCGATGTGTGCGGGGTCGAGTTGCGCCTCACCATGGCGCCCGACGAGGATCCACCGCCTCCGAGGCACTGCCTCGAGGACATGACGATCGTCGCGCCCACCTTCGAGTAAGAGCGCAAGGAGCCGCACTAGCGGTACGCGAGCCAACATCCCATGTTGAAGAGGTGGGGGACCCCGATTGAAGGCACGAACGGGAGCGGTTCAACTTGAGAGAAGCCACCTTCGAGCACCGCGGCTTCAAAGGTCTCTGCGGTCCATTGTCGTAACTCCAGGGTGCGGCCGGTTCCACCGTGAAACGTGGGAGATTCGTCGGTCTGGGCTGCGCCGTGTTCGTCCACCCAATCGATCCTGCCCTCAACCTCTCTCCATTCGACGAGTCCGGGGTAATGCTCCTTGAAGGCTGGGTACACGGGTACCGACAAAACAGCAAATCCCTGGTCAGAGAGAAGGTTGTTGAGCCCGGAGATTGCCAGTTCGACTGGTGCGAGGACGTGCTCAAGAACATCTGAGCACGTCACAAAATCAAATTGCCCCGTCAACGAACTCGGGATTATTCACGTAGTCAAAGGCGGTAGAGAGTGCCACGGAAAGTGAGTCTGAGTCCCCTACGCCAAGACCCCGTATCGAGGTATCGCGTGCTCGTGACCTGAGTGGACCGCTTGCCGATTTCAGTCCATGGAGAACGCCGAATCCGATAGCCCTGTCCCGCCAACTACATCCGCACGACCCACAGAAGCACTTCTCACGACAGTTTTGCTCGGGCACCCACTCAGGGTGGTCGGCGTCAAGGTCGTACGTGTTGGTTCCGCCGCACAGACAGCAGGTC
>JAYQAE010000256.1:847-2320 GCA_038136655.1 Ilumatobacteraceae bacterium
AGCCAAGGCTGGCTAGCACGAGCCAGCTGTTGCGGGAGAACGCGAGGTGCTGAAGCATGATCAGGTCTCCGACGAGGACCAACAGGATGAGCATCAGCGCTGGTGCCTGTTGCGGGCCTATTCTCGTGGCCACGTGAGTAGGCGGCCGGCACCGCGAAACGCCGTTCAACCGATTTAATTTGAGGACGGGTTGCTTTGAGAACCGGTCCATTCTGATTCCCAACGCTTTTCCTTAAAAAACCACTAACGAACATACTAGAGGCGTCCTAAAGCGTCGCGTGATGGAATCGGTCGGACCCCGCAAACGTGGACTCGCGGGCTTTCGGAGGTGCTTGGCATCATTTGCTGAGAACCTCCGACCTCGACTCTTGGCCAATACCCCGTTGGACGCGGTGTCGGGCTACCCCCAGTGAGAGCCCACCTAGAGTGCATTAGGATCATCTCGTTAAGCGACATTGCTACGCAGAATTCGAGACTGTCCAAATGCTGAGACCGTATCGCGCGCCGAAACTCTCTTGGGCCTGCTCGCAATAAGGGTCGCAGTCACGTTGGAGGTTCCCTAGATCGTCAACGAATGCGAGGTCAAGTATCTGCCCCCTGAGGGCTAACTCGTCTCTAAAAAATGGCAACCGAAAAATCCGGTGAGCATTGAATTCAACCCCTTGCTTAGCTCCAGTTGGAACACTCACATAGAGGAGTCCGCCAGGCTCGAGAAGTCCGAAGAGGTTGTCCAGTCCGAAACGCCACCCGTCGTAGTTCAGGTTGTCCCCATAACGGCCCAGTCCCACGTGTTCGAGGGCGTGCAAACAAGAGACTGAGTCAGCCTTGAGTCCCGTAAGAGTCTTGCTGCTCGAGATGTCACCGAGTCGAAAGGTGATGTTGGGGTGGCTACTAACGAGTGGGCGAACGTCAACCACCGAGATCGGCATGAATGAGGCGACGTGGGCAACAAATCCGTCAACCCTCGATCCCACATCGATGTGACAGCGGGGACGGGTGCGCTCGATCGCGCTAGCAACAAGAAGGTCCTGGTGGAAGTAGTGCCCGCTCGCGGTGCCGGCGTGAGTTCGTCGATCGGATGTGATCGGGAACTTGCTAATTATGGGGAACTCGCCTGAGGATGCTCGGTGCATGTTTCGGTAGGAGCGCACGTCTCTTCTGAACCAAGGCAGGCCTTTGACGGATGAGGCCGTAAGTCGCGGGTCGAATCCCCACCGCAACAAGAGTCGGGCGGTGCGACGGAACCACCGGCGCGCGTCGCCTTTCACTAGCGCCACTTGGTGGCCGTATAAAGACCGCCGAGGATGCAACTCAAGCCCACCAGCAATAGCCAGTTGTTGCCCGAGAATGCGAGGTTGCGGAGCATGATCACTACTACGCCGAGGATCAGTAGAGCGAGCATTAGGACGGGGACCCATTGGGGGCTCACCTTGGCGGCGTTGGGAACCGGTGGGGTATAGCGCGATGAGGCCC
>JAYQAE010000257.1:0-2316 GCA_038136655.1 Ilumatobacteraceae bacterium
CCGAAGACGGCGTCCTTCAGCGGGATCATGCCCGCGATGATGGCTCCGTTGGCGACGATGTCGACCCAGGCGTCGCCATGGTCGAAACCCCAACCAGCAAGGACGTAACCCTTGCTGCCAATGACCCAGATCATGAGGATCGAGATGATCAGGGTCAGGTGAGCTCCCACAACTGGAATTTTCCCGATCGTGTCCGAGAGTCCGATGGTCCCCAGGACGCTGTGGAGGACGGTCATGACCGCTTCCAGCAGGATCGCCATGGTGATGAACAGTGCAACCGTGTACATGGATTACCTCCTTGTGAGCACAGGGTGTGATCACAAGCGCACAAAGTAAACATCACGAGCGCACAAGTGGTGGATGCTGGGCTGGCGCCGGATTCGGCCCGGTGGAGCAGGCGGGGGTCCCCACTACCGTCGCGCGCATGGACGACTCCCCGAGACTGTGTGTGCTCGGCGACTTCGCCTGGGACGTGCTGATCCGGACCAACAGCGAACTGCTTCGCGGTGGCGACACCTTCGGCGAGGTCGTCCTCCTTCCCGGGGGGAGTGGCGCCAACGTCGCGGTGTGGGCCACGCGTTGCGGTCTGCCGACCACCTTCATTGGCAAGGTCGGGCGCGATCAGATGGGACTCCTCGCCAGGGAGGACCTCGACCGAGAGGGCGTCGTCCACCACCTCGTCGAGTCGGGAGCGCACGCCACCGGCTCGGTCGCCGTCTTCGTCGACCACACGGGCGAGCGCTCGATGGTGTCGGGGCATGGCGCCGACTTCTACCTCTTGCCCTCCGAACTGCCGGCGGCCCCGATCTCGCGCGCCGATCATCTCCACTTGACGGCCTGGTCGCTCTTCACCGATCCTCCGCGAGCCGCGGCGCGCCGGGCTGCCGTGCTCGCCAAGGCCGCTGGCGCTGGCATCAGCCTCGACCCAGGCTCCTTCCAGATGATCGGCGAGATGGGAGTCGATCAGTTCCTCTCGGTCACGACCGATCTCGGAGTCGACGTGTTCCTGCCGAACAAGGAGGAGGCCGCGGTGCTGACCGGCACCGATGACCCAGAATCAGCCTGCTCGGTGCTCGCCGAGATATTTCCCGGGGCCATGATCGTGGTGAAGCTCGATGCCGATGGTGCGCTCGTCGGTGGAAGCGGCGGCGTCCACCATGTTGCTCCCCACTCGAACAAGCTGGTCGACGCGACTGGGGCAGGGGATTCGTTCGCCGGAGCCTTCCTGTCCAAGCTGCTTCGGGGAGCCGATCCGGTCGAGGCCGCCGATTTCGCGGTCCGAGTGGCCGAGTGGGTCATCGAGCATCCCGGAGCGCGACCGAAGCCCGGTCCAGCGCTCGCTCGAATTCTCGGCCAGTGAGGTGCCGCGGGGCTACGGGTGACAAGAGTCACGCAGGGGGGTCGCAGATGTGTAAAGGTCTACGCGCCCGCTC
This sequence comes from Ilumatobacteraceae bacterium, assembly GCA_038136655.1. Taxonomy (GTDB): domain Bacteria; phylum Actinomycetota; class Acidimicrobiia; order Acidimicrobiales; family Ilumatobacteraceae; genus Casp-actino5. The sequence goes on from JAYQAE010000257.1 coordinate 1,434, forward strand.
GTGGGCACCTAGGAGGTTCATATGAATGAAGTCATGCTGACGGGTGACAACTACACGCTCGTCTACAACGCCCTGTCCTTCGGCACCGCGGTCATGCTCGGCGCCTTCGTCTACTTCCTCACGCAGATCAACAGCGTGGCGAAGGCCTACCGCTCCGGTGTCGCCGTCTCGGCGGTCGTCGTCGGTATCGCGGGGTATCACTACTACCGGATCTGGCAAGGCTTCTCCGAAGGCGAGATGAACGAGGGCTACCGCTACGCGGACTGGCTCATCACTGTTCCTCTGCTCGTGATCGAGCTGCTCATCGTCCTCGGTGTCGCCAACGAGGTCCGCAAGGGCCTCATGCGCAAACTGGTGCCCGCCACCGTCCTCATGATCGCCCTCGGCTACCCGGGTGAGGTCTCGAGCGACAACGGCACGAAGTGGCTCTGGTGGGTGCTCGCGATGATCCCGTTCGTCTACATCCTGTGGGTGCTCTACGGGCAACTCCAGGAGGCGTCGAGCCGCGAGTCGGGTGCTGTCGCCGGTGCCATCAAGAACGCCACCGTGGTGCTCCTGGTGACCTGGTGCGTCTACCCGATCGCCTACCTCTTCCCGGTGTTCGACGCGAACTCCGAGGGTCTCGAGGTGCTGCGTCAGGTGGGTTACACCTTCGCCGACATCACCGCGAAGGCACTCTACGGTCTGATGATCCTCGGGATCGCCAAGGCGCGTACCGCGAACGAGTCCTGATCCTCCGATCGCGTCAGCGATCAGAATCTGAACACGCAGGGAGCCCGGGCCTCGGCCCGGGCTCCTTCGCGTGGAGCGGGTGACGGGAATCGAACCCGTATCATCAGCTTGGAAGGCTGAGGTTCTAGCCGTTGAACTACACCCGCGGGTG
>JAYQAE010000258.1:0-2309 GCA_038136655.1 Ilumatobacteraceae bacterium
TGGTGAGCCGGTCGAGCGCGTCGCGCAGGGTGTGAACTCCGATGTCGCCGATGCCCGCGGCCCGCTGGTCATCGCTATCGACACCCCAGCGCGTGTTGGTGAAGCGCAGGAGTTCACCGGCTCGCCGCGCCTGCTCGGCGTCGAGACCGAGATGTTGCCGCACGGGTGGCTGGAGGACGAGGTCGATGACGTCGCTGGCGCGGAACCGTCCGTCGAGCATGCGTAGCACCGCGTCGACGACGGGAACGAGAGGGTTCTCCTCGCCGACGGACCGGTCGGCGATCTGCAGCGGGATAGCTGGCACGCCATGGCGATCGTCGCCGGCGAAGACCGACTCGATGAGCGGGGCGAAGGTGGGCAGGTCGGCGCAGAGCACGACGATGTCTCGCAGCTCGAAGCGCGGTGACCCGTCGCTGTCGGTCTCGGCGAGGAGATGGAGGATGTGGTCACGGAGAGCCTCGACCTGTCGTCCGGCGCCGAAGGTTCGGTGCCACACGACCGTCGCATCGACTGCCACCGCAGGGTCGGCGGGTTCGGGGCGATCTCCGAGAATGTCGCGCTGGAGGCTTGTCAGGAGCGAGGGGGCTCGATCGTCGATGGCGGGAACGACCTCGATTTTCGCGTCGCGCTCGGCGAGCACGGCGTCGAGGAGCAGCAACTGGCCCTCGTCGGCGGTGCGGCCCCAGAGTCGTGCGAGTGGATGACCCCCGGCCAGCAGGGCGTCGTCGCCTCGCGGCACGGGGTGGGCGAGCGGAGCAACCCACGCGGAGCGCAGACGCTCCCATCTCGCGACCGAGGGTGTGACGGTGTGGATGTCAACCTGACGATGCCGCGAAACGCCGATAATCACTTCGAGCAGGCTGCGAGGCATGGACGTGATGCCGACCACGGAGATCCGCTCGGGAAGTCGCGCCGTCGGCTCGGGACCAATCGAGCGGAGGCGCTCAAGTCGATCGCGCACCTGCTCGGACTCGGGGACGCCGAGTCGAGCGATGAGCGCCCTCCAGAGATCGGCCTGCCAAATCTGATGAGCAGGGAGTGGGTGACCGTCGGCGGTGATATCGCGGCCCTCCGCCCATCGAGCGAGCATCGTCGGCCGATACATCTGGTAGCGGTCGAACAGATCGGCCACCGAGCGGGCTCGAACGACATCGTCGACGCCATTGGCGAGCCACAGCGACCGAATCGCCCAAGTGAGTCGATCGACACTCCAGTCGTCGCCTATGTCGTCGCCGAGCGCTCGGGAAGCCAGGGCCGCCGGGAAGATGAACTCGACGTTCGCCGTAATGCCGAGACGTTCGGCGAGGCGCTGGGCGAGCCAGTGCCGAACGCCGGCTGAGGGCACGACGATGAGTTCGGGGACGAACGGGTCGGCCAAAGGCTCACGGAGTCGGTCGGCGAGGCCATCGACGAGGTCGTCGAGCCGTTCCCCTACTCGCAACCGAACTCCCATTGGAGCGACAGTACTCACGGGGTGTGAGAACGCACTCCGGCGTCACGCGAGTGACGTCGGCCGAGATCGGGCATGATCGATGGATGGACGTCGACCATCTGCTTCCCGCGAGAGCACCTCGCCAGCGCGCCCGTCAGAACCGGGCGATTGAGAAGATCGACGCCCTTATCGAGGCGACGGTTCGCGTGCTGGAGACCGAGGGAGAAGCCGGGGTGCGCGTCGCGGCGATCTGCGATCGGGTGGGCGTGTCGTATGGCAGCGTCTATCACCACTTCGGCGATCGAGAAGGCCTCATCCGTGCCGCGCAGTTCGCCCGGCTCCGTGCCCAGCCCGGCCAGGACATCACATCATTCGCCTCCGCGCTCGACGGCGATACCTCATCATTCATCGACTCGCTCATGGACATCTGCAGGTCGATCGCGTCAGCGGAGCGGGGGCCGGTGCGCGAGGTGCGCACGAGTGTGCTCGCGTCGACTCATGGGCGCCCCGAGTTGCGCGGCCCCGTCGACGAGCTCGAGACCAGGGTGATGGACGATCTGGAGGCGGTGGTCATCCAGGCACAACAACTCGGAATCGCCGATCCCTCGGTCGACGCTCGCGCCCTCGCCGCCTACCTCGCAGCGGTGTCCTACGGCCTCGTGTTGCTCGAGCATGTCGAGCGGCGCCCGTCGGAGGATGACCTTGCCTCGGTCATCCTGCGCGGGTTCGCGGCGTTCATGCCCACCTGATCGGATCGGCCCTCTGGCCGTCGGGGTCCGCCGGTAGCATCACGGTGCCCCGCCCTCGTAGCTCAGGGGATAGAGCATCGGCCTCCGGAGCCGTGTGCGCAGGTTCGAATCCTGCCGAGGGCACCAGT
>JAYQAE010000259.1:0-2284 GCA_038136655.1 Ilumatobacteraceae bacterium
TGAGCACCAAGCGACCACCACAGTCCGGAGAAGTGGATAGCGGAGCGGCCAGTTGCCTCAACAGCCTGGAAGGCTGCCTCGAGGTCGCTGCGGGTCTTGATGGTGCTGGGGTCTACACCAGCTTCGTCAAGAACGGTCTTGTTGTAGAGCAGACCGAAAGCCTCAGCCAAGGCCGCGTCAGTCTCGGCAGACGGATCGCAGACGTCCATCCCGTTGAGCCCGACCTCGGTCGGGAACTGGAAGGTCGTTCCCTCGGTGAGCTCACCGGAGAGGATCAGACGAATCGCCTGAGCCGCGTAGACACCACCGTCGAACACCACCGATCCGGTCCAGTTGATCCCGTCGTCGCGGGAGCAGATGTCGACCGGGCCGGCGGAGAAGACCGCGATGCCCTCCTCGGTCGCGAGCTGGCCGACCGGGTTGAGCGCACCACCGAGGTAGGCGTAGGCGAGGGTGACACCGTCGGCGGCGGCGGCCGACAGCGCGGCTGTCGCGTTCGCTGCATTGTCGAAGTCGAACGGGAAGTCGCCCGTCGAGACGAACTCCATGTCGAGTGACGGATCGACCGACTGCAGACCGAATCGGATCGCCTCGTAGGCCTCGACCTCGAAGTTCAACTCACAGCACCCGAGGAAGACCGACTTGGTGCTCCCCTGCTCGAGCAGGATCTGGCCCATGGCCACTCCAGCGGTGTAGTGGATCGCAGCGCCCCAGTCGGTGGCCTGAGCGAGTCCTGGCAGCTCGGGGAACCCGGCACCACAGTTGCAGTACCAGAAGATGTCCGGATACTGCTCGGTGAGGTCGGGAAGCGGCTCGGCGATCTCGGAGGCACCGACGAAGATGATGTCGACACCCTGTTGGGCGAGGTCGGACATCTTCTGAGCGGCCTCCTCGGCGCCGATCATGTCGCTGACGATTGGTGCGGCGAAGCCGTTCTCCGCCGAGAAGGCCTCCGCGAAGTCGACGAGCGACTGGTAGTACCCCTCGTCATCGCGCGGACCTGCAGCGGCAACACCGATGGTCAGCGTGCCGTCACCGTTGGCATCGAACGCGGCGACGAGTTCGTCAACCTCGGGTTCGGGCTCCTCGGCCGGCTCTTCAGCAGGCTCCTCGGCCGGCTCCTCAGCAGGCTCCTCGGCCGGATCTTCAGCAGGCTCCTCGGCCGGCTCTTCAGCAGGCTCCTCGGCCGGCTCCTCAGCAGGCTCCTCAGCCGCGGGCTCCGCCGCGGGAGCGGCGTCATCGTCTCCGCCGCAGGCGGCCACGAAAAGCACCGCGGAGGCTGCGAGCGCCGCCATCCTGGTGGATCGTTTTCTCATCATTGTCATTTCCCCCGTTGCTGTTGTAGGTGACTTACGACGCCGTCAACTGGCGGCGACTGCTCGGTTGGACCACCCGGCGCGGTAGCGCTGGGTGAGCCATCGATTGAATTGGACATGGCTCTCCTCCTGCCAGGAGTAGCGACCCCTCGGGGCGAACCTGGAGTTGAGACCCATCTGAACCTTCGTGGTCGCGTCCTGGTCTTGGCGCACGAAGACCTGAACGCCCGCGTCGGAGAGGATGACCTTCTCCTCGAAGAGAGGATCCTCGAGCGCTGACGGGTGGAAGATGTACCCGATCTCCACATCGATCGTCTGGGCGGTCTTGGGGCGCACCAGGAAGAAGAAGCACTGGTCGGGCGCCGTGCCGAAACACAGGGTCGGCGGAATCAGAGCGAACGTGGAACGGGAGCGCTCCTCCTCGGTGAGATCGGGATACACCGGCATGATCACTCGGTGGGTGGCGTTGAAGCCACCGTCGAGGTGGGTGTAGCCCGATGTCCGGAAAATCACGTTCGAGTCGTCGCTCCAGGGCTCGGGAAACGCCGAGAGGTTCGATGGACAGAAGTCCTGGACATATTGGTGCAGCCGGTTCGCGTGGTAGCCGTCGTTGAAGTTCTCGAACATGACCTTCCAGTTCCAGGGCATGTCCTCGAGGGTGAACGTCCCGGGGCACACCGCGTTCTCGAGGTCGTAGTTCACGAGGTACTTCGAGTACCGCTCGAGGGTCGGCGACAGCGGGGCGGCGTCGGCGTCGAGGTTCACGAAGATGAAGCCCATCCAGAGTTCGACCCGCATCTGCGGGAGACCCCAGTCCGACTTCTCGAAGTTCTCCGTCCGCTCCATCGCGGGGGCTCCGAGCAGCCGACCGTCGAGTCCGTAGATCCAGTGGTGGTATGGGCACTTGAAGGTGGTCGTGTTGCCCTGGCCCTCGCACACCTGCATCGCGCGGTGTTGACACACCGCCG
>JAYQAE010000260.1:0-1919 GCA_038136655.1 Ilumatobacteraceae bacterium
ACTCGTCGCACGAGATCCTCGTCGACCGCCATATCTCGACAGTAGGGCGGTCAGTGACCGAGGCATATACAGCCGCGGTGAAGGCTCAACGACGGAGCCACTCAGTGCCTCCACTTCGACCGCGGTCGCCCCCCGGTAACTGTCACGGCCAGACAACCGAGCGCGATGACCAAGAGAGCAAGTGGAATCAATGACCCACTCGACGCTCCGGTGACAGGGAGTCCGACAAGCGGAATATCCGCCGAGGTGATCCGCATGCGCGTCTCATCAAATCGGATCTCCACGGGGAACGATTCCGACCCGGTCGAGAGTTTCAACTTGACCGTCACAATTCGTGGTGTCGGTGCTTGAGTGGTCGTCGGGCTCGCGGTGGGAGGCGCGACCGCGGGTGATGAGGTCGACGGCGTCGCCACCGTTGTGGTCGGCGACGAGCCAGGAAGCGAACTGCTCGTCGTCGAACTTGGGACGGTCGTCGTCGACACCGAGGGCGCACTGGTGGTGCTCGGCGAAGAAGTCCCCGGGACAGTCGTAGTCGTCGACGCCGAGGGCACAGTCGTGGTGCCCGGCGAAGAAGCCCCTGGCACGGTCGATGTGGTGGTCGGTGCGGAAGATGTGCTCGGCGAGGTCGCGGGAACCGTCGAGGTGGCCACAGTCGTCGACGGACTCGGCGGCGGAACAATCCTGATCAAGATTCTCGGCTTCGGAACGACGACCGTCGTTGACGGTGTCGCAAGGGTCGTCGAAGGGGCCGTCGTTGTGGTGGTCGTGGACGAGGTCGTGGTTGTCGAGGTCGTCGTCGATGTGGTTGCGGGAATCGTCGAGCCGGTCGGCACGGATGTCGTTGGGACGGTGGAACTCGTGCTGGTGGTCGACGTCGTGGTGGTCGACGTAGTCGTCGTGGTGCTCGTCGACGTCGTTGACGTCGTCGTCGGAGAGGCGGTCGGCGTTGGGGCGCTCGGGGGAGTTCCGAGCGTCACACAGACAATGACATGGGAGATCGACTTGTCGCCGTTGCGACCGTCGGGGTCCGATGCGCCGCTTCGGTTGGTATCGGCGAATACCCCCTGACCGCCAGACGGCGCCATAAAAACGGTGTTGACCTGATAATTCGGGTCGTCGCTCTGGATCGATCCGGCCTTCACCTTGACCGCTGAATACACCATCCCCTCAACAAAGCCGCTGGGTGGAGCCGGCCGAGCCGGAAGGGTGTAGACGTAATCAGCGTCGGAGAACGGCTCGATCTTCCAACAGACATCACCAAACCCTTCAGCGACCCAGGTATCCGGCTTGTTGTAATCCGAGCCCGAGTAGACGATCTCGAGCGTTCCCGTCGTGCCTTCCAACTCGGCCGACTCGAGTTCGATGCCCGGGCCGTTCTCATCGGGGGCGATCTCAAGTTCGCCAGAACCCCCGCTTGAGGGAGTCAACTTGGCCGACACCGTCTCTTTCGGCGTCTTCCCCGCGGGTAGACGCGAATCGGTGGAGACGGGGGCGACGGTCACTGTCGTGGTGGTCGACGGCGCGATCGTTGAGGTGGTCGCCGCTGGGGCACTCGCGGCCACCGTGGTCGTGGTGCTCGATGTGCTGGTCGTCGTAGTCGTGGGTGCCGAACCGACAGCAAACGCAACCCAAGAGCCCTCGACTCTGGTGCTATACGAACCGTCGTGCAGCGCGACGACCCGGAAGCAGTAGTTGCTCCCCGTCGCTAAGCCGGTGATGTCAAGAGATACAGGGGTGGAGTAAGCGCCGGCGAGTATGTCTTCCTCGCCCGAGTCGAATGTCGCGTCGTCGTCCGCATCCGACCACGCGTATCCCGACGAGGTTGTACCAAGAGAAGTGCACGCACCCGAGGACGAATCAACTGCCCACTCGAACAAGACTTTCGAGCTCGTGGAGTTCGCGTCAACCTCTCCGTTCAG
>JAYQAE010000260.1:1929-2284 GCA_038136655.1 Ilumatobacteraceae bacterium
GTATGAAAGTACCTGTTGATGGTGAGTTGATAGAAGGACATTCATTTGTAGATGAAAGTATGATTACGGGAGAACCGATTGGCGCAGAGAAATCCCTAGGTTCAAAGGTTTGTGCTGGAACCATCAACAGCAGTGGCTGTGCCGGTCGTCGCTGTCGGCGTCCCACTCGCCTCCGTGGTCGTTAACGACATCACCTCTCCGTCCGCTGTGTCGTCTGACATCGCGGAGATCGGCGATTCCAGCTTTCGTGAGCGGCGCCCCTCAGGGATCGACGAAGAAGACAGTGTCCCAGCACCACCGATCCGCACTTTGAAGTAGTAGGTCGTTCCCGCGCTGAGCCCGGAGAGGGCAGCGC
>JAYQAE010000261.1:0-2280 GCA_038136655.1 Ilumatobacteraceae bacterium
GAGCGTCCGCCTGAAAAGCGGAAGGTCACCGGATCGACGCCGGTCTCGACCACCATCGAACCGCGCCGTTCCCGAAGCGGTCCTTGCCCGAACGTCATGTTCCTGGCTCGAACCCCAGATCTCGAGCCGTGAGCAACGGTCGATAAGGAACTCCGGCCGCCGCGCACAGGTCGCCACAGGTCGTGCCGCGATCGACGATCACGCTCGCGAACACCACCTCCGCCCCGAGCGCCCTGACCACCTCGACCGCTTCGAGCAGCGACGTCCCGCGGGTGGTCGTGTCCTCGACCACGACGACGCGGTCGGAGGGCAGCAGGGCCCCAGCGAGTCGCCCGGTGACCCCATGGTCCTTCGCCTCCTTGCGAACGCTGAAACTGCGCAGGTGACGGCCACGAGTCGCGGCGACCGCGGCCACCCCGAACGCCACCGGGTCGGCGCCCATCGTGAGCCCGCCGATCGCGTCGGCCTCGAGCGGCATGACCTCGAGCAACGCGTCGGCGACCGCGAGGACGCCGTCCGCTCGACACGCAGTCTGCTTGGTGTCGAGAAACCACGAACTGGTCGCGCCCGACTTCAGGGTGAACTCTCCGCGCTTGACGGAATGCCGCAGCACGTGGTCGCGGAGCGTGTCGAGCACGGAGGGAAGTTCGGGGAGATCGCTCACTTGCCCGACAGTACCGATGATGCTCCGCCCGCTAAGTCCCGTGCGTAGCCTCGCCCCATGAGCGCGCTCCCCCAGATGTCGAGGAACTTCGAGGTATGCGAGACGGAGTCGGGCCTTACGCCGTTCCGAATCTTCGCTGAACCCCAGCAGGGCGCGATCTACGGCGATCTCCTCGCCGTCGCCCTCCGTGCCGAGCGCCTTGGCTTCGGCGCCTTCTTCCGGAGCGATCATTTCCTCAAGATGGGGTCGGTATCGGGTCTGCCAGGACCGTCCGACGCCTGGATCACCCTCGCCGGTCTCGCGCGAGATACCTCGCGAATCAGGCTCGGCACCCTCGTCACCGCGGCGACGTTCCGACACCCCGGACCGCTCGCAATCGCGGTCGCGAACGTCGACGACATGTCCGGGGGCCGCGTCGAACTCGGGATCGGCGCCGGCTGGTTCGAGGCCGAGCACACCGCTTACGGCATCCCGTTCCCACCGCTCGGCGAGCGTTTCGACCGGCTGAGCGAGCAGCTCGATGTGATCACCGGCCTGTGGGGAACACCCGACGGTGCCACCTTCGACTACTCGGGCGAGCATTACCAACTCTCCGATTCACCGGCCCTTCCGAAGCCGCGACAGGCCGGCGGTCCTCCGATCGTGATCGGTGGTCGCGGAGCACGCCGAACTCCGGCGCTCACCGCGGCCCACGCGACCGAGTTCAACATGCCGTTCTGCGACCTCGAGACATTCACCGCGCAGGTGGCGAATGTTCGCCGGGCCTGCGAGGCGATCGGTCGCGACCCCTCGAGCCTGCGCGTCTCCTGCGCGCTCGTGGTGTGCGTCGGGGAGGACGAGTCGACCTTCGCTCGCCGGGCCTCAGCGATCGGGCGGGAGCCCGATGAGTTGCGCGCCAACGGGGTCGCGGGCAGCCCCAAGGAAGCCGCCGCGGTGGTCGATCGCTGGAGAGCGGCAGGGGCTGACCGGATCTACCTCCAGGTCCTCGACCTGTCCGACCTCGACCATCTCGACCTCATCGCCAGCGAGGTGCTCGAGGGCTGAACGCGCCGCTGATCAGCGGGGTCGCACCCTCCGATCCCTGATCAGCACCTCTTGGGCGACGGTCGCGACGTGTTCGCCCTCCGCGGTGAAGATGTGGCCAAGGGCGAGCCCCCGGGATCCCGTCACGTGGTGGCAACTGAAATCGTGGAGATGCCACTCATCGGAACGCAACGGCCGATGGAACCAGATCGTGTGATCGAGGCTGACGCCGTAGACGTGCTCGCGTTCAAGGCCGCCGCGGACCACGGCCGTCTCGCGAACCGTGTCGGTCGCGAGATCATCCGAGGTGTAAGCGAGCCAATACCAGTGAATGAGCGGGTCCTCCGCGGGAGCCGAGAGTTGCCGATTGACCCGAATCCAAGCGGCCACACGACCGTCATCGGGACGATCAGAAGACACCAGCACCTCCGACGGGATGAAGCAGCGATCGAACTCCTTGGAGAACGACGTTTGTTCACGGGTCTCTGGGCCGGGCACCGCCGCCGGAGAGAGCGTCTGCACGTCAACCGACTTCGCGGGCCGTTGGAATGAGCACTCGGCATTGAGGATCGCGCCAATGGCCTGACGGGCGA
>JAYQAE010000262.1:0-1230 GCA_038136655.1 Ilumatobacteraceae bacterium
CGGTGAGGGGCTTCCGCAAGGCCCGGCGATCGAACGTTTCGAGGAGGCGGTAGCCGAGTATGTCGGCGCTCGATTCGCAGTCGCCTTCTCCTCAGGCACGGCGGCCTTGCACGGCGCTGCGGCCGCAGCCGGTCTCGGGCCGGGTGACACTGTCGTGACGTCCCCGTTGACGTTCATGGCCAGTGCCAACTGCGCACGATACGTAGGAGCGGAGCCGACCGTCGTCGATATCGAGGCCGCTTCTTGGAACATTGACCTCGCACTCGTGCCCGACGACGTTGCCGCCGTTGTGCCCGTGCATTACGCCGGCCTGCCCGTTGATCTCGCTGGGTTCGGCAGAGGCGCTCGCACGGTGATTGAGGATGCTGCCCACGCGCTCGGAGCGCTGACGCCGGATGGCCCGGTTGGCAACTGCACGCATAGTGACATGTGCTGTTTCTCGACGCACCCGGTCAAGCCGATCACCACCGGTGAGGGCGGTGTGGTGACAACCAACGATGAAGAGCTCGCGGCTCGGCTTCGGCGCTTCCGGTCTCATGGCATCATCCGCCGCCCGGAGCACGGGGAGTGGTTCTACGACATCGCTGAGGTGGGGTTCAACTACCGGATGACGGACATCCAGGCGGCGCTCGGTGCGAGCCAACTTGGACGTATCGATGAGTTCATCGAGCGACGGAACGACATCGCGTTGGCCTATCGGCGAGAGTTGTCCGGTCTACCCATCGAGCTTCCACCGAGTGCTCCCGATGGCGCGCGTCACGGTTACCACCTCTTTCCCATCGCTGTGGAGAACCGCGCGGCGGTCTTCCATGCTCTCCGGGACCGGGGCATCGGCGTCCAGGTGCACTACGTCCCGGTCCACCACCACCCGATTAGCGCTCACATGGGTTTCGGTGTGGGTGATCTTCCGGTCTGCGACGCCCTCTACGAGCGGCTGATCAGTCTTCCGATCCATCCCGGCCTTCTCGATCAAGATCAACGGGTCGTCGTGGACGTGTTGTCCGATCTCCTCACATGACACGACCGCGGGTCACGCTTCTCGGCGACCGAGGACGGTCGGTCGGGATGGGACACGCGATGCGGCTGCGAACAGTCGCGGCAGCGGTCGACGCCGAAGGATGCGACTGCAAGTTGCTGTTGTGCGGCGAGTCGGGCCCTTGGGACGCGATCCTCGGAGCCTCGTCCTGGGAGAGCGGACCGGCCGACATCTCACATCCATCGGTTGTCGAC
>JAYQAE010000262.1:1240-1900 GCA_038136655.1 Ilumatobacteraceae bacterium
GAGCGACGATCCAAGCGTTGTGGTGGTCGACTCGTACGCGATTCCCCGTGACTCAGTCGTGCGGTTCGAGGCTGCGGGTGCACGAGTCGTGCTCATCGACGACAACGGCGAGCACGGCGGCTTTCCGAGTTCGATCATCGTGAACCCCAACGCTCACGGAGCCGATATCGCCTACCCATCGGTGGCCAACCAACGAATCGTCGCGGGGATCGAGTGGATTCTGATCCGGCCTGACGTGCTGGCGATGGCGTCCCGACGGGACGTTCCCCGATCAGGGTGGGTCGTCGCGATCGGAGGAACCGATCCGCAAGGACTCGTGGCGCAGGTTCGCGAACTCCTGCCACCAGGTGAGCCGGTCGTCGGCGCCCCCTCCGCCGAAGGACCTCTCCCGCCATCGGACCTGGCCCGAGCGCTGGCCGAGGCCCGCGGAGCGGTGATAGCCGCTGGATCCACTGTGTGGGAGGCGATCTTCCTCGGGACTCCGATCGTCGCGGTGGTTACGGCCGACAACCAGAAGCTGGTGGGGACGAGTCTGCGTCAGGAGTTCGGCATCGCTGTCGTGGACATTCGGGTTGACGGCTGGCGGGATCGTCTCGCTCACTCGATCATCAAACACGGTGCATACTACTCGAGCACGCCGTGCTCAATTTACGGTCGAGG
>JAYQAE010000262.1:1910-2259 GCA_038136655.1 Ilumatobacteraceae bacterium
TCATCCAAGAGTTCGCGCAGCGTCGATGATCACCCATCGAAAACGAGGCGGAGACGAAGGGCGGGGATCGCCTCGTCATCTCGAACAACTCGCTGATTGATGCGGTCCACGAACTCGAACCCAATTGACTCGTAGAGGCGTCGAGCAGCAGTGTTCGACTCCAGCACTTCCACGTTGACGAGCTGAAGCCTCAGATCAACTCGGGCCAGATCGATACACGCTTCGATGAAGGCGCGACCATGACCAACTCCCCGAGCAACGTGGGGAGCGAGGTAGCCACCCCACTCCGCCGACCCCACTGAATGGTCGATGTGCGAGAGCGACATCACGCCCGAGGGATCGCCATCGA
>JAYQAE010000263.1:0-262 GCA_038136655.1 Ilumatobacteraceae bacterium
ACAGCCGGAGCACCGCGCTAGCCTCCCAGCAGGGCCGACGGAACGACGCCGTGTAGCGCCGAACCTCAGCGAGAACAACACAATTCCCGCACTCCCTTCGGAATTCGACGGTTACGCCCTAGTCTCGCAACCCAGACGTAACCGTGGCCACCGGGTTGGACATAACAAGGTGTTGAACACGCTCAACACCCAGGCGCGTCACATTCCATCGGCTGACGACCTGGCAGCGGAGACCATCGGAAGGCTGCTCGAAGGGCCGTCA
>JAYQAE010000263.1:272-2218 GCA_038136655.1 Ilumatobacteraceae bacterium
CGGTCAACGGGGCTCGCATGCTCCCCAAACGTACGTCGGACTTCTCGCTCACCCGGCGCATTGGATCAAACGGGTGTACTCAGTGTCAACCTGGACGAACTACGACACACGAACATCACTGCAGCGCTCAGAGCCGGAATCCCGGTGCATGTCATCTCCCGGCGAGTAGGGCACTCCAAGGTCTCCACGACGCTGGACACCTACGCACGGCACATTCCGTCAGCGGACGACATGGCAGCCGAGACCATCGGCAGGCTGCTCTCAGAACCGGTGCTCGTAGTCACCAAATAGTCACCGAAGTGCCGGAATAGTCACCGGACAGGGCAGTTATCCCCAGATCCAGACGAACGGGTGAACCCGGGCTGACCCACGTTCTCGCAGGTCAGCCCCGGATTCCCGGACACGCCACAACAGGGCATGAGAGGCGACGCCGGGAATCGAACCCGGGTAGAGGGCTTTGCAGGCCCTTGCCTGAACCACTCGGCCACGTCGCCAGGTTCCGGAGCCTACCGGCACGGCCGGCGGCTGGCCCGGTGACATCGGACGTGACCGCTCAGCGGCCAACATGGTCGGATGCGTTCACGCTTGGCGCTTGTCGTGTCCACGTTGCTCGTGGCGGCGAGTTGCTCGTCGGATTCGGCCGGCCCAGTCGCCACCGATCCCTGTGGGCGTCGGGTCGCGGAGGCTGCGGACGCGATCACGATCTCTGAGCAGGTTCGCCTGCTCGACGAGGCGATCTACCTGTGCGGATTCTTGACGCTGTTTGTCGCCGAGGTGGAGGCCAACTCCGGAGTGCTCAACGTGCCGGTCGAGGAGTTCGTGCGGCGGCGGTGCGAACTCAGCCCGATCGACGGAACGCGTGCCGCGGCGATGTGTGACCAAGTCACCCCCGCCGGGTGACCCGACCTCCCATGAGATCCACGATCTCCTCAGCCACATCGGACGGCCGGCGGTCGTCGGTCGCGATCTGCTCGAAGGCGGCGTAGCGGGGCGTCCGCTCCGCGAGCAGCGCCTCAAGACGTCCTCGGGGGTCATCTCCCGCGAGCAAGGGTCGCCGCTCCCCCGCCCTCGGACCACCGACGCGCTTCCAGATCGTCTCGACGCTCGCGGTCAGACAGAACACACGGCCCGTCGTGGCGAGCGTTGGACCCGCGTGAGCGTCGAGCATGAGCCCCCCGCCGGTCGAGATGACGAGGGCGCTGAGCTCGGCGAGCTCCTCCGCGATCCCACGTTCGATCGCGCGGAACTGCTCCTCCCCCTCGGAGGCGAAGAGTTCGGGGATCGGGCCGTGACGTTCCTCGATCATCCGGTCGGTGTCGACGAAGCCGTAGCGGAGTCCGGCGGCGACGAGTCGGCCGACCGTCGACTTGCCCGTCGCCATGAAGCCGGTCAGCACGACGTTCGGTCGCCCGGCGTCACCCCCTCGCTCGTCCATGCCGTTGAGGCTAGGTCGCGACGCGTTCGGCGAATCCCCGCATCACCTCGGAGACCGCTTCGGGTTGTTGGGCATGCACATCGTGGTGCGCCGGTCGGAACCAGGTGACCTCAGCGTCCACCGCCGCGTCGACGAGTTGATCGACAGCGGTGGCCTTGTCGAAGAATTGATCTCCGGTGTCGGCGGCGATGACGTGGATCGGCCGGTCCAGTCCCATGACCGTGTCGATCGGATCGTGGTCCCACATTCCCGCGAGGATCGCCATATGGCGATCGCGGGAGAGCCACGGGGCGATGGTTCCGTCGTCTCGCACCTCGAAATTTGCCATCGTGCCGAGGCGTCCCTCCTCCGGCCAGTCGGCGGCGGAGTTGTCGACCCATCGGCGCATGTCCTCGACGGGAGTGCCGATCAGGAGTGGTGGGGCGAGCGCAGCGGCGCAGTCATCCCACCGGTCAAATCGATCTCGGAGCCGGATGAACCCTCCATCGACACACACGGCACCGAGAAACCG
>JAYQAE010000264.1:0-2197 GCA_038136655.1 Ilumatobacteraceae bacterium
TACGGACTCATGCCGGCGACTCCGCTGAGTGGGCCGACCTCGACTCCGTCGTTGTCGATCGGGGCGCGCCAGAGCGACACCTGTGCTGAGCGCGCCAACCCCCTCGCTTCAGCGAGTGCGTCGGTGGAGCCGCGACGGCGCATAGGAGGATCGATGCCAGCCGCTTCGCTGAGGACCGTTTGATCCCAGGCGACGCGGTGGCCGACCGGAGCCCACGAGGCACGACGCGCGGTTGTCCACTCGACGGTCACTGCGACCTCGCCGCGTGCCTTCGGCATCGCGGCAATACCGAACGTGCGGGAACGTCCGGCTCGAAGTCGTGAGGCATCGATGGCGCGCTCGGAGACCACATGTCCATCGACCGCGACCGTGACGGAGCCGCGCAGGTCGGCCAGATCGGTCCACGACCGCCGGTTCTCGACATCCAGGACGATTCGACCTCCATCCACCCTCGCCTCCGATCGCACCGGACGCGTCAGCCAGCGGTGCTCCTCAAGGCCTGGGTGCGGCTTGCCGTCCCATCCGACGATGCCGTTGCAGCAGAACGCGGCATCGTTCGGCTCATCGCCGAAGGCCCCGCCGTAGCCGGGGTAGAGACGTCCCGAGTCGTCCGCGGTCATCAGGCCCTGGTCGCGCCAGTCCCAAACGAACCCGCCTTGGAGTCCGTGATGGGTCTCGAATGCCCGCCAGTAGTCGCGAAGGCCGCCATTGGAGTTGCCCATGGCGTGGGTGTACTCGCACAGGATCAGCGGGCGCACCGGGTCCCCGTCGGTGACCCAGCGCTCGATCGCGTCCACCGAGGCGTACATCGGGCACTCGATGTCGGTGGCGACATTGCGGCGGTCGGTGGACTGCCCGCGCCAGAAACGGGTGATCGCGCCCTCGTACTGAACGAAGCGACGTGGGTCGGTGCGGCGCACCCACGCACTGGCGGCATCGTGGACCGCGCCGTGACCGGATTCGTTGCCGAGCGACCATCCCATGATCGAGGGATGGTTCCGATGAGTGAGCACGGTGCGCTGCACGCGCTCGACGAACGCGGTCGCGAAACGCGGATCGTCCATCACCTCGTTCCAGCGCGCGTGGCTCTCCACGTTGGCCTCACACACAACCCAGAGGCCGAGTTCGTCGCAGGTGTCGAGCACGACCGGATCGGGTGGGTAGTGGGAGGTTCGGATCGCATTGAATCCGCAACGCTTGATGTTCTCGACATCTGCCCTCAGGTCGGCGTCACTCGCTGCCTTTCCGCCAAGGTGGTGATGGTCGTGGCGGTTCACGCCGGCGATCAGGAGTGGCACTCCGTTCAAGAGCAGTTCGGCACCGACAATCTCGACTCGGGTGAAGCCGGTCGTGATCGGAACCACCTCACGCACCCGCCCCCTCGGGTCGACGAGACTCACCATCACTCGGTACCGGTTCGGGTCCTCGTGGGACCAGGCGGCGGGTCGATCGATGCTCACCGAGGTTCGCGCGAGCGGTCCCGGGTGGCGATAGCCGTCGGCTTGGGCCGCGATGTGGGAGGACGCGTCGAGCATCGACACGGGGGCCTCGCTCGCCGTGCCGGCAACACGCCGGCCGCCGAGCGTCTCGAGGTGGGTTCGCACGGTCCATCCGGCGACATCGCCGTCGACTCGGCACGAGACTCGGAGATCGCCGTGGCGGAGTGACCTGTCGAGGCGGGCGGAGACCGAGACGTCGGCCAAGTTGGTTCGCCCACAGGTCCGCAGGGCCACCCGACGAGCGAGACCACCGTGGAACCAGTGGTCTTGGTCCTCGATCCAGGTCCACGCCGACCAGCGCACCACCATGACGGCGAGTTCGTTGTCGTCGTCGTGGAGATGGTCGGTGACGTCGAACTCCGAGGCGAGCCGACTATCCGAGGCGATGCCGATAAAGGCACCGTTCATCCAGATGGCGGTCGCGCTCTCGGCTCCGCCGAGGTGGAGAATGACTCGATCGCCGCGCCGATGTCCTGCTCGTCGCAGATCAGCGGCGGTGATTCGACGCCGATGGAGTCCGGTCGGGTTGTGCTCGGGGACCGTTGGCGGATCTCCGGGGAAGGGCATGACGACATTCGTGTAGTGGGGCAGGTCACCGGTGTCCTGCATGGTCCAGTTGCCGGGCACGTCGATGGGGCGCCAGCCGGCCCGTCGTGTCGGACGGCGGGTGACCCACCCGGCGGGCGCCTCCAACGGCG
>JAYQAE010000265.1:0-2196 GCA_038136655.1 Ilumatobacteraceae bacterium
CGGCCCGGTGGTTGGGGGAGCGGTTGGTGGATGTGGCGCTCGCGTATCGGTCGCCGATGTGTCTTGTGCACGGGGACTTCCGACTCGACAACATGCTCTTCGATCCGTCGGCGAGCGCCGCCGAGGGTGAGGTGTCGGTGACGGTCGTCGATTGGCAAACCGTCGGTCTCGGCCGTGGCGCGGTCGATGTCGCCTACGCCCTCGGTTCGGGGCTCTCGACCGACGACCGGCGTCGAGTGGAGGAGTCGCTGGTGGACCGTTACGTGGCTGGCCTCGCCGCGGCCGGTGTCGGGGTGGTCGATGAGGTGACCCACGACTATCGCTTGGGGGCCACGAGCGGGTTGGCGATGTCGGTGATCGCCTCGCAGATCGTCGCGAGCACAGCGCGCGGCGATGAGATGTTCGCGGTGATGGCCGAGCGTCACGCCGCTCAGATGATGGACAACGCGACCATGGAACTGGTGGGTGGTTGAGGTGCTGCATCCAGCTGATGATCTGCCGCTCCACCCGACCCCGGCGCCGCTGCTGCATCCGGTGTCCGATTCACCCGGTCTCTACGACCGCTACTTCCACAACGGCTTCACCGCCGACGGGTCGCTGTTCTTCGCGGTCGCGCTCGGCGTCTACCCGAACCGTCAGGTGATGGATGCCTCGTTCGCTGTCGTGCTCGATGGTGTGCAGCACAACGTGCGCGCTTCGCGTCGCTGCTCGACGGACCGCACCGTGACCACGGTCGGTGGCATCGCCGTGACGGTCGTCGACCCGATGCTCGAGCATCGGGTCACGGTGGACGGCTCGCAGGGAGTCGCAGCGGATCTCGTCTGGCGGGCGGGCTCACCGGTGATCGAGGAGCCGCGTTTCACCCGGCTCGTCGATGGGCGACCGATCCTCGACTACACGCGCATCACCCAGTTTGGTTCCTGGTCGGGGTGGATCGAGGTCGATGGCGAGCGCCTCGAGGTTCAGGCTGACACCTTTGGCTGCCGGGATCGCTCGTGGGGGGTGCGGGGAGGGTCCGGTCTTCCCGGGCCGTCGACCGTGCCGCAGTTCCACTGGCTGTGGGTGCCGACGATGCTTGATGATCTCTGCGCGCACGTGGCGGTCAACGAGGATGGCGACGGGCGTGCCTGGCACCGCAGCGGAGCCATCGCCGGGCGTCTCGACGCGCCCTCGCTCGATGAGGTGCTCGACGACTCGCGGGTGCGGCGCACCACGCACTCCGAGGTCGATGTCGTGTGGTCGCCTGGCACGAGGTGGATGTCCTCGGCGGTGGTGCGTCACGAGCAGTGGCGCGACGATGAGATCGCGATCACCTATGAGCCGGTGCTCAGGTTCCAGATGAGCGGTATTGGCTACCTGCATCCCGAGTGGGGGCACGGCTCCTGGCATGGCGAGCTCGCCGAGACCCGCGACTCGATCGCTCTCGCCTCGGTCGATCCGGCGGATCCGACGATGGTGCACGTCCAGCAGGTGTGTCGGGCGACGTCGGGGGAGCGGTCGGGTGTCGGGGTGTTCGAGCAGTTGGTGATCGGCCCGCACGCCCCGAGCGGCTTCAGCGGGCTGACCGACGGCGCTGCCTGAGCTCGGTTGGCATCACGGATGCGCAGGTCTAGAGTTCACTCAACTTCGCCGCGGGGTGGAGCAGTTCGGTAGCTCGTCGGGCTCATAACCCGAAGGTCGTGGGTTCAAATCCCACCCCCGCCACCATCGTTGGAATCCCGGAGCCGAGCGCTCCGGGATTTCGCGTTTTTGGCTTGTTATCAGTCGCCGCCAGAGACCTTGGCGAGGTCGACGGTGCTCGACTCCGGTATCGCCGGGAGCCGAAGCGTGAGCAGCCAAGTGATCACGACGAACGCGGTCGACCCCCACAGGGCGGCCGAGAGATCGCCGAGAAGGAACAGCACTCCCGACAGCAGCGTGCCGACGAGTCGCCCGGCGGCGTTGGCCGAGTAGTAGAAGCCGACGTCGAGCGCGACCTCGTCGTCGCTCGAATAGGCGAGCACGAGGAACGAGTGGAGCGCGGAGTTCATGGCGAACACTGCCCCGAACACGATGAGGCCCCCAACGATGGCCGCCGTGCGCGCGACATCGAGAAGAACCAAGGTGGCGATCACCGCCGAGACGACACCGAGCGCGACACCCCAGACGCGGGTCGCGGTCACCTCGTCGGAGGGGCCGCGGCCGATGGTGAGGATC
>JAYQAE010000266.1:0-2193 GCA_038136655.1 Ilumatobacteraceae bacterium
CTGACGTCGCAGGGCTTCCGCCCGAACCGGCGCCAGTTCCTGATCGGCGCGGCGGGCGTGCTCGGCGCGGGAGCCTTCATGTCGAGTTGCGGCGGTTCGTCGTCGCTCTCGTTCGGCGCCCGTACCGTCGACGAGTCGCCCACCACTCAGCTGAAGGGCCTCATCTCGGCCTACGAGGCGGCATCCGGCAACACCGTCGTCTACAACGCGACCGAGTCGAACGCCTTCCAGAACAACCTCTCGCAGTACCTCCAGGGCACCCCGGACGACTGCTTCCAGTGGATGGCCGGCTACCGCATGCAGTTCTTCGCCGAGCAGGGCCTGCTCACCGACATCAGCGATGTGTGGGACGAGATCGGCGACCAGTACAACGAGTCGTACAAGATCGCCTCGACCGGCCTCGACGGGAAGCAGTACTTCGTGCCCCAGTCCTGGTACCCGTGGGGTCTCCACTTCCGCAAGTCGATGCTCGCCGACCTCGGCATCGATCCGGACGGCATCTACGACTGGGATGACTTCATGGCCATGCTCGACGGCATGAAGTCGAAGGGCCTCGTCGGATTCGCCGCCGGTGACAAGGGCGGCTGGGAGGCCATGGGCACGTTCGACATCTTGAACGCCCGCATCAACGGCTACCAGTACCACGTCGACCTCATGGCCGGCCGCGAGCAGTGGACCGACGCCCGCACCCGCGAGGTATTCAGCTACTGGGAGCAGCTGATCCCGTACATGAACGACAACGTCCTCGACCTCGAGTGGGACGGCGCCATGCAGCTCCTGCTGCAGCGCAAGGCCGGCGCCATGCTCATGGGCTCCTGGTTCGGCGGCAACTTCCTCGAGCAGTCCCAGGAGGACTACGACGACCTGTGGATCATCCCGTTCCCGGAGATCAACCCGGAGCACGCCCGCGACACGATCGACGCTCCGATCGACGGCTTCTGCGTGGCGGCCAACGGCGAGAACACCGACGGCGGCAAGGACCTCATCAAGTTCGCCGGATCTAAGGAGGGCATGCAGGCCATGCTCGACACCGGAATCCCGATGACGTCGGCCAACAAGAACCAGGACACGTCGTCGTACGACGCCTTCCAGAAGCAGCAGCTCGCTGTCATGGAAGAGGCGAAGTACATCACGCAGTTCCTCGACCGCGACACCCGGCCCGACTTCGCCGGCCCGGTCGTCGGGCCTGCCATTCAGCAGTGGTTCCGCGATCCGTCCTCCGTCGACGGCATCCTGGAGAGCCTGCAGGAGCAGTGGGACGCCCTCCCGCCGCTCTGACGCGCACCAACGCTGACAACTGAACATGTCCGTGACGACAGCAGGGGAGCCGCGCTCCCGCCGTCGCCGCCGCCTGTCATCACGTGGGGACCGAGTCACCCTCGGTCTGTTCGTCGGGCTCCCGACGTTCTTCCACGTGCTGTTGGTGTGGCTGCCGGCGATCGCGACAATCCTGCTGTCGTTCACGTTCTGGACCGGAATCAACTTCTCCGACATCACCTGGGCCGGCTTCGACAACTACGACAACATCTTCTTCTCGACGCCGGCCTTCTACGACGCCCTGCGGAACAACGCGATCTGGCTCGGGTGGTTCTTCCTCATCGCCACGCCCCTCGGCGTGCTGCTCGCCTATCAAATCGACCGGGAGATCCGGGGGCATCGCTTCTACCAGTCGGCCTATTACATCCCGGTGGTGCTCTCGCTCGCGGTGACCGGCATCATCTGGAACTTCATGCTCCGGCCCGACGGTTTCGTCAACGGCCTGCTCGGGCGCGACATCGACAACGCGGTCTCGTTTTTCGGCAACTACGACATCAACATCTACGTGATCATGGTGATGGCGTCCTGGCGACACATCGGCTACATCATGTTGCTCTACCTCGCCGGCTTGAAGGCTGTGGATCCGGCCCTGCGCGAGGCGGCCGCGATCGACGGCGCCACCGAGTGGGAGACCTTCCGCAAGGTGGTTCTTCCGACAATGCGCCCGGTGAACATCATCATCGTCGTGATCACCATGATCGAGTCGCTCAGAGCGTTCGACATGGTCTACGTGATCTACGGCACGAGTGCCGGTCTGCCGATCCTCGGCATCTTGGTGTTCCAGAACATCGCCGGTGAGGGAGCCTCGATGAAGGGCGCCGCCTACGCGGTGATTCTGTTCGTCCTCTCGATCGGTCCGATCATCGCCTACCTGCG
>JAYQAE010000267.1:0-2187 GCA_038136655.1 Ilumatobacteraceae bacterium
TGGTGGCGGCCTCAGCTCTCCCCGAGCAGATCTGGGGGATGCTGATGAACCGGGAGGCGCTCGCTATCTCGGCCCGCATCGACGACGGCCGCCTCTCCGATCTCGAGGTCCACACCATCGGCGACTCGGCTTCGGAGGAGATCACCGAGGCCCTGCGCCGCGGAACGTCATCTGTCGAAACGGCTGACCGTCTCCTCAGCGCCTTCGTGCCGGTCACGCGACTCGTGATCTCCGGTGGTGGGCCAAACGCCCGCGCGCTGGAAGAGGCCGCCGGCCTGCTTGGGTGGCAGGTCGACCGAGCCACCGACCCCGACACCGCGTCGGGACTCATGGCCACGCTGTCACCCCTCGACGCCGCCGTCATCATGGGCCACGACGTGGAGTCCTCGAGCCGGGTGCTCGGCGCCGCGCTCGAGAGCGCCGCCGGCTACATCGGCGCGCTCGGATCGCTGCGCATGCAGCAGAACCGCGCCGACTGGCTGGCCTATCGCGGCGTCACCGACCTCGAGCGAGTACACGGGCCAGCCGGTATCGACATCCGCGCCGACACGCCAGCCGAGATCGCGGTCTCCGTGCTCGCCGAGGCGATCGCGACGCTCCATCACCGGGCCTGACGCGATGCGGACAAACGTCCGCTCCGCTCGCCCCCTTGTGAACCCACCCGTAGACTGACCGGATGAGCGAGTCAATCGAGCCCGCCACAACCAGCGACGCCGATGCCGCGAGGGAGGTTCTCACCTCCATGTGGCAGTCCCAAGGTGACCCCGCCGCCACCCTCGACGAGGAGTGCAGCCCGACCAAGGTCTGCCGGAACATGCAAGGCATCGACTTCAGCGGATTCGCCGAGGGTGAGACCGACATCCGCGTCGCTTGGCGCGACCGTCTCGCCCGCGAGGGCAAGCTCAGCGAGTCCGGGCAGTCGATCCGGGATCTCGTCCTCGGCTCCGGCGAGCGCTGACCGATGCCCACCCCGTTCCCACCCGTGAGCGTCGAGGCGCTCACCGGTGATCTCCGAGGAGCGGGCTACCTTGCCGACCGCGGTCTCGCCACCGCATCGCACATCGCGCTCACTCTGGGTCGACCACTGCTGCTCGAGGGTGAGGTCGGCGTCGGCAAGACCGAGCTCGCCAAGACCCTGGCCGCGATGTACGGCCGGGAACTCATTCGCCTCCAGTGCTACGAGGGCATCGATGCGGGACAGGCCCTCTACGAGTGGGACTACGCGAGACAACTCCTCAAGGTCCGCGCATCCGACGGCGGCGACGGAGCGATCGACCATCTCTTCACCGACGAGTTCCTCGTCGAGCGACCGCTTCTCCGGGCTGTGAGGGCCGGCGACCGATGCGTGCTCCTGATCGACGAGATCGACCGGGCCGACGACGAGTTCGAGGCCTTCCTGCTCGAGGTCCTCTCCGACTTCCAGGTCACGGTCCCCGAGATCGGCACCATCACGGCATCCTCCAAGCCGATCGTGATCCTCACCTCCAACCGGACGCGCGAACTGCACGACGCGCTCAAGCGACGCTGCCTCTACCACTGGATCGGGTTCCCGGCGCGGGAGCGCGAGATCGACATCGTGATGTCGCGGATCCCCGGTGTGGCGGCCGCGATGGCAGAGCGGGTCGTCGACGCCGTCAACCGCCTCCGCGATATGGACCTCGCCAAGCCACCCGGGGTAGCCGAGACGATCGACTGGGCCGAGTCACTGCGAGTGGTCGGGGCCGACTCTCTCGACGAGCAGGTCGTGATGGACACCATCGGTGCCGTCGTGAAGGACCGCGACGACCTCGAGGTCGTCGGCGACATGATCGGCCATGTCAGCAGCGGCTCCTGACGGCGGGTTCGTCGAACTCTTCGTCGACTTCGGCAATCATCTCCGCGACGCGGGCCTTCCGATCGGCTCCGACGATGTGATGGCCACCTGCTCCTCGATCGCCCTGCTCGACCCAACCGACATTCTCGACGTCTACTGGGCCGGACGGTGCACTCTCGTGACCCGACGCGATCACATCCCGGTGTACGACAACGTCTTCCGGATGTTCTTCCTCGAC
Organism: Ilumatobacteraceae bacterium; assembly: GCA_038136655.1. Classification (GTDB taxonomy): domain Bacteria; phylum Actinomycetota; class Acidimicrobiia; order Acidimicrobiales; family Ilumatobacteraceae; genus Casp-actino5. The sequence goes on from JAYQAE010000267.1 coordinate 2,052, forward strand.
GAGAAACCGACCGCCCCCGACGACCCCCGCACCAAGATGCGGCCTTCCGACAACGCCCAATCGGTCCTGCAGATCCCCGACGCGGAGTCGGAGCGACCCGGTTCGGGAGGCGAGGAGGAGATCCAACTCGGCTACA
>JAYQAE010000268.1:0-2147 GCA_038136655.1 Ilumatobacteraceae bacterium
GCCGAAGCCGTTGACACCTACACGAACAGTCATGAGCAGTCCTTTCTGGCCGCCCGAACGGCGGTGCACGCGGGGGCGGACAGCGCTCAGGCTACCCGCTGGGCCAAGGAGGGACCGGGAGTCAGATCGGCTGGTGGAGATCGCGATGCGTGGTGCGCGCCGCGACGCCATGCTCACCGAGACGACGGGCCAACTCGTTGGCGACCGCTACCGACCGATGGCGCCCCCCGGTGCATCCGACCGCGATCGTGAGGTAGGTGCGACCCTCGCCCTGATAGCTCGGCAGCAACTCGACCAGCAACGATTCGAAGCGATCGAGGAAGCGCGAAGTGACAGCTCGCTCGAGGACGTAGTCGCGAACCGCCGGGTCGTGCCCGGTCAGCGGACGAAGCGCCTCCTCCCAATGCGGGTTGGGCAGGAAGCGGACATCCATCACGATGTCGGCGTCGATCGGAAGCCCGTGCTTGTACCCAAAACTCTCCACAGCCACCTGCAGCCGACGACTCTCCACATCGTCGAAGGCCGTCACGATCCGGTCCTTCAACTGGTGGACGTTGAGGTCGCTGGTGTCGATGATGAGATCCGCCTGCTCTTTGACGCGATCGAGTGCGAGACGCTCCCGTTCGATCGCGTCACGGACCCCCGACGCATCATCAGCGAAGGGATGCCGTCGACGCGTCGCGTCGTAGCGCTGCGTCAGGCTCGCTGTGCTCGCGTCAAGGAAGAGCACCGTCACATGGTGTCCGTCACCGCGCAACTGGGCGACATGGGGCAGCAGATCATCGTGGTTGCGGCCCGAAACGAGTGCGAGACGGTCGATACCCCCGACGGGCTTCGAGGCAAGCTCAACGATGGTCGGCACCAGGGAGGTGGGCAGATTGTCGACGACGTACCTGCCGTTGTCCTCGAGCACCGCGGCCGCCCCCGATCTGCCGGCCCCCGAGAGCCCCGTGATCACGACGATCTCAGCCACGTCGTCAATCTAGATCGGAGCGGCGAAGCCGTCGCCGCACACCTCAACGACGCGTAAGGCGCAAGTGCAGGAGTCGCGGAACACTCGCCGCGTCGAAGTACTCCGGAGCCTGCGCGAGAAACCGCTCCGGGGGTGCCGGCTCGTCCATGTGATCGAGCACCAACCCTGCTTCAGCGAGCGCATTCAGGTAGCGCGACAGTGGACGATGCAGGAACCGGATGTGCACCCCGAGCTCGACCTGTTCGATCGTCTCCGCCTCCTCGAGATACGGGCCAATGCGCCAGTACTGCTCGGGTGGTTCGACCATGTGATCGTCGATCCACCCGCTTCCCGGTGTCTGCAGGAGCGGATGGTTCAACATGAAGGTGAACCGTCCGCCGGGCCTTAGCACGCGGGCCACCTCGGCGATGGCGGCGTCGATGTCATCGATGTGCTCGAACACGAGACACGCAATCACCCCGTCGAAACTCGCATCCGGGAACGGGAGAGGTGAGGCGCCTGCTTGAGCGAACACCGGCCCGCCTGCGCGCGCCGAGGCAACGTCGATCTGGTTGGTCGTCGGGTCGACCCCAACCACCGAGACTCCCGTTCGCGCGATAGCGCGTGCGATCTGGCCGTCGCCGCACCCAAGGTCGAGCACACGCTGGCGACCCGACTGCTCGCCGACCGCGAGCGGGATGATCTGGTCGACGTACTCGGGGTCAGCTCCCTCGGTGAACCCCTCGATCCACCAGGAGGCGTGCTCCTCCCAGAGTCGCCGCGACAGGTCCCCCTCCCCCGCTGGCATGACCTCAGGCTACGTTCGCTGCGTGGACTTCTCCGTATGGCCGAACATGTCGTACCCGGTCGACGAACTGCTCGATCTCGCCCGATGGCTCGACACCGGGGAGTGGCACGGGTTCTGGTTCGCCGATCACTACATGGGGAACACCGGCACCACCGAGGTTTCCGACACCCCCGGACACGAGTGCTGGGCGATTCTTCCGGCGGTCGCCGCTGTCACCTGCCGCATGAGACTCGGACCTCTGGTTGCGCCGACCTCGATCCACCATCCGGCCCTGCTCGCCAACCGGGCAGCGACCATCGACCACCTCTCGAACGGGCGCTTCGTGCTCGGTCTCGGCGCCGGTTGGCAGATCAACGAGCACCACGCCTACGGGATCGAGCTCGAGGC
>JAYQAE010000269.1:0-2135 GCA_038136655.1 Ilumatobacteraceae bacterium
GGGTTCGATCGAGACGCGGGTCGCTCCTCCGGCGTGGTGGGCGGCGTTCTCGAGAAGGTTTCCGAGGATCCGCTCGAGACGGACCTTGTCGACAATGGCTCGACGAGGAGCGCCGCGCTCGACGTCGATCGGCACATCGGGAGTCGCCGAACGGGAGGCGACGCGCTGCGCCCACTCGACGAGGTCGAGTTCCTCGGCGTGACCGTCGACGGCGCCGGCGTCGAGGCGCGACAGCTCGAGGAGGTCGATGACCATCGAGTCGAATCTGCGCACCTGCTCCACGAGAAGGTCGAGGGCTTGGCGCGACCGGTCGCCGAGTTCGTCGCGCCGGGCGGCGAGCACCTCCACCGCCGCGGTCATCGCGGTGATCGGCGATCGCAACTCGTGGCTGACGTCGGATGCGAATCGGGCCTCGCGCTCGATTCTCGCCTGCACGGCGTCGGCCATGTCGTTGAACGAGCGGACGAGTCGGTCGAGTTCGGGGTCGTCGGAGGTGTCGAGGCGGGCGTCGAGGGCGCCCTGGGCGATCTCGCCGGCGGCGTCGGCCACCCGGGTCAGCGGCTTGAGCAGCCCGCGGCTCGTGGTGAAACCGAAGAACGTGGCGAAGAGCGCCGCCAACGCCGACCCGATGAGCAGGGCCGTGACGATGATTCGGAGCGTTCGCTCGGTCGATCCGAGTGGGAACGCCTCCACGTAGGAGGTGTCGTAGGCGGCGATGTGCACGCCGATACCGAGGTAGGGCTCGCCATCGTGCACGAACTGCTGCTGACCCGACTGGGTTCGCTCCACGGAGTCGAGGAGGTCGGTGGGGAATGCGGAGGCCGGGTACTGCAGGTAGAGCGGGATGTAGGGGCGGGTCAGCATGCTGAAGCCGCCGGGTTCGACGTCGAGGGTGAGGAAGGAGTCCGAGATGACTTTGCTGTCGAGGCGGCCGTCGGGGAGAAGCGCCTGATCGAAGGCGTTCTTGACGGCGAGGGCGTTGTCGAAAGCCGAGGAGCGAGCCGCTGACACGCGCTGATCGAGCAGCGAGTCTCGGGCGATCGAGTAGGTGGCGGTGGTCAGGCCGAGTCCGGCGAGGAGTCCGATGAGTCCGAAGAACAGCGCGACCCGGGTGCTGAGTCGCGGTGATCGCAGCCGGGCCATCGGGACAGTGTTGCGCACGGAAGGAGGGGTCGTGGACGCGGGATCGGCGCTGCTTGGCGCAGATGCCGGGGTTCCGCCGCTGCCGGTGAGGCACCAGGGGGAGGGAGGTACCTCACCGGGGCAGCGTGAACAGGTGTCATGGTGCACCCGTCGTGTGACGCGGTGATGCCCGTTCTGTGCGATTTGTGTAACAAAACGGGACCTCTGCCCGGACCGGGCCGCGTGGCACACTTGCTCTCGTGGATTCGCTGCTCTTCGTGGAGGACGACGACGCGATCCGGCTCGCGCTCCGCCTCGCCCTCGAGGATGAGGGTTACGAGGTGCATGAGGCGTCCGATGGGGCATCTGGCTTAGTCCAATTCGGTCAACACCATCCCGATCTCGTCCTCCTCGACCTGCGCCTTCCCGATCTGTCGGGTTTCGAGGTGTGTCGGGCGCTCCGGGCGACCTCGACGGTTCCGATCATCATCATCACCGCCCAGACGGAGACTCAGGATCTGGTGGCGGGACTGGAGGCTGGCGCCGATGACTACGTCACGAAGCCGGTCGTGCCGAAGGAGTTGGCCGCCCGAATCCGGGCACTGCTTCGGCGAGCGAAACTCTCGCCGGCTCCCGAGGACGCGGGGCGTTCGGGGGTGGAGCGGTTCGGGGGCATCACCCTCGACCGGGAGCGGCAGGTGGTCGAGAGAAACGATGTGGAGATCTCGGTCACCCGGACGGAGTACCGGCTCCTGTGTGAGTTCGCCGACCACGTCGGGGCGGTGCTAAGCCGGGACCAGCTGCTCGAGCGGGTCTGGGGATACGAGTACCTGGGCGATTCGAGGCTGGTCGACGCGCATGTGCGTCGGCTGCGTCTCAAGGTCGAGGACACCCCGGACGATCCGCGGTTGATCGTGACGGTTCGCGGTCTCGGCTACCGACTGATGGCCTGATTCTCAGTTCGCCTCGGGCGACCAGCGGGGCGCGCGTCGCTCAGCGAAGGCCGCCATGCC
>JAYQAE010000270.1:0-2109 GCA_038136655.1 Ilumatobacteraceae bacterium
CACCTCCACCATCGTCGGCAGTCTCTGGCTCTTCGAACCGCTCCCCGGCACCTCGCTGCGGCCGTCGTGGCTCACCCTCATCGTCGGCATCGGCGGTGTCATGCTCGCCTACATCGTCGGCATGCCCTCCATGACGCGCACCCGATTCGCCACCCCGACCGTTGGCCGTGACTGGATGATCGGCTCCGAGGGAACGGTGGTGAGTGCGGTCGCCCCCGACGGCATCGTCCGAGTGGGCGAGGCCGAATGGCGGGCCCGCACCAACCGGGCCACACCGGTCGAGGCCGGTGAGACGATCCGCGTGGTCGCCATCGACGGGGTCACCCTCGAGGTAGAGCCCCTCGAGGGTGCGGCTCGCGACTACCGACGCTGACCGTCAGCCGTCGAGGCGCGGGCCGGCGACGCGCTGATCGCCGCGGCGTCGAGTCACCGCTCGACGATCGAGCTCAGCGAGGAGAGGCAGCGCGAACTTGCGGGTGGTGCCCGTCGCCTCGCGGAACGTCGACACGGTGAAGCCCTCGGGCGCGACGTTGAGCAGCGTTCGCGCCACACCGATGGCCGAGTCGATCGCATCAGGATGGAACGTCACCCCCTCGGAACGAACCATCGCTCCCGACCTCACGAGATCACCGACAACCTGGCGGTCGCCGTCAGCAACATCAGGGGGGGTCATACCCGCCAACTGGAATATCTCGAGTAGCCGCTGCTCCTCCGGGTTGTCCGAGCCGGCGCGCCGCAGACGGTTCCCGACCATCTGAAGGTCGTCGCGCGACTCGGCGATCGCCCGCTCCACCTCGCCCAGCGTCGCGATGTCGACCCCGGTCGGATCCACGGTGAGCTGCTCGAGGTGGATGTCGATGCGCTGACGCTCATCAGGGGACACCAGCCAGTCGCCCACCCGGAACTCGTTTAACACCTGCGGAACGGCATCGAGACCGAGCCGAAGCAGCAGGTCATCGACGGAGATCGCCCCGCGCTCACGCAACGGCCGAACCGGGTCGTTGTCGGGTCGCGCGGAAGCGGCCCTCGTGACCGGATCGACATCGAGCACCACGCCCCCGGCGACGGTCTCGTCGCGTCCCGATTCGCGCAACACGAACCGGTCACCGGGAAGCACCGGGAGGGCGATGGGCGAGTGGATACGAACGGCCCCGTTCGCCCCCGGCGACAACGCCTCGCCGCCGAGCACTCGGATCCGAACCGGCACCGCCCGCGAGCCGATATGCCAGGTGAACGCCCCCCGGCGGGAGAGGTCGTGACGCAGGTCGGAGAGCACGGTCAGCGAGGCATCCACCGTCGCCGTGTGCCACCAACGTCCCGGGGCGATCACCGCGTCACCGCGCTCGACATCGACACGATCGATACCCGAGAGCGCGATGGCCACTCGCCCCCCGGGTCGCACCGCTTCGAGATCGCGACCATTCGACTGAAGTCCGCGCACCCGAGCCGATCGACGCCTCGGCCCCACCTCGACGGAGTCGTCGACCGTCAGTGGGCCACCGGTGAGCGTGCCGGTCACCACCGTGCCCGAACCGGTCGCCGTGAACACCCGGTCGACCCACAGTCGAGCCCGACCACGATCCGCCGGCGACGCCAGATCATCAACGATCGCCACGAGGGCGTGACGCAGGTCGTCGAGCCCCTCGCCGGTCACCGACGACACCGGCATGACGCGAGCGCCGTCGAGGAACGTGCCCGCTACCCGAGCCGCCAGCGATGCGGCGACCTCGTCGCGGCGGGCGGCGTCGACCAGGTCGACTCGAGTGAGGGCAATCACCGCATGGCTCGCACCGAGCAGGTCGAGGATGCGGAGGTGCTCCTCGGTCTGAGCCATCCACCCCTCGTCGGCCGCCACCACGAACAGCACCGCCGATGAGTCGCGATCGAGGGCGCCGACACCGGCGAGCATGTTGTGCACGTAGCGTGCGTGCCCCGGAACATCCACGAACGACAGTCCGCGACCGTCGACCTCGGTGAAAGCGAAACCAAGCTCGAGGGTCAGACCGCGACGGTGCTCCTCAGCCAACCGGTCGGGATCGGTGCCGGTGAGCGCCCGCACCAGCGACGACTTGCCGTGGTCGACGTGACCGGCGGTCACCACGATGCGAT
>JAYQAE010000271.1:0-2109 GCA_038136655.1 Ilumatobacteraceae bacterium
CCGCGACCGTGCTCGCGCAGGCCATGGTGCAGGTCGGCATGAAGAACGTCGCCGCCGGGGCCAACCCGATGGGCGTCAAGAAGGGCATCGAGCGCGCCGTCGCCGCTGCTGTCGACTCGATCCTCGCCCAGGCGAAGGACGTCGACGACAAGACCGACATCGCGAATGTCGCCACCATCTCGGCCGCCGATCCCTCGATCGGCTCGGTCATCGCTGACGCGATCGACAAGGTCGGCAAGGACGGTGTGGTGACCGTCGAGGAGTCGAACACCTTCGGCACCGAGCTCGAGTTCACCGAGGGCATGCAGTTCGACAAGGGCTACCTGTCCCCGTACTTCGTGACCGACGCCGACCGCCAGGAGGCAGTGCTCGACGACGCGTACATCCTGCTCAACCAGGGCAAGATTTCGACCGTCCAGGCGCTGCTCCCGGTGCTCGAGGCCGTCATGAAGACCGGCAAGCCGCTGGTGATCATCGCCGAGGACATCGAGGGTGAGGCCCTCGCCACCCTCGTGGTGAACAAGATCCGCGGCACCTTCGCCTCGGCTTCGGTGAAGGCTCCCGGCTTCGGCGACCGCCGCAAGGCGATGCTGCAGGACATGGCCGTCCTCACCGGCGGCCAGGTCATCAGCGAGGACGTCGGTCTCAAGCTCGAGAACGCCACCCTCGACCTGCTCGGCACCGCCAAGCGCGTGATCATCACCAAGGACGCGACCACCATCGTCGACGGCGGCGGTTCCGCCGATGACGTCGCCGGTCGCATCAACCAGATCAAGGCCGAGATCGACAACACCGACTCCGATTGGGATCGCGAGAAGCTCCAGGAGCGCCTCGCCAAGCTCGCCGGCGGTGTGGCGGTCATCAAGGTCGGCGCCGCCACCGAGGTGGAGCTCAAGGAGAAGAAGCACCGCATCGAGGACGCCGTCTCGGCGACCCGCGCGGCAATCGAGGAGGGTGTGGTCGCCGGTGGCGGCACCGCTCTCGTGCGCGCCCGCTCCTCGGTGGCCACGGTCGTCGAGTCGCTCGAGGGCGATGAGCAAACCGGAGCGAAGCTGGTGTGGGAGGCGCTCGTCGCGCCGGCCCGCAACATCGCGCTCAACGCGGGCCTCGAGGGCTCAGTCATGGTCAAGGCGATCGAGTCCGAGTCCGGTGCGACCGGCCTCAACGCCGCGACCGGCGAGATGACCGACATGATCAAGGCCGGCATCATCGACCCCGCCAAGGTGACCCGCGCGGCGCTGCAGAACGCGGCGTCGATCGCGGCCCTCGTGCTCACCACCGAGTGCGTGGTGGCCGACAAGCCCGAGCCGCCGGCCCCGATGGGCGGCGGTGGCATGGACCCGATGGGTGGCATGGGCGGCATGATGTGACCGCCCGGTCCTCGTGACCGGTCCCGACGCCTGACGTCGACAGCGATGCCCGGGGTTCGCCCCGGGCATCGTCGCGTCCGGAGTCAGGCGCCACCTAGGTTGACCGTGTGGGGTTCAAGCGACCGTTCTGGGCGCATCAGGCGCTCGAGTACGTGCTGGCGCTCGCGCTGCTCTCCCATGTGCTCCGCGTGGATGACGGCATCTGGCCCCGGGTACTGGCCGCCGCACTGTTGATCAATGTCGCGGTGGTCGACGGCCCACTCGGCGCCTTCCGTCTGACGACGCGCAAACAGCACCGAGTGGTGGATGTTGTGCTCGCAGCCGGAGCAGTGCTGCTCGGGGTCCAGTGGTGGATCGAGTTGTCGACCCTGACCCGTGTCGTGGTGCTCGGCATCGGTCTCCTGCTCGGCGCCTTGATCCCGATCACCCAGTGGGAGCCACGCGTCTCGCGTCGGACAGGGCGCACCGGGTGACGTGAGCGGGCACCGTCCGTAGGCTGAGGGGATGAGCTTCGAGCGCCCCGCCCCCGACATCAACAAGCTGATGACCGCCTGGGACGAATGGGAGCGTGGGGAGCAACTCCCCGGGAAGGTGCTCGCCAACTTGAAGACCGCCGGACTCGCCGAGGTGCTTCGCGACCTCGCCGACAACGGCTGGTCGGCTCGCGCGGAGTGACCGACGCCCCTCGCGGGGGTCGACAGGTCGTCCCGCGACCGGCCCAGTGGAGCCCAGGCCCTCC
>JAYQAE010000272.1:0-2099 GCA_038136655.1 Ilumatobacteraceae bacterium
TTGCCGATCCCCGACACCACCGCCTGATCAAGCAGCAGTTGCGCGACCGGCACCCGACGACGGGCGAACGAGGCAACCAGTCGCCCCTCATCACCCGCTCGCACCGCGAGCGGATCAGGACCAATCCGCGAGAGCAGACGCTCCTCCTCATCGGCGTCGATCACCTCGCATGCCGTCGGCCCCGACAGGTGCAAGGTGCCCGGCTCACCGCGCCAGCGCATCCTCGTGCCCTCCGTCGGCTCGGGTGCCTCCTTCGTAAATGTTCGGAAGCGCCCAAAAAGGCCGAGATGCACGTGCACCGTGACACCCCCATCCCATCGGTGGAAGAGGTGCTTGCCGACCGCCTCGACACTGTCGAGCGTCCGGCCGTCGACCACGGCGGCTCCCGAGTCGAAACGGCCCTGAGGTGAATCGACTCGGAGCCGATGCCCAGCGAATCGTCGGCCCTGGAGGCGGGCCGCCCGATGAAGGGTGTGCCCCTCAGGCATCGGCGCGACGGTGTTCCAAGATCGCCTCGAGCAACTCCGGGGTTGCTGCCGCCACCGGGGTGCGGCGAGCCCGATGATCGAGGGTGAACAGATCACGGTCATAGGCCTCAGCGATCGCCGCGCCCGCCTCGAGGCAGACAAGCATCGACGCCGCGTAGTCCCACACTCCGTGACCACCATTGTTCATGTCGCACCAGGCATCGGTCACACCTGATGCCACTAGGCAGAGGTCGGGAGCGGAAGCGCCGAGGCAGCGGAACTGCGCCCAGCCGTAGTGATGACTCGGCAGGCCCGACATAGCCACCACCGACTTCGACAGTTGCGTCTGACCGGAGGTCGAGATGCGCCGACCGTCGAGACTCGCCCCCTCGCCGGCGACAGCCCGCCACCGTTGACCGGTCGCGTGATTCGCCACCAAGGCCACCTCCGCTCGGCCGTCCACCATGAGACACAACGCGGTCGCGAACCACGGCACACCGCGAGAGGCGTTCGTGGAGCCGTCAACCGGGTCGACGATCACCACCGGCGTCTCGGCATCACCGGTGACGCCACTCTCCTCAGAGAGCACCGCCATTCCAGCGGAACGAAGCACCTCGAGGCAGGCCTCGTCGGCTGCGACATCGAAGGCGTACTGACTATGACGTTGCCCCGACGGCCCCCAGTCGGTCGTGGCGGCGAGCACCTTGGCGACAGCGTCGGCGGCAGTATCGAAGAGGTCGAGCACTTCATGGCGACCGTCGCCGACATGGAGCCCGCCCTCATCAGGACGCTGACTGGAAGGGCTCACAACGAACAACGGTAGTGTCCGAGGTGTGGCAGTCATCGATGTGGCCGGCTTCGTCGCGGATATCAAAAGCCAGGCCATCGACACCGGATTCCACGTCCACGACGAACGGCACTTCGTCGAGACCTACTCGCTCCGCCAACTCTGGGAGGTCGACCTGCACCCAGAGGAGGCCTGCTCCGGTCCGATCGACCTGCACCTCTCCCTCGATGTCGACCCGCGCGCGCTCCTCGGGTTCGAGGACGAGGTCCTCAAAATGGACGACATGGAAGCCGACCCACCGACCGGCTTCACCTTCCCACTCCTGTTCACCTGGACCCTGCCGCCGCTCCCCCGGCCTCCCGATCTGCTCGTGCTCGCCACCGACATCGCCGGGGTCGGCGGTCCTGACCTGCCGGTCGAGGTGTCGGCCATCGACTCGTTCCCGAGCGTGACCGATGCCCCCGAACGCAGCCTGTCGATGGTGGCTCGCCTCACGGTCGACCTGGCCGACGTCTACACCACCAACGACGACGCGATCGCGAAAAGCCTCGAGCGCTGCAAGCTCGTCAGCCTGTATCTGCTCGAGCGGGCCGATGCCTGGCTCGACGTCCCATGAACGGCCAAAATCCACGATGAGCAAGGAGGCAACATGCGAGTAAACGAACTCATCGACATCCTCCGCGACCAACCACCGGACGCCGAGGTCGAACTCGCCGTCGTCTCACCCCTCACCGATGACGACAACGTGACCGTCGACCGCTACCCGGTTGACGGCGTGTTCCCCTGGCAAGGCGCCGATCCGGACGACGAGGGGGTCTGGCTGATCGGCGGCGCTCCTGACGACG
>JAYQAE010000273.1:0-2073 GCA_038136655.1 Ilumatobacteraceae bacterium
CGCGACACCAGCCTCAAGGTTCCCCACGGCGAGTCGGGCAAGGTCATCGACGTCAAGGTCTTCAACCGCGACGACGGCGACGAGCTGCCCCCCGGCGTCAACCAGCTGGTTCGGGTGTTCGTGGCGCAGAAGCGCAAGATCTCGGTTGGCGACAAGCTCGCCGGACGTCACGGCAACAAGGGAGTCATCTCCAAGATCCTTCCGGTCGAGGACATGCCCTATCTCGCCGACGGCACCCCGGTCGACATCATCCTCAACCCCCTCGGCGTGCCGAGCCGTATGAACGTCGGACAGGTCCTCGAGGCCCATCTCGGCTACTGCGCCCGCTGGGGCTGGACCGACCCGAACACCGGAGAGGTGATCGGATCGGAGCCGACCCGCGGCACCGAGCAGAAGACCCGGCCGAACACCGCCCCGGCGACGTTCGTGGCCACCCCGGTCTTCGACGGCGCCAATTGGGACGAGGAGGAGAAGTCAGGTAAGCACCCGACGATCCAGCAGATCTTCGAGAACCTCAACCCCGAGTCGGTCGACGGCGACCGTCTCATCGGTTCCGACGGCAAGACCACGCTCTTCAACGGGCGCACGGGCGAGGCCTACGACAACCCGATCACCGTCGGGTACATGTACATCCTGAAGTTGGCGCACCTCGTCGACGACAAGATCCACGCCCGCTCGACCGGCCCGTACTCGATGATCACCCAGCAGCCCCTCGGCGGCAAGGCCCAGTTCGGCGGCCAGCGCTTCGGCGAGATGGAGGTGTGGGCCCTCGAGGCCTACGGCGCCGCCTACTGCCTGCAGGAACTGCTCACCATCAAGAGCGACGACGTGCTCGGACGCATCCGCGTCTACGAGGCGATCGTCAAGGGCGACAACATCCCCGAACCGGGAGTCCCCGAGAGCTTCAAGGTGCTCATGAAGGAGATGCAGGCCCTCTGCATCAACGTCGAGGTGCTCGGAGACGATGGTCGCGAGATCGAGATGCGCGACCTCGACGACGACATCCACCGCACGATGGAAGACCTCGGCATCGACATCTCGCGCCCTGAGCGCGGATCCGACGACGACGACCGCCGGGCCGTCCGCTGAGACCGGCCGGACCGAAGAGGAACTGAGGAAGAGACATGCTCGACGTCAACATGTTCGACCAGCTGAAGATTGGGCTGGCGACCGCCGACCAGATCCGCCTGTGGTCCCACGGCGAGGTCAAGAAGCCGGAGACGATCAACTACCGCACGCTGCGCCCCGAGAAGGACGGGCTCTTCTGCGAGAAGATCTTCGGACCGACCCGCGACTGGGAGTGCTACTGCGGCAAGTACAAGCGCGTCCGCTTCAAGGGCATCATTTGCGAGCGTTGCGGTGTCGAGGTGACCCGTTCGAAGGTGCGCCGCGACCGTATGGGCCACATCGAGCTCTCCGCCCCGGTGGTCCACATCTGGTACCTCCGCGGCACCCGCTCGTGGCTGGCCTATCTGCTCGCCGGGCTTGAGCCTCGCGAGGAGCTCAAGGCGAAGCAGCTCGAGAAGGTCATCTACTTCGCGGCCAACCTCGTGACCTGGGTCGACGAGGACAAGCGACATGAGGATCTCACCAGCCTCGAGGCCGAGTACCTCGAGGAGCGGAACGAGATCGAGAAGGAGCGCGACCGCGCGATCGACTCCCGCTACAAGGAGCTCGAGTCCGAGGCGGAGATCGCCGAGGCCGAAGGCGTCGATCAGAAGAAGTTGAAGCGCGACGCCGAGAAGGAGATCGAGGGTCTCCGCGAGCGCTACGAGACCGAGCTCGACCTGGTCGAGCGGGCCTGGGACGAGTTCAAGTCGCTCCACAGCCGCAAGATCATCGAGGACGAGCTCCTCTGGCGCGAGCTCACCGACAAGTACTCCGACTACTTCGAGGGCGGCACCGGCGCTGACGCCATCAAGTCGCTCATCGAGCGGATCGACTTCGAGGAGGAGGAGCTCAAGCTCCGCGCCGCGATCGACCCGTCCGAGGGGCAGAAGCCGCTCAGCGCGCAGCGTCGCCAGAAGGCCATCAAGCGCCTGAAGATCGTCGCCTCGTTCAACAAGCGCGACG
>JAYQAE010000274.1:0-1823 GCA_038136655.1 Ilumatobacteraceae bacterium
GTGCAGCGAGCGGCTTGCCAGGGAACCGAGTCGACTGAAATCGGGCGGGTATGACGACGAGGACGCTCAATCCAACCACGGTGCGTAAAGCGAGGATTCCGTGACCGGGTGGGTCGTAGGTGTTAGCGAAACAATCTGTGGGGTGGCTGGTTGAAGTTGCGCCACCGTCAGCAGCTCGGTCATTGACAATTGCCTCGGATCAGCGTGGTCGAAGCCGTCGAGACCAGCGAGAAGAATCTTTGAGGCTCCTCCGGCTACCGCGAGAGCTATTGCATATCCAGCAACTACACCGGACGGCAGCGTGCACCCCAGCCCTGTCACATCAAACTGTCCGGCTTTTACGGACATGCCCCAGTCCTCCACATGGAAACCGTCGACCACGCCACCCATATGTGCCGTCGGCGCGATAATGCGGGCATTAGTGGTAGCGACGTCGGACCGGTCAAGACGAGCTCGGACGGGATTACAGGTGACGTAGGCATCAATGAGCTCAGGGTCAATAAGCGGTCTGAGGTTGAGGTTCAGCACTGCCGGGTGACTTGAGCGGATCACATGTTCAAGGTCGCTGCGTCGGTCGACTAGAGCGTCGCCAGGGCCGATGATGAGTACAGGCCGATTAGCGCACCATCCGGTCGCGTTCCAGGATCCATTTGAAGTCACCGTCGGCTCGGGAATGTCGTCAGCCGCCCGGTCCAGGTCGAAGGTCGCCCCACCTTCGACACCAAGACGATGGATGTTGTCGATGATCTGGGCAGAGGAGAATCGCGGGTCCGCGATCATACGTTGCACGTAAGTGGGGTGAACCTCGTGAGTTCCCGAGAGCATGTAGAGGAGATTCGTCCCCCACTCGAATTGTCGGTGGAGCGCCGCGAATTCCTTCTCAACGATGGGTACAAGCGGTGTTAGGTCGAAATCGAGAACGCCTCGTCGGGTGAGTTCAACTGCGAGGTATTCCGTTCTCGCATTTCCCGGACCTCGACCCATGCCTCGGATGGTGCCGTCCACCCACGTAACGCCGGCGTCGATGGCGGCCAACGTGTTCGCCATTGCTAGACCGCGGTTGTCGTGGAGGTGGCATCCGATAGGGCCACGGAACCCCTCCGCGAGAGCTGACGCGATAGGGCTGATATCGGATGGATTGAGGACTCCGAACGAGTCCGCGAAGTACGCGACTTCAGCGCCTACCGATAGGGCCCACGAACCGAATTCCGTGAGGTCGCTCAGCTTAAGGGTATGGACCTGCATGAGGTTGACACCTGTGTCGTAGCCGAGTTCGTGGAGGCGTGCGACGGCCGAGGTCATTCCTTGCACCTCGCTCATGGTCGCCGCGATCCGGACTAGGGAGACTGGTGAGTCAACGGCACGGTCGAACAGGCGATCGATCGCCGCACTGGGACCCGCGGCGAAGGTCACGAGTTCCGTAGCGTTCCACATGACGCCGTATGAAGCCGCGTCGGGAAGGTCAAGGCCGGCGAGGTACGTGTCAGTCGTGTGGGCGAGTGCGCCGAGGTAACCCTCGGCGTCGAGGGTGCGAAACCCGAGTTCGATGGTGTGGATCCCTGCGGACACCAGCCCTCGCACATAGCGACGTACTAGGTCCGTTGGGAAGTCCCACTTGTTGTAGTAGCCGCCGTCACGGAGCGTGCAGTCAAGTAACCGCATGGAGACACGCTATCGACATCGGCTGCTCTCGTGATGAACAAACGCCGTCGTTACACTTCGGGCTGTCCCTCAAGACCGGAGACTCCATGCTTCAAGAGCTGCTCGGGAAAATTGAACGACGTAGTGCCCGCGTTGCAGTGATCGGGCAGGGGTATGTGGGT
>JAYQAE010000274.1:1833-2060 GCA_038136655.1 Ilumatobacteraceae bacterium
CTCCCGCTCGCCATGCGCGCATCCGCCGTCGGTTATCCGGTCATTGGTTTTGAGGTAGCGGCTGAACGCGTCAACTCCCTGCGGGAGGGGCGAAGTCATGTCGGCGACGTCAGCGATCATGAGGTTGCTGCAGCTCTTGAACGGGGTTACTTCCCAACCTTTGATGACCGCGATCTTGAAGGATTCGCCGTTGCTGTCATCAGTGTTCCCACTCCGCTGACTGAGGG
>JAYQAE010000275.1:0-2027 GCA_038136655.1 Ilumatobacteraceae bacterium
CGGTGCTGTCGAGGTCGGTCGGGACGCGCACCTCGACGATCACCCGGAGATCGCCTCGCCCGCGGGCCTGCAGGCGCGGCACACCACGCCCTCGGAGAAGGAACTCGTGCCCGGGTTGCGTCCCGGCGGGGATCTGCAGCTCCTCGTCGCCGTCGAGCGTCGGGAGATCGACCGTCGTGCCGAGGGCCGCCTGGGACACCGACACCGGCACCCGCGTGACCAGATCGGTGCCGTCGCGCTCGTAACGCTCGTGGGGGGCGACCCGCAGGTGAACGTAGAGATCTCCCCGTGCCCCTCCTCGTGGTCCCGCCGCTCCGCGACCGGTGAGCCGAAGGGTCGCTCCGGTATCGACTCCGGCTGGCACGTCGACGTCGTAGGTCTCGTCCGCGGTGACTCGGCCCTCTCCGCGGCAGGTCGCGCATGGGGTCGCGATCACTTCGCCCATGCCGCCGCATCGGCCACAGGCGGCGCTGGTGACCATCTGGCCGAGCACGCTCTGTCGGACCCGGCGGACCTGGCCGGAGCCCGAGCACTCGGAGCAGGTGACCGGCTGGGTGCCCCCTCCGGCCCCGGTGCCCGAGCAGTCTGGGCAGGGCGAGGGCAGCCGCAGCGGTACCGGGATGCGCTCGCCGAAGACCGCTTGCTCGAAGGTGATGTCGGCCACGACCTCCATGTCCTGACCGCGCGGCGGGCCGGTCGGGCCTCGACCGCGCGAGGCGCCACCGAACGGGCTGCCACCGCCGAAGAACGCGTCGAAGATGTCGCCCAGGCCGGCGCCGAAGACATCCTCGGCTGACGCCCCTCCCCCGGACCCGGACACCCCGGCTTCACCGAAGCGGTCGTAGCGGGCTCGCTGGTCGTCGTCGGAAAGCACCTGGTAGGCGCGGGCGAGTTCCTTGAATCGCTCGGCGGCCTCCGGGTCGTCGGGATTCGCGTCGGGATGGAGTTCTCGGGCGCGCTTGCGGTAAGCCTTCTTGACCTCCTCGGCCGAAGCCGAGCGGCTCACGCCGAGCAGTTCGTAGTAGTCGGCCATCAGCCGGCGTCCCCGAGGTGTCGGCCGAGGCGGTCGCTGACCAGACCGACGGTCGCGAGCGCCTGCGGGTAGTTCATACGAGTGGGGCCGAGCACACCCACCGATCCGAGGTGCTCTCCGTCGACCACCACGGGAGCGACCACGACCGAGCAGGCAGCGAGCGGCTCGACGCCGTGCTCGACGCCGATGGCGACCGACATTCCTCGGTCAAGGATGTTCTGAACGAGGGACACGACGACGAACTGCTGCTCGAGGGTGTGCAGCACATCGCGCACCACCTCGACGGCGTCGAACGACGCCGCCACGGTGGAAGCACCCCCGACGAACACCTGGTCGTCGCTGGAGGCCCGCCTCAGCGCGGCGAGCGCAGCGGTCGCGATCGCATCGACTCGCGGATCGTCGACGCTCGGCACCGACTCAGAATCAGCGATCGAGCGGCCCGACAGCATCGAGTCGAGGTGGGCAGCTGCCCGGCGGATCTCATCGTCGTCCGTGGCCTCGGGAAGGTCGAGCACCTCGCTCGTCACCGTCCCGTTCGACAGCACGAGGATGGCCGTGGCCGTCGTCGTCGAGAGTCCGACGATCTGCACCGAGCGCACCACCGCGGCCGCGGCAGTGGGCCCGAGCACCATCGAGGCGGAATTGGTGAGTCGGGTCAGCAGGTCGGAGGTCTGGTGAAGCAGTTCCTCGAGGCGACCGTGGGCGGCGGAGAAGAAGTCGCCGACCTCAGCCGAGCGCGTCTCGTCGAGTCGTCCGGGCTCGGTGAGGTGGTCGACGAAGAAGCGGTAGCCCTTGTCGGTCGGCACCCGGCCGGCCGACGTGTGGGGTTGGACGAGGAACCCCTCCTGCTCGAGCACCGCCATGTCGTTGCGGACGGTGGCCGGCGACACCTGAACGCCGGGCGCGCTGGCGATGTGGGACGAGCCCACGGGTTGTGCGGTCGCGATGTACTCCTGGACGACGGCACTCAGGATGGCGGTCTTGCGATCGTCGA
>JAYQAE010000276.1:0-2018 GCA_038136655.1 Ilumatobacteraceae bacterium
GGTGTGGGTCGATCGGGTCAGGAGATTGGTTCGGCAGCGAACCCGATGGCCTCGGTCGACCCGGTGGTTCTCGGGGCGGGGAGCATCGCAGTTGCAGTGTCCGCCGGGGGCCAGCACAGCTGCGCGCTTCTCGATGACGCGACACTGCGCTGCTGGGGTGCGAACTCCTTCGGGCAACTCGGCTTGGGCGACACCGTCTCGCGCGGTCGCACCGCCGACTCCATGGGCGACGCCCTCCCCGCGGTGGACCTGCCGAGCGGGGTCGTGTGGGTGGCCGCTGGCGGTGAGCACACCTGCGCGGTGCTCGACGATGGCGCGCTGCACTGCTGGGGGTTGAGTACCTCTGGGCAGTTTTGTCTCGGTGACATCGCTAACCGGGGTGACTCGGCCGACGAGATGGGCGTAACCACCCAGGTCGACCTCGGTGGCGACGCGGTCGCGCGGGTGGCGACGGGGAGCGCCATGTCATGCGCGCTGCTGAGCGACGGCAAGGTGACCTGCTGGGGCAATAACACCGAGGGCGAGCTCGGCTCCGGGGACCTCATCGACCTCGGTGATCACCCGACGGAGACCCCGATCCTCGACCGGGTGTCGCTGCCGACGGACCGCACCGTCATCGACCTCGCCGTCGGTCCACACGACCTTCGTGTGCACGTCTGCGCGCATCTCGACGACGCCACGATGACCTGCTGGGGAGGTAACGCGAAAGGGCAACTCGGCCTCGACTCCACCGAGGCCATCGGCGACGAGGCCGGCGAGATGGGCGATTCGCTCGCGCGGGTCAACCTCACCGTCACCGAGACGGTTCCCGAACCCGAACCCACCCCCGACCCGGCGCCCAGTCCTGCGCCAGCCCCACCGGCGAGCGGTGGCTCGGGTGGCGGCTCATCTGGTAGTTCCAGTGGTGGCTCGAGCGCCGCTCCGGCTCCCGCACCCAGCGTCGACACGTTCATCCCGCTCGGGCCGACTCGAGTTCACGACACCCGCACCGGCCTCGGTTCACTGCGCACCCAGGACATCGGGATCGCCTCCGAGGGTGTGCACCGCATGTCGATCAACCCGGTCGTGCTTGCCGGCATCAGTCCGATCGCCCTCGCGCTCAACGTGACCGTGACGGATGCGGAGGCCTCCGGCTACGCCACCGTGTTCGGCTGCGGTGAGCGCCCCAACACCTCGAACCTCAACTTCTCTCCCGGGTCCGCGGTCGCCAACGCCGCGATCACCCCAGTGATCTCGCCCGACGATCCGGGGTTCTGCGTCTACTTGAGCGCTCCCGCCCATGTCCTCGTCGATCTCGTCGGCGCCTTCCCCGAAGGCGGTGATTTCAACCCGGTCGACCCGATGCGTCTCGCTGACACCCGTGCCGTCGGAACTCGGATCGGGACGCCCGCCGGCGACGGCGCCGATCTCGTCGTCGCGGTGGCCGGTCTCGGTGGGGTGACGTCGGGTGCATCGGGCGCGATCCTCAACGTGACCGTCACCGAGGTGCTCGCGGAGGGTTTCGCGACCGTGTATCCGTGCGGGGCCCGACCGAACGCGTCGAGCCTCAACTTCACCATCGGATCCACGGTGCCCAACCTGGTCGTCGCTCCTCTCGATGCAGAGGGGCGGGTCTGCGTCCATGTCACCGGCCAGGCGCACGTCATCGTCGATGTGATGGGGTGGTTCGCCGACGGCTCGGATCTCGAGACCCGTTCGCCGATCCGACTGCTCGACACCCGCAACGGTTCGCGCGTCGGCCCCGATGGCGAGCTCTGGCTGCGTCTCGCCGGAGCCGAGGGGCTCCCAAATGACATACGAGCCGTAGCGATGAACCTGACCGCAACCTCGACCTCCGGGGCTGGTGGCTACGTCACGGTGTTCCCGTGCGGGCCGCGCCCGGACACGTCGAGCCTCAACTTCTCGGCGGCGCCGACCGTCGCCAACGCGGTGATCGCTCCGGTCTCACCGGAGGGGTTGATCTGCTTCCACGTGATCGGTGAGGCGCATCTCATCGCCGACGTGTCGGGGTGGATTCG
>JAYQAE010000277.1:0-2012 GCA_038136655.1 Ilumatobacteraceae bacterium
CTCACGACCAGTCGGTCGAGTACCCCGATCTCGGCGCGATCGATCGTGTCGCTCATCTCTTCCCCCCGACGGGCCCCCGCCCGATGATTCGCTTGGTTTTGTGCGGTCGCTGCCCCCGGGAGGAGTCCCGAGTCGGCTCCTTGGCCAGCATGCCACACCCGGCCAGTAGGGTCACGGTTCGATGGCGAACCTTCGCTTCAGTTTCGGCACTATGGGTTCGGGCAAGAGCACGCTCGCCCTGCAGATCCATCACAACCTCGCGTCCCGCGATCTCTACGGCCTGCTGCTCACCTGCCTCGATCGCGAGGGCCATCAGGTCACGAGTCGTCTCGGGGTGCGGGCACCGGCCATCCACGTCGACCCCGACCTCGATCTGCACGCCTTGGCCGTCGAGCACTGGCCTCTCCACTACCTGGTCTGCGACGAGGTGCAGTTCTACACGCCGGCCCAGTGCGACCAGCTCGCCCGAGTGGTCGACGATATGGAGGTCGAGGTCTACGCCTTCGGCCTGATCACCGATTTCCGCGGCCTGCTCTTCGACGGCACGCGCCGCATGCTCGAGATCGCCGATGAGCGCGTGCCGCTCCAAGTCGAAGCCCGTTGCTGGTGCGGTTCGCGAGCCACTCACAACGCACGTGTCGTCAACGATTTCGTCGTCTACGAGGGCGAGACCGTTGTGGTGGGTGATACGGCGGGCCCGGGTGAGCAGAAGATGTTCGGCGATCTCGTCCGCTACGAACTGCTCTGTCGTCGCCACTTCCTCTCCGGCGACCTCGGCTTCTGATCTCGCTCAGCCCGACTCGGCCGATTCGCGGCAGAGGCGGATCACGGCGAGCGAGATCGCCACACCAGCCAAACGCCCGACGATCGCCGCAAGATCGGCGAGCGGATCGGCGTAGCGGAATGGGATGCCGATGATGCCGATCACGGCAAGCGCGATCACCACGATCGCGAGCCCGCCGGTGACCCGCGCGAGTCGACGCGACCAGGTGAGGTCGGGTCGGTCGTCGGGGTGCAGCGCGGCGATCAGAGCTCCGGCGACCGCGGCGGCGATGGCGGGCGGCACGAGGATCACCGCGTTTTGAGGCAGGGCGACGAAGGAGACGATCTCGATGCGTTGCCCCCAGACACCATCCTCAAAGCGGCTCTCAGAGATGGCCGCTGCCCGACGCAACTCGATGATGATCAGCGCGACGTAGGCGGTCAGCGTCAGCCACCCGACGTAGGTGGCGGTGGCGATCCACCGGATGCGGTCCGAGACGGTCACGCCGCGGTCAGTCCCAGGCGCAGGGGATTCGCTTGATGCCGTTGATGAAGTTGCTCTTCAGATAATCGGGCTCGCCGACGGTGCGCAGGGTGGGAAGCCGCTTGCGAATCTCGTCGAAGGCGATGGCGATCTCTCGGCGGGCGAGGTTCGCGCCGAGGCAGAAGTGCGGCCCACCGGCGCCGAACCCGACTTGGACGGGTTGGAGCGGTCGGGTGATGTCGAACCGGTCGGCGTGCTCGAACGCGGCCGGATCTCGGTTGGCTGAGGCGTAGAACAGCACGACCTTGTCGCCCGCGGCGAGGGACTGGCCGCCGAGTTCGGTGTCGGCGGTGACGGTGCGGCGGAAGTGGATGACCGGTGTCGCCCAGCGAACGATCTCGTCGACCGCGGTGCGGGTGTGGGTGTCGAAGTCGCCGAACCACAGCTCGCGCTGGTCGGGGTGGTCGGTGAGGGCGCGCAGGCCGTGACTGATCGCGTTGCGGGTGGTCTCGTTGCCGGCGACCACGAGGAGGATGAAGAACGAGCCGAACTCCTGCGGGGTGAGTTGGTCGCCGTCGACCTCGGCGGCCATGAGCGCGGAGGTGATGTCGTCGGTCGGATGCGCCCGGCGATCCTCACCGAGGGCTTGGGCGTAGGCGAAGATCTCGAGGGAGACTTCCATGAGGCGCTCGTAGGTGCCGCCGAACTCGGGGTCGCTCGCGCCGAGGATGGTGTTGGTCCAGTCGAAGATCCGCTCGTAGTCCTC
>JAYQAE010000278.1:0-2001 GCA_038136655.1 Ilumatobacteraceae bacterium
CACGAGTCGAGCTCGATGTCGCAGCTCGACGGCAGCGACATCGTGTACGTCGCGCGAGTCGCGGTGCCGAAGATCATCGCGCTAACGGTCACCATCGGCACCCGCTTCCCAGCGGTGGCCACATCGATGGGTCGCGTGTTGCTGGCCGACCTGGACGGCGACGCGCTCGACGCGGCGTTGACCGCTCCGAGTACCTCGGGGATCATTCCGCGAGTCGCGCCATCGCGAGTCGAGATCGACGCGGCCTTGGCCGAGGTACGCGAACGTGGCTGGGCCATGTCCGACGAGCAGCTCTCTCTCGGCATCCGGTCGATCGCGGCGCCCGTCCGTGGAGATGGGGGCAGCGTGGTGGCGGCCCTCAACGTGACGACGCACGCCGCCGAGACCCCGGTGGGGATGCTGCTCGAGTCGCACCTGCCGAAGTTGCTCGCCACGGCCGCCGCGATCGGCGAGGAGTGGTCCAACCTGGAGCGCCTGCCGATCACCGACGGCTGAGCGTGACGCGACAGCACTCGACGACCCCGGGAGCGGTTCGGACTCAGCGGTAGTTGTTGTTCGAGGTGTGGTCGCCGGCCAGCCAGCGCTGCAGCACCTCGTGGGCATCTTGGCGCCGGTCCTCGTTGATCTTGTCGGCGCCGGGGGCGTCGACGGTGAACTCGAGAATCATGCCGTTGGGGTCGGTCGTGTAGAACGACCGGCAGTAGCCGTGCTCGAGGGTGAAGGTCTGCTCGGGCAGCCAGCCCGCGTCGGAGACGCGCTTCTCGATGGCGGCCTGGGTGTCGGCATCGACGTGCAGGGCGATGTGACGGAACGGCGAGGGGATCAGTTCGGGATCGAAGAGATCCTGGTCCTCTTTGTTGGCGAACTGGAAGAAGGCGAGCGCGCTGCCATCGGCGAGACCGAAGAAGCAGTGGCAGTAGGTACGGACCGCGCCGAACAGCTCGTCCTGCTCGGACCACGTGGCCATGAGCGGGAGGCCGATGAGGTCCTCGTAGAACGCCCGGGTCGCCTCGAGGTCTTTGGTGACGTAGGCGGTGTGGTGCAGGCGATTGGGAAGAGTCTTGGTGTCGGACATGGCCCCCTCTTTCGATGTCTTCTGATGACTGACCGTTGCCCGATCTGCGGACAACGAGCCGTTCTGCGTACAGTACAACCGATCGGGCCTCAGGCCCAACCGTGCCGACCCCGGTTCGAGGTCGCGAACCCACACCGAGATATGAGCCCGCGCAACGATCGAACCGACGGCGACCCTGTCATTCTCGTCCACGGAGCGTGGCTCGGCGAGTGGTGCTGGAACCGGGTCCTCTCCCTGCTTCAGGCCGAGGGTCTCGAGACGGTGGCGGTGCCGCTCACCGGCCATGGAGTTCGGCGGGCGGAGGGCGGCCCGCACGTCACGCTCACCGACCATGTCGCCGATGTGGTGTCGGCCGTCGACCGCGCGGGAGGCGATCGCATCACCCTTGTCGGCCACAGTTACGGCGGCCGGGTGATCACCCGGGTCGCCGCCGAGATTCCCGAGCGAATCGGCCGGCTCGTCTATCTCGACGCCCACGCTCCGACCGCCCCCGATGTCAACCCGATCGAGGAACGCCGAGCCGTCGCCGCGGCCAACGGCGGCATGATCCCCTTCTCCGGATTCAGCGTGGACGACTCCGTGCTCGACGGTGAGATGACGCTCGATCGGTTTCTCGCGGGCATCAGCGATCAGTCGTTCGCCACGCTCGACGAGCAGTGGCAGTCGGAACCCGCCGGGCACATCCACCTCGACTACATCGCCGTCGATGGACCCGAGTCGGCGTTCTTCGCGCCCTATGCCGAGGGTGCCATCGCCGACCCGAGATGGCATGTGCACCGCATCGCGGGCCCGCATCTCGTGACCTTCGCCGGGGCCGTCGACATCACGAGGATCATCGCCCGCGACGCCTGAGCGCACCCGACAGCGTCATCGAATCCACCCCGACACGTCGGCGATGAGATGCGCCTCACCGATCACGTGGAAGC
>JAYQAE010000279.1:0-1985 GCA_038136655.1 Ilumatobacteraceae bacterium
ACCGACGCCAACCCCCCGATGATGCCGTTCACCGACGAGTACACGCTCGTCGAGGTCGACGCCGACTACCTCACCAAGGCGGTCAAGCCGAAGCAGTTCATCCACATCGATCAAACCGAGTGCATCATGTGCGAGGGCTGCGTCGACATCTGCCCGTGGAAGTGCATCCACATGGTGCAACCCGAGGCGATCGTGGAGTCCGAGGGAACCGAACGACCCGGTGACGACCCCTCCGACAACGTGGTCTTCATCATCGACGACGACATCTGCACCCGTTGCGCCCTGTGCGTGGATCGCTGCCCGACCGGGGTCATCATCCTCGGCAAGGTGGGCCCGGCCACCTCAGCGGGCGATTCCCACACCCGAACCAACAACCATGGCTATGCCTACGGCATGCGGCTCTGACACCATCCGGAACGAGAACTGACATGGCAAAGATCATCGACGAGACACCCCGCCCCACCGCCAAGGAGCGATTCCAGCAGACGGTCGACTCCGTCCAGGGAAGCCAAGCCTGGGCCAGCATCTTCCGACCGGGCTCCATCTTCCGCAAGGGCTACACCGACAGCCCGAGGAACCGCAGCTACGTGATCATGAACTCGGTGCTCTACCACCTGCACCCGGTGAAGGTGAAGCGTCACGCGGTCAAGGTGAGCTACACGCTCTGCCTCGGCGGGCTGAGCTTCTTCCTCTTCATCCTGCTCACGGTGACGGGCATCTTCCTGATGTTCTTCTACCGGCCCGAGGCAACCGCCGCGTGGGACGACATCTCCAACCTGCAGACCTCGGTCACCTTCGGACTGCTGGTGAGGAACATGCACCGATGGGGCGCGCACCTCATGGTGCTCTCGGTCTTCCTGCACATGGCGCGCGTCTTCTACCACGGGGCCTACAAGCCGCCTCGCGAGTTCAACTGGGTGATCGGCGTGATCCTGCTCACGCTCACCCTGCTGCTGTCGTTCACCGGCTACCTGCTGCCGTGGGACCAGCTGGCCCTTTGGGCGGTCGCGGTCGGTACGAACATGATGGGGTACACCCCGGTGTTCGGCCAAGAGGTCAGATTCGTGCTGCTCGGTGGAGCCGAGATCGGATCGGAGACCCTGCTCCGCTGGTATGTGCTCCACGTGCTCTTCTTCCCGTTCATCATCGTCATCTTCATGGCGATCCACTTCTGGCGCGTCCGCAAGGACGGCGGCATCAGCGGACCGCTGTGATCGGAGGCTGACCGAATGACCGAGATCCCAGAACACCTGCTCAAGCGCGCTCAGGCGGCTCGAGAGAAGGCTGCTGAATCCTCAGCGGAACCGGCGGCTGAGGCGGCCGCGCCCGCGGCGGAGGCCGACTCCCGTATCCCCGCCCATCTCCTCGAGCGCTCCAAGGCCGCCCGCACGAAGGCGGCCGGTGGCGATGACGACGCGGGGGGCGGGGTCGCCGTCGCCGACAAGGTCGCAGCAGCGGTCGCCACCCCGGCAGCCGGCGGCGGCGTGCCGGTCGGTGCGGGTCCCGGAGGTCACACGCAGCGCCTGCTCACCGTGGTCAAGTCGGGTTCGATCCAAGAGGTCAAGGCCCAGCCCGTCGACAAGGTCCACACCTGGCCGCACCTGCTCGCCGCAGAGTTCGTGGCCTCCCTCGCCTGCCTGGTGTTCACGTTCCTCTTCTCGATCTGGGTGAACGCGCCGCTGCTGCAGCTCTCCAACCCGAACCAGACGCCGAACCCGTCGAAGGCCCCGTGGTACTTCCTCGGTCTCCAGGAACTGCTGACGATGTTCCATCCGATGGTCGCCGGAGTGACCATCCCCGGCGTCGGGATCATCCTGCTGATTTTCGCCCCGTACATCGACAAGAACCCGTCGAACAAGCCCGAGGACCGCAAGTTCGCGACCTCCCTCATGACCGTGCACCTCATGTTCTGGGCGGTGCTCGTGATGATCGGCTCGTTCTTCCGGGGCCCCGGATTCAACTTCACGCTGCCGTGGCGTGACGGA
>JAYQAE010000280.1:0-1978 GCA_038136655.1 Ilumatobacteraceae bacterium
GTCGAGGAGATCGCCAAGATCAAGATGCCCGACCTCAATGCCAACGACATGGAGGCGGCCAAGCAGCAGGTGCGCGGCACCGCGAGATCGATGGGTGTGGCGATCGCCTGATCGCCGCCCCACGAACACCGATCCGGCCCGGGACGACCTCGCCCGGGGGATCACCCGACGAACAGAGGGAGACTCATATGTCAGGGAAGAAGTACAAGGACGCGGCCGCCAAGTTCGACCGCGACACGTTCTACGCGCCGACTGAGGCGCTCGGTCTCGTGAAGGACATGGCCTCAGCCAAGTTCGACGAGACCGTCGAAGTGGCCATCCGCCTCGGGGTCGACCCCCGTAAGGCTGACCAGATGGTTCGCGGCACGGTCGCCCTGCCCTCGGGCACCGGGCGCGATGTGCGGGTGGCGGTGTTCGCCACCGGCGCCGCCGCCGAGGAGGCCCGGGCCGCGGGAGCGGACATCGTCGGCGCCGACGATCTGGCCGCCGAGATCGAGGCCGGCAAGATGGACTTCGACCTCACCATCGCCACTCCCGACATGATGCCCTTGGTCGGCCGTCTCGGCCGCGCCCTCGGGCCCCGAGGGCTCATGCCGAACCCTAAGACGGGCACCGTCACCACCGACGTTGGCCGCGCGGTCGGCGAGTTCAAGGGCGGCAAGGTGGAGTACCGCACGGACCGCTACGGCAACGTCCACGTCCAGCTCGGCAAGGTGAGCTTCGACGCCCCGGCGATCGAGGCCAACTTCCGCGCGGTGATCGACGAGATCCAGCGCGCCAAGCCGGCCAGCGCGAAGGGCCGCTACATCAAGAAGATCACCGTCTCGTCGACCATGGGCCCCGGGGTCCGCGTCGACACCGGCCGACTCCGTCCCGACCAGGACTGAATCGGTGGGAGACGCCGCCGCCCGCCGGTAGCGTCCCCCGCACAACAGAAGAACGCTCGCCGAAGACCGTCGGTCCCGAAAGGGGTAATGGAGGGGAAACCGTCCGCCGACCGAGGTGCTGCCTCCCCGAATGGCTCTGCCGCTCGGCGTGGTGTCGCCCTTGCGAGCCACCCGAGCATTCGAGAGGAGGTAACACATGACCGACACCGCAACCGCCGAAGTCCGAGCACCGCGTCCCGAGAAAGTCGAGACCGTCGCCAAGATCGCCGAGCGTCTGCGAGGTAGCGACGCCGTCTTCGTGACCGAGTACCGCGGTCTCACCGTGACCCAGCTCGCGTCCCTCAGGAACTCGCTGCGTCCGGCCGGAGCCGAGTACGCCGTCTACAAGAACACGCTCGCTCGCTTCGCCGTCCGTGAGGTGGGTCTCGAGGGTCTCGAGGAGATCCTCGTCGGACCGACCGCGCTGACGTTCGTCGCCGGTGATGTCGCGGCGGCCGCCAAGGCCCTCCGCGACGTCTCCAAGTCGAACCCGAACCTCGTTCTGAAGGGCGGGGCCCTCGGAGCGACGCTTCTCGGAGCAGGTGATGTCGCAGCGCTCGCGGATCTTCCCTCGCGGGAGGAGCTGCTCGCCCGGTTCGCCGGAGCGTTGCAGGCACCGCTCACCAAGACCGCAGGTCTGCTGCAGGCGCTGCCGCGGAACTTCGCCTACGGGCTTTCCGCGCTCATCGACAAGCAGGCGGCCTGATCGTCCCGACCAACCGTGGAGCGTTCCGACGCCCCACCACACATCAATCAGTCACAACACACGAACGGGGCGATGCCCCGACAACACAAGGAGAGAAGAATGGCAACCAAGGATGAAGTTCTCGACGCCATCTCGAACATGACCGTCATCGAGCTCAAGGAGCTCCTCGATGCCTTCGAGGAGCGCTTCGAGGTGACCGCCGCCGCGCCGGTGGCCGTCGCCGCTGCCGCTCCCGCCGGCGGAGCCGCCGGTGGTGGCGACGCCGGTGAGGCCGACAAGGACGACTTCGATGTCATCCTCGCCGACGCCGGTGGTCAGAAGATCCAGGTGATCAAGGTCGTGCGCG
>JAYQAE010000281.1:0-1972 GCA_038136655.1 Ilumatobacteraceae bacterium
GGCGCTTGAGCGAATCGATGCCACGGGTTGCTTGGTCACGCCGGGACTCATCAACACCCACCACCACCTCTATCAGAATCTCACCCGGGCCTATCCGCCGATGACGGACAAGCCGCTTTTCGGTTGGCTCCAGTCGCTCTATCCGCTGTGGCGAGGGATCGACACTGAGTCGGTGTACGTGTCGACGTGGATCGGTCTGGCTGAACTCGCGCTCTCCGGGTGCACCACCTCTACCGACCATCTTTACGTGCATCCGAGAGGCGCTGGCGACCTGCTCACGGCTGAGATCGAGGCGGCGCGCGACATCGGGGTGCGCTTCCATCCGACGAGGGGCTCGATGTCGCTGTCAATGAAGGATGGCGGGCTCCCGCCCGATGATGTGGTGGAGGACCATGACGAGATCCTCGCGGCCTGCGAGGAGGCGGTGCATCGCCACCACGACCGGTCGTTCGGCGCCATGACCCGGGTGGCGCTCGCTCCGTGCTCGCCGTTCAGTGTCACCGAACGGCTCATGGTGGAGACAGCGGAACTCGCGGAGCGACTCGATGTCCGCCTCCACACCCACTTCGCGGAGAACTCCGAGGACGACGCATTCAGTCTTGCGACCTTCGGATGTCGACCGATGGAGTATCTCGAGCGGACCGGTTGGGCCACCGACCGCACCTGGGTCGCCCACTGCGTGATGCCGAATGACGATGAGATCAAGCGACTCGGCGTTGCGAGGGTGGGCGTCGCGCACTGTCCGTCATCGAACCTGATCCTCTCCTCTGGCATCGCGCCGACGGTCGCGCTTCGGCACGCGGGTTGCCGGGTTGGGATCGGTGTCGATGGCTCATCCTCCGCTGACTCCGCCTCTATGTGGCTTGAGGCTCGTCAGGCAATGCTGCTCGCGAAGTTGGATCGCGGGGCTGACGCGGCTCACGCTCGCTGGGCGCTCGAGATGGCGACGAGGGAGGGCGCCGCTTGCCTCGGTCGAGAGGGCGAACTCGGCGAACTGTCCGTCGGGGCGGTCGCTGACGTCGCCGTCTGGAACCTGAACGGGCTCCAGCACGCCGGAGCGATCGGGGACGCAGTTGAGGCGTGGCTGCGGTGTGGCCCAAGTGCCGCGCGCGACACGATCGTCGGCGGCCAGGTCGTTGTACGTAGTAGTGAACTCCAGGCAGCGGATGCTGAGGACGTTGCCTCTCGTCACCGCGCGGAGGCCAGTCGGTTACAGCAGTCGGGTTGCTAACCCCAGCGGGACTGTCCGAATCGGTATCCGACGGAGCGGACGGTCTGGATGAGACCGGCGTGTTCCTCGCTGAGTTTCGCTCGCAGACGTCGCACGTGGACGTCAACGGTTCTCGCACCGCCGTAGTACTCGTATCCCCACACCCGTGAGAGCAGCATCTCGCGGGTGAACACCTTGCCCGGGTTCTGGGCGAGGAACTTGAGCAGTTCGTACTCCATGTAGGTCAGGTCGAGCGGTCGGCCACCGATCGAGGCCTGGTAGGTCTCGAGGTTGAGCGCGAGGTCGCCGTACTCCACCATGTCGGCCCTCGACACCGCGGTGCCCCCGGTCGACAACAGATGCCGCAGGCGCGCCTCCAACTCGGCGGGGTGGAACGGCGTGAGGCAGAAGTCGTCGAAGAGCTCGTCGCGCAGCTCGAGATCACCGATCTGCCCGCCGCCGAGCAGGACGAGCGTGCGGATCGGGTCGGTGTCCGACTTCCGTATCGCTCTGGCGAAGGCCCAACCGTTCTCGCTGTCACCCGAGATATCCACGATGGCACCCGCCCAACCATTCGATGGCTCGCTCTCGGAGGCCTCCGCCGCGCTCGAGACGGCCTTCCAGCGGTAGCCGGCGAGATCAAGGGTGCGGGCCAGGTCGGCGCCCACCGGGTCACTGAGGACGACGAGCATCCCCGCGTCGCTGGCCGACCCGATGTCGCTCACGACCGACTCCCACCCCGATCGTTCACAGCGACCCCAG
>JAYQAE010000282.1:0-1273 GCA_038136655.1 Ilumatobacteraceae bacterium
CCGACCAGCGCCTCGGCGAGGGTCTGGGCCGCGACCCCAGCCGGCGTCACCGGGGCCATCGCACCAGAGAGGATGAACGGGGTGAAGATCGAGGCCTGATTGTTCTCGGCGTAGACCTCGGCCGCCTCGAGCATCGTCGCGTCCCAGACCAGCGGCGAGGAGGCGTTGATGAGGCTGGTCATGACGGTTCGGTCGGCCAAGTCGCCACCGAAGGCGATCCGCGCGAGTTCGACCGAGTCGGCGGCGCGCGAACCGGCGGTCACCGAGCCCATGAACGGCTTGTCGCTGTAGCGGAGGTGGGCATGGACCATGTCGAGGTGCCGTTTCGACACCGGGACGTCCACCGGTTCGCAGACCGTGCCCCCCGAATGATGGAGATAGGGCGACATATACGAGAGGCGCACGAAGTTCTCGAAGTCGGCGAGGGTGGCGTAGCGCCGACCCGAGTCGAGGTCGTGAACGAACGGGGAGCCGTAGTTGGGGGCGAACACGGTCGCGTCCCCACCGATCTGCACGTTGCGCTCCGGATTACGCCCGTGCTGGGTGTAGATCGCGGGCGCGGTCGCCGTGACGTTTGAGCGACAGAGCCCGCGAGGGAACCTCACACGCGTGCCGTCCACCTCAGCCCCGGCGTCGCGGAACCGCTCGATGGCCGACGGATAGTCGCGAATCTCGACACCGACCTCCGCGAGGATCGTGTCGGCGTTGTGCTCGAGCAACTCGAGCCCCTCCGTCGACACGATGTCGAGGGGGGTCAACGCGCGGGTAATGAACGCCGCCGCGCTCGCCGAGGTGGTGGCTCGGGCTGCTTTGCGGGCCGAACGCCCGCCGCCGCGGCGGCCGGCTCGTTCAGCGGTCCCGTTATCGGTCGTGTCGGCATCGCTCATGCCGGTACTCCTCTCGATCGTCGTCGGGTTCGACCGGCGGCGGGTCCCGCGGTCGACGGTGTAGGAAGGGTGACCGAAGCGGCCAGATTCGGGGTTGGGTCCGTGGTGTGCGGTACACCCATGGCGGCCACGAAGAGCTCCTGGAACCTTGGCTCCGTCGCGGTCTCGATCTTCACGATCTCATTCGCGGCGTCCTCGAGTTCGGCTCGCATGCCCCGAGAGAGCAGGGCTTGCACCGCTCCAGTGCCAGCGGCGTTGCCGACGGAGCGCACACGATCGACGGGGCAGTCGGGCACCAGCCCGAGCACGAGGGCGCGGAGGGGGTCGATGTGGGCACCGAAGGCACCGGCCAATCGGACGTCGGTGATCTCGGGACCTCCGGCATG
>JAYQAE010000282.1:1283-1972 GCA_038136655.1 Ilumatobacteraceae bacterium
TCCGGTTGCCGCCCACCTCGTGCAGCACGTAACTAAAGGTTCGACCGTCGGCCACTACCCGACTCGTTCGTTCGGCGAGGGAACCATCGATCACACCGTTCGTGTCGATCACCCCGGCGAGGTACATCTCGGCGATCGCGTCGATGACGCCTGAGCCACAGATCCCGCTCGGACCCGACGGGCCGATCGCGGCCGTGAACCCCTCCTCGTCCGACCACGGTTCGACTCCGATCACGCGGACGCGTGGCTCGAGGGTGTCGCGGTCGATGCGCACCTTCTCGATCGAGCCGTGGGTCGCCCGTTGACCACTGCTCAACTGGGCGCCCTCGAAGGCGGGACCCGTCGGGCTGGATGCGGCGAACACCCGCTCGCGGTCCCCGAGCACGATCTCGGCGTTGGTGCCGATATCCACGAGCAGCTGGGTGGTCTCCGAGCGGTGCGGTCCCTCGGCGAGAACCGCGGCGGCGGTGTCGGCGCCGACGTGACCCGCGATGCACGGGGCCACATAGCAACGGGCGTAGGGCAGGGTGAGGTCAAGGTCGCCGGCCCGCGTGACGAGGGCGCGATTCGTGGTGAGGGTGAAGGGAGCCTGACCGAGCGGTGTCGGATCAAGGCCGAGCACGAGATGGTGCATGATCGGGTTCCCGACGAGCACGACCTCGAGCACGTACTCACGGAAGCTCTCCACC
>JAYQAE010000283.1:0-1589 GCA_038136655.1 Ilumatobacteraceae bacterium
CGGCGACACGATGCTGATCGGCGAGTTCAAGTTCTCGAACCGGATCCTCGCGTTCACGAACTGAGTCCCGCGGTTACCGGCACGGGTTGACGGACTCCTCCGGCGCTCCCATGTCCCGCCTGGCGTAGTGTCCGGCTATGCCCGTGATCTGGCTGAGTCACGTCCTGTCGCCCGAGACACCGATGTACTCCGGATCCGGCCGGGTGGAGATCACGGCCCAACGGTCGATGTCCTCAGGGGACACGTCGAACAACACGCATCTGGCGTTGCCAGCCCACAGCGGCACCCACGTCGACGCCCCTGTGCACTTCGTCGAGGATGGGGCCAGCATCGACCAGTTCGATGCCGCATCGTGGATCGCTGAGCGGCCCGCGTTGATCGACGTGCCGTGCCAACCGGGCGAGCTGATCAGCCTTGATCGCATCGGCGCGGAACTCGCAGCCCTTCCAACTGACATCGACATGCTGTTGTTTCGAACGGGGGCCCAGCACTGGCGAACGTCGTCCATGGCGAGCGAGCGGGAGAACTTCGAGTCGCACGGCCCGGGCATCGGACTTGATGTGGCTACCTGGGTCCGTGACGAGTTGGAACTCGCTTTCCTCGGCGTCGATGCGATCTCGATCTCGAGTCCTGATCATCGAGAGGTCGGCCGAGAGGCCCATCGGATTCTCCTCGGACCACACCCGTCGGGGCGGCGAGCGGTGCGGCTCATTGAGGACATGGACCTCGCAGCTCTCTCTGAGCCGCCGGGACGGGTCTGGGTCGCGCCGCTTCGGATACTTGGTGGTGACGGTGCCCCGGTGACTGTCTTCGCAGAGGTCTGATACCGCGGGAGTAGCCACTGGGCAGCTGACTGGGGGGACGGTGCCAGTGGTACCGTCGACCGCGTGAAGGTGACCATCTTCGGAGGTTCAGGCTTCCTCGGTTCCCATGTGGCGGATCACCTGAGCGAGGTGGGCCATGAGGTGACGATCTTCGATCGCGCCGAGTCTCGATGGCTTCGGGATGACCAGCGGATGGTGGTCGGTGACATCCTCGATCGACAGGCCGTCCGCACGGCGGTCGAAGGGGCCGGAGCGGTCTACAACTACGCGGCGATCGCCGACCTCAACGAGGCGATCGAGATGCCTGTCGCCGCCGCCGAGGTGAACGTCGTTGGCAACGTCAACCTTCTTGAGGCGTGTCGAGAAGCGGGAGTAGGTCGCTTCGTTTACGCAAGCACGGTCTACGTCTACTCGCGCCAGGGCGGCTTCTATCGATGTTCCAAGCAGGCGGCTGAGCACTTCGTCGAGGAGTACGAGCAGTCGTATGGGTTGGACTACACGATCCTTCGCTACGGCTCGCTCTATGGGCCGCGGTCGGATGATCACAACGGCCTGTGGCGGATCGTGAGGGGCGCGATCGACTCCGGAACGATCCGATACCAGGGCAGCGCCGAGGCCCTTCGGGAGTACATCCATGTTGACGATGCCGCTCGTGCGAGCGTGCAGATCCTCGGTGATGAGTTTCGAAACCAGCACATCGTGTTGACCGGCCAGGAGCCGATGCGCGTCGTCGATCTGCTTGGGATGATCGGTGAGATCCTCGGT
>JAYQAE010000283.1:1599-1961 GCA_038136655.1 Ilumatobacteraceae bacterium
ACGCCGCAGGCGGGGCATTACGTGCGCACTCCCTACGCTTACATGCCGAAGCCGGGGCGCAAGTACGTGCCGCCGATGCACGTCGATCTCGGGCAAGGACTGCTCCAACTCATCGACGAGGTCCAGGCGTCGGTCACCGGTGACGACACCGACTGAATTGCTCTGAACCGATGACGGACCCGCTCGATATCCGAGTCGTGGTCTTCGACTTCGACGGCACCCTCGTCGACTCGGCGCCGATCAAGACGGAGGCGTTCGCCGAGTTGTACCGACCGTTCGGGGACGAGATCGCGGCGGAGGTGCGCGCTCGTCATCTCGCCGCGGAGGGCGTATCCCGCTTCGTGAAGTTCCGCGAGTGGCAT
>JAYQAE010000284.1:0-1944 GCA_038136655.1 Ilumatobacteraceae bacterium
GTCAAGAACACGCTCGACACTCTGTGGTGCACCGAACATCGGTGACCAGTGCACCGTGGAAAGTGAAAGCCTCACAGTTGCCTCTGCTTGTCCTCGACCAGCCCGTCCGTTCTAATGCCGACCTGGCATCAGAACGCTTGATACGCCGAAACGTTAGGGCTGCTCTCGACCTCAGAGCGCGACGCGGACGGCGTAACCTTCAGTCGCCAAGCTCCCCGGAACGGACTTCCGACGGGACAGCGCGCTAGCACAGCTGGCCTGACGATGTCTCGACTATAAGTCGCTTCGGCCACCAAGTAGGTTTCGCGGAGATGCACACGGGATTTGGGGAGATGTAATGGTCAGCGCAACGGCCGAAGACATCGCGCTGCTGATGTTCAGATGCGGAATCGGGAGTGTCATGCTCGCGCATGGAATCAACCACATCGTCGGCGGCGGCAGAATCACGGGAACAGCAAGATGGTTTGGATCGCTCGGAATGCGCTTACCTAGGGTCCAGGCCTGGCTTGCAAGCACGACAGAAGTCGGGGCTGGAGCGCTCATGATTCTCGGGCTGTTCACCCCCTTCGCGGCGGCCGGGGTCGTTGGAACGATGGTCGTTGCGTGGATGATTAATCATCGGCGCAACGGGTTTTTCATCTTTCGGCCCGGGGCGGGTTGCGAGTATGTGATGACGCTCGCGCTATCTGGCGTACTTCTCGGAGCCGTCGGGCCAGGATGCGTGTCCCTTGACCGCGCGATTGGAAGTGTCGAGGAGCTCACCGGAACGGTTGGGCTTGCGATTGCCGCCGGGCTCGGCGCCGGTTGCGCAGCGCTCCTGCTCGCAATCGCCTGGCGACCAAACCGAAATTCCGTGCGGACCTGATGGCAACGGTGCGACCGCTCAGGACGTCTGTGAGGTCATTCCGACGCCGCGGTCGAAGAGCAACTCATGTGTGCCTGCCCAGTTCTTGGCGCACGCGTGTCAGGTCGAAATTTCGTCGACCAGTCCCCACGACTTCGCGGTACTCGCTTCAATCGTGTCGGTCGCGAGTGCGAGAGCCGCGACACGCTGCCGCCCACATCGCCGAGTGAGGCTCAGTGTTCCACCGGCCCCGGGAATGAGTCCCATGCGAATTTCTGGAAGGCCAATCGTCGTCCCCTCATCCGCGACGACATGCCGCGCGAAGGCGGCAAGTTCGATGCCACCACCGAGGGTGAAGCCGTGAATTCGGGCGGTAGTTCGGTTGCGGACCTGGTTTAAGAGGTGACTTGGACTCTGGGCGAGCCGTAAGGCATGGGCGGTCGCGGGGTTTGATCGCGTGCCAAATTCGGCGAGATCGCCACCGCTGCAGAATGACTGCCCTGATCCCAAAAGCGTGATGTGGTGAATGGTCGTGTCGGCCAAGGCCACTCGGATTGCTGTGCAAAGTTCATCTCGCATTTGGCGGTTAATCGCATTGTGACGGTGGGGTCGATGAAGAGTGATGATCATCTCGTCGTCAGTTCGTCGAACGTCGACTGCCGGCGCTTCCCCGTGATCGAGGACGACCTCTGTATAGGCCTTCCAACGACTGAACTCCGCGCCGGCCTGCAGCGTCGAATATGTTGCGGATTCAGCAGCTAGCGCCCCCTCGTCGGAAAGTTCGCCCGAATACCGAAGTAGCACTGCGAGAGTCGCGGAGGCGACCGGGAACTTCTCGACCGTTTCCCTAAGGCGCGCGATGTCACCTTCGCCGACCACGACGTCAACACCTGCGGGACCCGAGCAACCCAAGCGATCCCCGATAGCGGCCACCACAACCGGCAGCAAGCCCGCGTGCTGAATGTCGTCCTCGGGTCCATCGAGGAGAATTAGCGAAATTCCGTCGGCGATGATGTGTTCACCTGCGAATGGGTCAGACCGGAGGGCTCGGAACTCAGACGAGGAGAGAATTAGCGCGGCTATGGCCTAGAGCGTACGTT
>JAYQAE010000285.1:0-1935 GCA_038136655.1 Ilumatobacteraceae bacterium
TCGGTGACCCGGGGGTGCCCCTACCCCGCACGAGCGGGACGGGCGGGCGGTCGCTGCGTCAGATCGCCTGAGCGCCTTCCTCACCCGTGCGGATGCGCACCAGCCGGTCGACCGGGGTGACCCAGATCTTGCCGTCGCCGATCTTGCCGGTGGCGGCGGCCGAGGTGATCGTCTCGACCACCTGATCGGCCTGGGCGTCATCGACGACGACCGACAGGCTGACCTTCGGCACGAAGTCGATCTGGTACTCGGCGCCACGGTAGGTCTCGGTGTGACCTCCCTGACGGCCGAAGCCGCGCACCTCGGAGACGGTGAGGCCGGCAATGCCGATCGCCTTGAGGGCGTCCTTCACGTCGTCGAGTTTGAACGGCTTGATGACTGCGGTGATGAGTTTCATGACTCTCCTTCGTTCTCTCTGTGTCGTCCGGATCAGGCGCCGGTGGTAACGGTCTCGTTGGCGTAGCCCTGAAGCCCGTGCTCGAGGACATCGAGACCCTGGGTCTCCTCCTCGGCGCTGACGCGCAGGCCGATGGTGGCCTTCAGGATCCCGAACAGGATCGCGGTGGTAGCAGCGACCCAAGCGGCGATGATCACGACCATCACGATCTGCATCGCGAGCTGATCGAACCCACCGCCGTAGAAGAGGCCGGCGTCCTCACGACCGAGGAAGGCGTCGTCGTACTTGGCGAAGAGGCCGATGGAGAGCGTTCCCCAGATACCGACCACACCGTGCACCGAGATCGCGCCGACCGGGTCGTCGATGCGGACCGAGTCGAAGAAGATCACCGAGAACACGACCAGCACACCGCCAATGCCGCCGATGATCACGGCGGGCAGCGGATCCACCGCGCCACACGGAGCGGTGATCGCGACGAGGCCGGCGAGGGCGCCGTTACCGATCATCGCGAGGTCGGGCTTGCCCGCCTTCAGCCAAATGGTGACCGTCGCCATGAAGGCTCCCGCGGCGGCGGCGAGCATCGTGTTCACACCGACCGACATGACGTACTGGTCGGCGGCGAGCTCGGAGCCGGGGTTGAAGCCGAACCAGCCGAGCCACAGGATGAACACACCGAGGATGGCGAACGGGATGTTGTGGCCCGGGATGGCGCGGGGCCTGCCGTCGGGGCCGTACTTGCCGAGGCGTGGGCCGAGGAAGATTGCGCCCATGAGGGCCGCGACACCACCGGTCATGTGCACGATCGCCGAGCCGGCGAAGTCGGAGTAGACGGCGTCGCCGATCGACATGTTGGCGATGAGACCGCCACCCCAGGTCCAGTGCACGACCACCGGGTAGATGAACGCGCACATCACCGCGGAGAACAGCAGATAGGCGCTGAACTTGGTGCGCTCGGCCATGGCTCCCGAGGCGATCGTCACCGCGGTGGCGGCGAAGACGGCTTGGAAGAAGAAGGTCGTGGCTGGGCTCAACCCACCATCGATCGCCGAGTAGTCGTCGTAGCCGGAGAGCAGGAAGTTCTCCGTGCCGATCCAGTCGCCACCCGCGCCGAAGGCGAAGGCGTAACCGGTAGCGAAGAAGGCGAGGATGCCGATCACGGCATCAGCCATGTTCTTCGCGAAGATGTTGACCACGTTCTTCGCGCGGGTCAGGCCGGCTTCAACGAGCGCGAAGCCCGCCTGCATGAAGAACACCAGGATGCCGGCGATGAAGACCCACAGGTTGTCGAGGACAGCCTGCACCTCTTCGGGGGTGAGTTCCTGGGCGAAACCGACGTTCGGTGTCAACGCGAGCAGAGCGAGCGTTCCACCGAGGCCGGAAGTGATTCGTAGTGCACGTTTGCGCACGGTTCCTCCTCTATGGGTAGACGGGTAGGGGTCGTCCGAGGCCACGCTGCCGGTGGACTGGTGGAGAAGGTAGGAGGCCGTCGTTTCACGACTGTCGCCCGAATGTTTCGTGTCTGTGACCAGTGCGTGAGG
>JAYQAE010000286.1:0-1934 GCA_038136655.1 Ilumatobacteraceae bacterium
GGACTCGGGTTCGCTTCAATTGCTCACCCACCCAATCTGGTGGGCCGGTGATGGGCCGACCAGCGGGGATCGCCTCCGTTCCCTGCTCAGCCGGAGAGAGACGTCATTCCGAGAAGCCGCTCAGGGGTACCTGTCGAACTTCGACGAGCTTACGGGCTGAGCGGGTCGCTCCTGAGCGGGCCGAAGATCTCCTCCGCCCACACGAACCGGACATGCGCGGCTTGCGCCGCGATCTCATCCGAAGCCGAGTCACCTACGAACACCGCTTGCGTGGCGGGAACATCCAAGGTGTTCAGGGTGCGCTCAACAGCCCGAGGTGAGGGCTTCGGTTCCGAGTCCGCCGCGTACTCGACGTGCACCCCCCAACGAGCAACCAGACCGAGGGCGTCGACTTTGTTCTCCTGCTGTCGGCGATCTCCGTTGGTGACGATCGCAATCGCACGACCAGTTTCCTTGAGTTCGGAGAGCAGTTCCGCTGCTCCCGATCGCAACTCAAGCCGTGGTGACATCGAGCGCCTCACGTCTAGGGCCTCGGCGATCGACTCCCGGCCGAGGTTGATGGCCTCAGCCCATCGATCGAGATACCCGGACCATCCCTCTACACGGGCATTCGCCGCATGGGCAAGTGCCTCGACGACCTCAATCTCACCGAGGCGAGCGAAAACTGCCGCGACGGCCTGATCGGCTTGCTCCTCGAAGGAGGCGGCGTCGTAGAGGGTGTCGTCGAGATCGAAGAGGATCGCCTTCGCGTCGTTCAGCGCGCCGTGGTCGATCACGCCGAACCCAAGAGATGAGTACCAGCGTCGTCGACCCCACCCCAGTATCGGCGGAGTCGTGTCCCGACGCGCGGCGGGGGGATCGAAAGCGGAGGCCTCCCGAGAGCGTCGTTGACGGCCGCCCAGATGACGTTGGCTCCCGCGAGCACCGAGGTGACCATCGTCCCCTGAACTCGGGGATTGCACTCCAGGAGCAGCACCGAGCCGTCACGCGCCTCTTTGAACTGAAAACCAAAAACGCCGTTTAGACCGAGTTCCTCGGCCCCTCGTAGCGCCATCTCCCCAATATCGCGTCGATCGACGACGATCGTGTCGAACGCAATCCCGCTGCGAACCGAGGTGCGCTCCCTGACCACCGCCACATCGCCGGATGGGCCGCGATAGCAGTCAACTGAGTATTCCGGGCCGGGGAGATACTCCGTCACCAGCAGCTCGATGTCGTCGGCGGTTGCCAGGACCTCGAGGAAGTCGTCAAGGGCGACCCGAGGGTCGCCGGGTTTCGCAGTGGCGAAGGTCTCATAGCGCCGTGCGCCGGCGCTGAGTACGCGGAACCCCCTCATGCCGTTGGCCCTCGGGAGTTTCACGACAACCTCGAGCTCTGGGTGGCCGAGCTCCGCCGCGAGATCCGCGACCTGGTCGATGGAGCGCGCGATGAACCATTGCGGCCTCGCAAGCCCGGCGGATTCGAACGCTCGAAGGGTCTCGACCTTGTCGTTGCCTCGGCGAACCGCATCAGCCTCACCGGCAACGAGCGCGATCCCCTCGGCCCGCACACGCTCCCCTGCCGAGGCCAGCCGCTCGACTTCCCGGGTGGTCTGCGGGACGATGACGTCAACGCCATGATCTCGACAGATGCCGAGAAGCGACTCCACATAGTGGTCGGATTCGGGAACGGGCACGGTCGCAAATGCGTCGATCAACTCTTGACCGACAGCGTCCGATCGAACATCGCATCCAACGATTCGCGGGCGCTCCCCGGACGGGTTGTTCCTCAACGCGTGGACCGTTCCCGTGACGCCGGGCGCACCCGCGCCGGTCAGGAGAATCGTCAGCGGAGGCGCCACGGGCGAAGACTACGCCCGGTTAGCGGTGTCGTTCAGGAGCCGAGGGTGACACCGATGCGCGGGAGCACCTCGGTGGCCGTCATCTCGAGTTGGT
>JAYQAE010000287.1:0-1919 GCA_038136655.1 Ilumatobacteraceae bacterium
GCTGCGTCCGCGATCCTCGGACTCGCGCTCGCCGCCTACTACTACCGGGCGGTCGCCGCCGCCTCGCCCGGGGATGACCGCATGGTCTTCCTCATGACCGAGATCCAAAAGGGCGCCCGCGCGTTCCTCTATAAGGAGTACTCCTGGGTGGCGGTCTTCGTGGTCGCCCTCGCGATCCTCCTCGCGATCGTCATCGCCCCGCTCGCCGCGATCTCGTACGTGCTCGGCGCGGTGCTGTCCGCCGGAGCCGGCTTCGTCGGCATGACCGTCGCCACCATGGCCAACGCCCGCACCGCCGAGGCCGCCAAGGAAGGTCCGGGCAAGGCCCTGCCGATCGCGTTCCGCGGTGGCGCCGTGATGGGCTTCACCGTCGCCGGTCTCGCCCTGCTCGGCCTCATGTTCGTCTACCTGCTCTTCGTTGAGTGGCTTCAGGTTGACAAGGCCTTCGAGATCGTCACCGCCTTCGGACTCGGTGGCTCGTCGATCGCACTCTTCTCCCGCGTCGGCGGCGGCATTTACACCAAGGCCGCCGACGTCGGCGCCGACCTCGTCGGCAAGGTCGAAGCCGGCATCCCCGAGGACGACCCTCGCAACCCGGCCACCATCGCCGACAACGTCGGTGACAACGTCGGCGACGTCGCCGGCATGGGCGCCGACCTGTTCGAGTCGTACGCCGGTTCGATCATCGCTCCGGTCTCCCTCATCGCCTTCGCCGCCGGCATTGGCGCCACCGACATCGGCGACAACCTCGGCTACCTCGTCTTCCCGATGGCCATCGCCTTCGTCGGCATGCTCGCCTCGATCGTCGGCTCGTTCTTCGTCCGCGCCGGCGACTCCACCGACAGCCACGCGCTCTCCAAGGCCCTCCACATGGGCACCAACATCGCGATGGGCCTCACCATCGTCGCCACCTTCATCGTCGCCTACCTCGTCTTCGACGGAGACGACCAGAAGCCCTGGGGTATCGCGGTCGCCGTCATCGGTGGCCTCATCGTCGGCTGGGCCCTCGGCAAGACCGCCGAGTTCTACACCTCGGATGCGTTCAACCCGGTGAAGAAGATTGCGAAGCAGTCCGAGACCGGACCCGCGACCACGGTGCTCTCCGGTGTCTCCACCGGCATGGTGTCGGTTGCCGCCTCCGTCGGCCTCATCCTCATCGGCGTGCTCGTCGCCTGGTGGGGTGGCGATCAGGCCTTCGGTGAGGACGCGATCCCCGGCGGCATCTACGGCATCGCCGTCGCCGCCATCGGCATGCTCGCTACCACCGGTGTCGTCGTCTCGGTTGACGCCTACGGGCCGATCTCCGACAACGCCGGCGGCATCGCCGAGATGGCCCACCTCGACCCGTCGGTCCGCAAGGTCACCGACGCCCTCGACTCCCTCGGCAACACCACCGCTGCCATCGCGAAGGGCTTCGCCGTCGGCTCCGCCGCGCTGACCGCTCTCGCGCTCTTCAAGAGCTTCGAGTACGCCATCGCCGCCGCCGGAGGCAGCCTCGACTTGAACGTCGGCGAGGTGGACGCCTTCGTCGGCCTCTTCATCGGCGCCGGCCTGCCGTTCCTGTTCGCCGCGCTCACCATCGACGCCGTCGGTCGCGCCGCCAACAAGATGATCGAGGAGGTGCGCCGCCAGTTCCGCGAGATCCCGGGTCTGCGCGAGGGAGCCGAGGGAGCGATCCCCGACTCGGCGCGCTGTGTCGCGATCTCGACTGAGGCCTCGCTCCGCGAGATGCTGATCCCCGGCGGCCTCGCCGTCATCGTGCCGCTCGTGGTCGGGTTCATCTCGGTGAACGCCCTCGGTGGTCTCCTCGCCGGCGTGCTCGTGAGCGGATTCGCGATCGCCATCTTCATGGCGAACGCCGGCGGCGCCTGGGACAACGCCAAGAAGTACATCGAGGCCGGCAACCACGGCGGCAAGGG
>JAYQAE010000288.1:0-299 GCA_038136655.1 Ilumatobacteraceae bacterium
TACCCCTCCGATCAGACCTTGACCGTGAAGCTTGTTGACGCCGGCTCGCTCATGCCGATCGCTGGCGCAAAAGTGGCGGTCTACAGCTACGTCTCCGGCGAGACGCACTACGCGCAGTCGAATCGGCGTGGTTGGGTCAAGGTGTCAGGGCTCGACGGTGATGAGTTCGCGGTGAAGGTCCGAGACACGAACGAGCATTGTGGTGGGCAGTTGATCGGTGATCCGTTCGACCGTTGGGAGGACCTTGACATGCTGGTTAGCCCTGACGATGGGGCGACGTTCTCAGCGCGTCATCTTGG
>JAYQAE010000288.1:309-1918 GCA_038136655.1 Ilumatobacteraceae bacterium
GCCGAGCGTGGAGATTGCTTTCGAACCGTCGACGTGGTTCCGCCGGTTGAGACTGTTGACGACCAGTTTGAGCGGCGGCATGAACCGGGCCATGAGGCGCACGAGCCAATCAGGTGCGGTTCTTGTAGTGATCTTGCGGTTGGGAAACTCTCGAGCTAACGCTTCGGCTACCTCCGGCATGCTGGTCATGCCTGCGGCTGCGATGTAGCGCTCGCCGATTGACATGTCGTTGCTGATCGCCGCAACGTGCATCCGGGCCACATCACGGACGTCGACCACGCTGAGGCGTGCGTTGGGCACCATTGGGTCGGTGCCGGCAAGGAACCGCTCGACGTACTTGAGTGATGTGCCGTAGTTGCCATCAAGGGCGGGTCCCATCACCGCGGCCGGGTTGATCACCGTGATTTTCATGTTGGTGTGCGTAGCGGCGAAGTCCCACGCGGCACGCTCAGCCAAGGTCTTTGACGCCTCGTAGGCGGATACGCGCTCACCTTCAGGATCGGTCCAATTTGACTCGTTGATCGTCGCGGTGGGCGACGCGGCGGGGTCGTGCAGGACGGCAGCGACACTTGATGTGAGGATGACCCGATTGACTCCGGCGGCCCGCGCTGCTTCGAGTGCCCGAAGGGTGCCGTCAACCGCTGGACGAATGAGATCTTCGGGGTCGTCGGGTTGCTCGCCGGGGAAAGGTGACGCGGTGTGCATCAGTACGTCGACGTCAGCCAGCGCATCTGCCCAGCCTTCGTCATGGTTCAAGTCGAGTGTGACGTGCTCGAGGCCCGCATCAGGGAAGAGGGCGTCAAGCTCGTCGCGTCGATGATTCGACCGGGTGCTGGCCCGCACTACGTAGCCGTTGTCCAGTAGTTCCCTCACGATGTGTTTGGCGATGAATCCGGATGCGCCGGTAACGAGAACTGTTGTCATGGCGGTTCCTCCTCAGGGATGGTCGCTCGGTGCTTGGACGGTGGTCTCGCCCCTCAGCATGGTGACGGCTACTCCGATGATGGAGCCGAGGAGCGCCTACGGAGGACGAGAGCAAAGATGCCGAGAATCACGTTAGTAATGATCCACAGCACGGTGAGTCCGCCGAGAGCGAGGTATACGAAGAGGTCCTCAAAGCCCTCGCAGAAAATTTCGCTCACGATCTGCGTGACGGCGTCCTCTTGCTCTTCGCACGTCGCCCGGTTCTGCACGATCGCAACCGCCAGGATCACGAAGACGACTTGGATGCTGACAACCAGCCAAGCGAACTTCGACACCTTGCGCATTTCGTGACGTTAGTGCTCGCCGCAGGGAGGTGACCCGAGACGACGATGTGATCGATGTTTCAGTTGGGGCGTGCCCCGATGAGCGTGGCGGTCATCGTCGCGATCGGTCGTTCGGGGTCGTTGACTTCGACGAGTTGACCGGAGGCGAAGGTGATCGTCGCGCCGGGACGTGTGACGACGCCCACGCCTTCAAAGGTGGCTCCTGTGGCTGGTCGCAACAGGTTGAGTTTGTATTCGACGGTGAGCACCTCGGTGCCGGCCGGCATGAGTGTCTGTGAGGCCCAGCCGCAGGCGGAGTCGAGCACCGATCCGATCACGCCGGCGTGCACGAACCCGTGGTG
>JAYQAE010000289.1:0-1901 GCA_038136655.1 Ilumatobacteraceae bacterium
GCGTTGGCGTCGATCGACCCGAAGATGCCCGCCGCCGCGGCCGCGGCCACCTCGTGGGCGAAGTCGTGACCGGACAGGGTCGCGTGGTTCACCTCGATGTTGACGCATACGTCCTCCGCGAGGTCGTACTTCTGCAGGAAGGCGTGGACCGCCGCGACGTCGTAGTCGTATTGGTGTTTGGTCGGCTCGAAGGGCTTCGGCTCGATGAGGATGGTCCCCTCGAAACCGATCGCGTGCTTGTGCTCGACAACGAGGTGGAGGAACCGCGCGAGTTGCTCGAGCTCGCGGCCCATGTCGGTGTTGAGCAGGGTCTCATATCCCTCGCGGCCGCCCCACAGCACGTAGTTGGAGCCGCCGAGTCGATGCGTCGCCTCGAGCACCTGGCAGACCTGACCGGCCGCGTAGGCGAACAGTTCGGGGTCGGGGTTGGTGGCGGCACCGGCCTGGTAGCGCGGGTTCGAGAACAGGTTGGCCGTACCCCACAGCAGGCGCATGCCCGTGGCCTCCATGTGCCGGGCGGCCTCGTCGACCATGGTGTCGAGGTTGCGACACGACTCGGCGAAGGTCGCTCCCTCGGGGGCGATGTCGCGGTCGTGGAAGCACCAGAACGGTGCACCGAGCTTCGAGAAGAACTCGAAGGCGGCGTCCATCTTGCGTCGGGCGGCGTCCATCGGGTCGGTCTGGGCGCCGAGCCAGGGGCGGTCCATGGTGCCCGCGCCGAATATGTCAAAGCCGTCCCAGTTGAAGGAGTGCCAGTAGCAGACGGCGAAGCGAAGGTGCTCGGCCATGGTGCGTCCGGCGACGGACCGCTCCGCGTCGTACCAACGGAAGGCGAGCGGGTTGTCGCTCTCGGGTCCCTCGTAGGCGATCGGGGCCTCGACATCGGGGAAGAAGGTCATCGTTGACTCCTGTGGGTTCGTCCAACGGGTCCATCGGCTCGACGGGCCCGCATCGGGGTTCAGGTGAAGTTCTCGAAGTAGCGGCTCGGGGTGGGGCCCCGCTGGCCCTGATACTTCGATCCGGAGGCTCCGGATCCGTAAGGGCGCTCGGCTGGGGTGGTCATGCGCATGAAGCTGACCTGGCCGATCTTCATGCCCGGGTAGAGCGTGATCGGCAGGCTCGCGACGTTGGCGAGTTCGAGGGTGATGTGCCCATCGAAGCCAGCGTCGATGAATCCGGCGGTGGAGTGGATGAGCAGTCCGAGCCGGCCGAGGCTCGACTTCCCCTCAACGCGGCCGACGAGATCGTCGGGCACCGCGACCCGCTCGAGGGTGGAGCCAAGCACGAACTCACCCGGGTGGAGCATGAACGCCTCCGAGCCGTCCTCGGGCATCTCGACGAGCTCGGTGAGGCCGGTCTGGTCGGCTTTGACGTCGATGACGGCGGAGGTGTGGTTGCGGAACACCCGGAACAGATGGGAGATCCGAACGTCGATCGAGGAGGGTTGGACGAGCTGGTCGTCGTAGGGGTCGATCACGATCCGACCGGCGGCGATTTCCTCGCGAATCGTGCGGTCCGACAGGATCACGCGGGTCACCCTAGTGCCGCTCGGCCCGGTGACGA
The DNA here is from genome assembly GCA_038136655.1 of Ilumatobacteraceae bacterium. Taxonomy (GTDB): domain Bacteria; phylum Actinomycetota; class Acidimicrobiia; order Acidimicrobiales; family Ilumatobacteraceae; genus Casp-actino5. Next base: position 1,564 of record JAYQAE010000289.1, read on the forward strand.
GCAGTCGCCCGACCGCTAGTGTTGGCCCTCTTCGCGGATGTAGTTCAATGGCAGAACATCAGCTTCCCAAGCTGAGAACGCGGGTTCGATTCCCGTCATCCGCTCTCGGACTCCTCGGGCGTCACGCGCCCGCGCTCCGTCCTTTCGCGAGGCGTCAGCAGCGTTCGAAGGTCGCCGTCCTGAGCGCCCCTGCCGACAAACCGACCACGACGAGTTCGGTGATCGACGGCGCGGGTGTCGAGGGATCATCAGCGCGGTCGGGGAATGCTCCCGCGGTCGACAGCAACTCAAGATCGAGTCCGCCGAGTCGCCCCGTGCCGAACACTCCGCATCCAAGC
>JAYQAE010000290.1:0-1901 GCA_038136655.1 Ilumatobacteraceae bacterium
ACGCTCGCCGCGAGTTCGCGAACGCTGATCCCACCGAAACCCTCCTCGAGGAAGAGCCGTTCGAGTTGATCGAGCACCTGACGGTGTCGGGGGCCGAGCCGTTCCTCGGCGCGTTGGGACAGCAGCGGCCTCGGCATCGATTCCGGAGCGGGAGCCGATCGACCGCTCCGGCGTTCGACTGTCTCGTCCGCAGCCATCTCAGTCGACCACCCGATACTCGAAGTCGGTGACCCGGCGGCCGGCGTCCAGACCTTTCGTCTCGAAGCGGGTGGTCGGACGATCCTCCGGTCGAGGCACGATGCCCCCCTCGAGGTGCCCGCACCCTGAGCAGACCTCCGCGATCTGCTCGGCGTAATCGTCGACATCGGTGGCGAGACGAAGTCGGGCTCCGACGGTCATGGTGACGATGATGGTCGCGAGCAGGTCGTCGCGGACGAGTCGGCGTTGACGCTGCCGCGGCTTCGGCCAGGGATCGGGGAAGTAGATCCTGACCTCGTCGAAGGTGCGGCCCGGGAGCCGAGTGGCGAAGTCGAGTGCGTCACCGTGCACCACGCGGAGGTTGGTCAGACCGAGACGGTCGATCTCGGTGAGCAATCGGGCGATCCCCGGGGTGTGGACATCGCAGGCGATGAGGTCGGTGTCAGGCGCGGCCTCCGACATGGCGAGCGCCGCCTCGCCGGCACCACAACCGATCTCGAGGGCGCGGCGGGCGCGCCGCCCGAAGGTGGCGTCGAGGTCGATTGGTGGGCCCGCGACATCAAGCCCGTACACCGGGAGGAGTCGGCCGAGTTCGGCCTCTCGCGTCGGCGACAGACGACGTCGCCGGGGCTTGAAGGTTCTCGACCGCGCCGGATAGGCGCCGGGGGGAACAGTCATCGGGGAGAGTCGCTCTGCGTGCGCCGGAACTTCTCCATCAGGTGACGGCCAGCCGTAATGGGAGGAGGTAGGTCGGCGGGATCCGCCGGCCGACAGGGCTCAAGACAATCGATGACGGCGTCCCAGTTCGCGTTGTGGAAGAACGCGAGCGATTGGCGCTCGGTCGACCCGGTGGCGTCAGCAGGTGGCAGCGCCACTCGGTGCAGGGTCGAGCGCCAGCGGCCGTTGGTCCAACGCTCGAGGGCGTCGCCGATGTTCACGACGTAGGCGCCCTTGACGGCGGGCACACCGATCCAGCGGTCATCGGCGCCGAGCACCTCGAGACCCCCGGGGGCGTCGTCCTGTCGGAGCAGGGTGAGGGTCCCGTAGTCCGAGTGCGCTCCCGCGCGCAGTTGACCGGGTTCGGTAGGCGTGCCAGCGAGGTCGGGATAGCGCAGCAACCGGAGAGCCGAAGTGTGTCGATCGGTGAGTGGGATGAAGTGGCCGGCATCGAGGCCGAGCGCCGCGGCCATGAGGGCGAGAATCCGGTCGACGAGGCCAGCGAGGTCGTCGTAGTAGGCGCGCATGATCCGCTCCATCTCCGGCAGCGCGCCCGGCCATCGATTCGGCGAGAAGGAGAACGCGGCGGCCGGGTCATCCGCGAGCAGTCCCGGCGGGGCCGCGACCGGACCGATCGAGAAGGTCTCCTTCAGATCGGGAGGCGTGTCGACGCCGAGCGAGGAGGCGAGGCGTTCCACCCGGTAGGGGCCGTAGCCATAGGCGTCCCCCGGCGGGATCGCCACATCGAGTTTGTCGCGCTGAGGCAAGTCGAAGAATTGGCGGGCGCACTCCCACGCGGCCCGCTCGACCTCGGCGTCGAGTCCGTGACCGACCACCTGCACGAAGCCGACCTCACTACATGCTCGATCGAGCTCGATCGCGGCCCAGTCGCTCGGTCCAGACAGATCGACGACCGGGACCTCCACGTCAGCCGAGCGTAGTGAGCAGTGCCCGGGGCGGGACTTGAACCCGCACGGCTCTTTCGA
>JAYQAE010000291.1:0-1885 GCA_038136655.1 Ilumatobacteraceae bacterium
AGAACGCCTTCGCCTCGCGCTGCGCGCTCGCCATCGCCTCCTCGACCGCATCGGCTGACTCGACCACCTTCATGCCGCGGCCACCGCCACCGAAGGCCGCCTTGATGCACACCGGCCAACCGAACTCATCACCGAAGGCGCGGATCTCGTCCGGGCCCTTCGCGAACTCTGTGGTGCCCGGAACGATTGGGGCGCCACCACGCTGAGCGGCGAGACGCGACGACACCTTGTCACCCATCTCGTCGATCGCCGCCGGAGGAGGACCGATCCAGGTCACACCCATATCGGTGATCGCCCGAGCGAAATCTGCGTTCTCGGAGAAGAACCCGTAACCCGGATGCACCGCGTCGGCCCCCGAGGTGCGGATCGCGTCGAGGATTGCCTCGGTGTTCAGGTAACTCTCGGCCGCCGTTTGGCCGCCGAGGGCGTAGGCCTCATCGGCGAGACGGACATGGAGGGCGTTGCGATCGAGCTCGGAGTACACCGCGACCGTGGCGATCCCCATCTCTCGAGCGGCCCGGATAACCCGGACCGCGATCTCTCCCCGGTTGGCGATCAGGATCTTCGACAGCACGGATGACAATGTAGGTGGCGTGGACCTGCCACCACATCCTCAAGCCATCCCAGTCGAGGCCCCAGCACACCTCACCGAGCGCGGATGGCGGCTCTGGCACGTCGACGAGACCGGGAGCACCAACACCGACCTCGCCGCAGCGGCCGCCGCTGGCGCCCCCGACCGCACCGTGTTGCGCACCGACCACCAGACCGCCGGCCGCGGTCGACTCGACCGTCGATGGGACGCCCCACCAGGCACCAACCTGCTGGTCTCGATCCTGCATCGTCACGTTCCCAACCCTCCCGTCGCCCTGACCCACCGCACCGGACTCGCCCTCGTGCGGGCCGTCGTCGCCACCACCGGAGCCGACGCCCGACTCAAATGGCCGAACGACCTGCTGCTCGCCGATGACGACGGCGAGACCCGCAAAGCAGCCGGCATGCTCGCCCAAGCCTGCCCCGACGGTTCCGTCATCGTCGGCTGCGGTATCAACATCGGCTGGGCACCCGACGGCGCCACCCGACTGGGCGACACCATCACCCCAAGCGAACTCCTCGAAGCGCTCCTCACCGAATTCGACCGACTCGGCGACGACACCGAAGCCGAGGCCGCCTACCGCGCTCACCTCGACACCATCGGCCGAGCCGTCCGGGTTGACACGCCGAACGGCGCCATCGAAGGACGGGCCACCGGCGTGGCCGACGACGGCTCCCTCGAAGTGCTCGACGCCTGCGCCGTCACCCACCGGATCGGCGTCGGCGACGTGATCCACCTCCGTCCGGCCTGACCACTAGCGTGCTCTCGTGCCCAAGTGGCTCACGAGATCCCCCCTTCCGACGATGTTCGTTGTCGCCGCGGTCGTCGCCGCATCCGGCGCCATCGGCCTCACCGCCGCCACCGGTGACCGCATCGCCGAAGTCGAACGCATCGAAGGACTCGAGGTCGTCCTCGCCGAGCGACCCGTCGACGAGGTGGGGGAACCCATCGAAGTGCCACCCACCGAGAATTACCTGCTCGTCGGATCCGACTCCCGAGAGGGAATCACCGCCGACGACCCTGACTTCGGGGCCATCGGCGACACCAGCATCGTCAGCGGCCGCCGCGCCGACGTGATCATGGTGCTGCGCCGAGAACTCGACGGCGGACTGCACCTCGTCAGCCTCCCGCGCGACCTCTGGCTCCGCATCCCCGGCACCGGCGGCTCCAACCGCATCAACTCCGCCTACCGAGGCGGGCCCGAACGCATCGTCGCCACCGTCACTGAGACCCTCGGCATCCCCATCAACCACTACGTCGAGGTCAACTTCGTCGGCTTCCGCGACATCGTCA
>JAYQAE010000292.1:0-1872 GCA_038136655.1 Ilumatobacteraceae bacterium
ACGAACCTCGTCGGACCTGAGGCGTATGTGCGGGAGCGGATCCGCGCCGACCGCGATGCCGGGGTGACGACCCTCCAGGCGAAGACCAGCGGATCGGTGACCGAGCGGTTGGACACCGTGGGACGACTGCTCGATCTGGTCGGCGACGTCACGCGCGGATGATCAATCGAACTTGCGCGCCCTCGGCGAACGTGTGATGCTCGTCACTCTGGAATCGGACAGCCGTCCGATCTGCGGTCACAACTAGGGGGTCTGATGCCTATCGAGTCGTCCGGTCATAGCGCCGGAAATCCGCGCCTCTTCGAGTTGATCGAGCATTCACCGAAGACCGGCAAGAGCCCGACCGTGTGGGCATGGCCCCAACTCATCGATCACCTCAAGGTCGCCGGTCAGCCCGTCCAAGGCCCGTGGCCTCCCCACCAGGAACCCCGCCCCGATCCCGACGCCGAGTCACTCCCGACGGCCATCCCCGACGACGGCGGCCGCTGAGCCCCCCGCGAGAAACGAGAAGAGATGTACCCATCCCGGTTCAACTACGAGTCGCCGAGCACCATCGAGGAGGCGATCGCCCTCCTCGATGCCGGCCGCGGTGAGGCCAAGATCCTCGCCGGAGGACAGAGCCTCGTGCCCATGCTCAAGCTGCGTTTTGCGGCCCCCGAGACCCTGATCGACATCAACAACATCCCCGGTCTCGGCTACCACCACTTCGATGAGGGCGGCGCGCTCCACATCGGCGCGCTCTGCCGCCACGAGGACATCGAGAAGTCGACGGTCATCGCCGAGGGTCAGCCAACGATCGCGGCGGCCGCACCGCTCGTCGCCGATCCGATCGTGCGCACCCGCGGAACCTTCGTCGGCTCGGTCTGCCACGGCGATCCCCAGGGCGACTGGGCGGCTTGCATGATCGCGCTCGACGGATACATCGTCGCCCAGGGCCCCAACGGCCGCAGGGAGATCCCCGTGAAGTCGTTCGTCACCGGTCCGTTCCAGAACGTGCTCGCTCACAACGAGATCGCGATCGAGGCCGTCGTCCCCGCACCGCGCGGTGAGGCGCGAGGCGCCTATCTGAAGCTCGAGCGTCGGGTCGGCGACTTCGCTACCGCTGCGGTGGCCGTCGCTTTGGACATGTCGGGAGACATGGTGCTCCGCGCCGGCATCGCGCTCACGGGCGTCGGCGGAACGACCGTCAATGCCGCCGAGGCCGCTGACTCGCTCACCGGGTCCACCCTCGATGCCGACTCGATCTCTCGCGCGGCCGAGCTCGCGGCTGCTGCCGCGCAACCGCGCAGCGATCACCGGGGCAGCGCGAGCTACAAGCGTCACATCGTCAACACGTTCACCGCGCGAGCCCTCAGCGGCATCGCCTCATCGAATGAGAGGGCAGCCTGACATGACCAGTCTCTACGAGGAGGTGTCCGTCACGCCGGTCGACGTCCCGGTTCGACGCGTCACCATCACCGTCAACGGCCAGCGCCGAGCGGCCGATATCGAGCCGCGACTGCTGCTCGCGCACCTGCTTCGTCAAGGTTTCGGGCTGACGGGCACGCACACCGGCTGCGACACCACGAACTGCGGCGCCTGCACAGTGTTGTTCGACGGTCGTCCGGTGAAGAGCTGCACGATGCTCGCGGTCCAGGCCGATGGCCACTCGGTCGAGACCGTCGAGGGTCTCGCGAGCGCGAGCGAGTTGCACCCCATCCAGGAGGGATTCAAGGAGGAGCACGGTCTCCAGTGCGGCTACTGCACCCCGGGGATGATGATGGCGGCGAAGGCGCTGCTCGAGGAGAACCCCGATCCGTCCGAGGACGAGATCCGCTGGGCGCTCTCGGGCAACCTGTGCCGCTGCACGGGATATCAGAACATCGTCAAGGC
>JAYQAE010000293.1:0-1872 GCA_038136655.1 Ilumatobacteraceae bacterium
GTGCTGGGACGCGGGGGCATCAGGTGTGGTGATCGCTGCTGCTCTCCACTCCAGTCGTGTCCGGATTACACAACTCAAATCGGATCTCGGCGAACTTGGCGTCCCGGTACGACCGCTCGGAGGCGACGGTGACTGAGTCTCACGAGGTGGTGGTCATCGACTACGGCGCGGGCAATTTGTTCAGCATCAGTCGAGCCCTCGAGTGGGTTGGCAGCGAGGTTCGGATCGTGCCCTCGGCTGATGACTGGGTTCAGGTGCCAACTGTCGTGATCCCCGGCGTGGGCGCCTTTGGCGAGGGGATTCGCAACCTCTCCGAGCGCGGTCTAGTTGAGCCCATCGTCGAACATGTCGCTACCGGAGGGCGGGTCGTCGGCATCTGTCTCGGGGCTCAGCTACTTCTCGAGTCGAGCCCTGAATTCGGCACTCACAGCGGGCTCGGCCTCATCCCCGGGGTGGCGCAGTCGCTCGAGCCGACGGTGGCCCGCGTCCCGCACGTCGGGTGGGCTCGAACAGATTCACTGAACCCGGCTGCGAGCGGGTGGTTCTACTTCGTCCATTCGTTCGCACTTGCTCCGAGCCAGAACGAGTCAATTCTCGCAACGGCCTCCCACGGCGATCGGGAATTCGTGGCGGCTGTCAGGATGGATAGGGTCACCGGTGTCCAATTCCATCCGGAAAAAAGCGGTCCAAGAGGGCTGCGCCTTCTCAAGGGCCTTGTAAACGGGAGTGTGTGAGATGAAGACCCTCTTCGGCCTTCCAGAGGCGGTCAGGTTCTGCAAGCGCTGCGTGATCTCAAATCAGCGTCCGAACTCGGCCGTCGAGTTCAAGCATCACCGCGAGTCGCGCAAGTCCACCATTGCGCTGGGGGACGACGGAGTCTGCGGAATCATCTTCGATGGATTCACGCGGGTTTCGACAACTTCTTGTGCACCCCGAACGGCCGAGTTCATCGTCTGCTCACCCGACTCGCCGTCGACAACCTCTTTCACCCCTTCCAACCCTTCATGCTTGGTCAGAAGATCCTTGGCCCGCGCATGGCCGGTCTCTTCGGCATCGACTTGGTTTTCTATGGGGAGAACGAGGCGGAGTACGGAAATCCGATCGCCGATACCTCGAGCGCTCAGCGGAGTCTCGACTACTTCGCGATGGAAAGCCTCGATGAGGTGCTCCTCTCGGGGGTTCCGGTCTCGGAACTCCTCGGCCGCTACGGGCTAGAACCCGCCGATCTCAACCTGTACCTACCGCCGTCCGCAGGCTCGCTGGCGAACTCCGACCTCCAAGTGCACTACCTCGGTCATTACCTGAGATGGCGTCCGCAGTCGGCGTACTACTACGCGGTCGAGCACGGCGGATTCGAAGCCAGCCCGGAACGGACGCCCGGCACGTACAGCAAGTACAACTCGATCGACGACAAGATCGATGATCTGCACTACTGGACGACGTTCATCAAATTCGGACTCGGTCGCGCCAGTTACGACGCCGCGCAGGAAATTCGCAGTGGTGAGATAACCCGCGAGGAGGGGGTGGCGCTGGTGAAGCGGTTCGACGGCGAATGGCCGGCGCGCTTCGAACCCGAGTTGATGAACTACCTCACGATCGACGACTCGTTTGGTGCGGCCGCGAGCCAGTTTCTCGACCCGATCATGGACAAAGAGCGGTTTCTTGCTCTCGCCGACGAGTTCAGGTCCCCGCATCTCTGGGAGCGTGTCCAGGGCGAGTGGGTCTTGAAGCATCAGGTCACCGAGACGTCATAAGAGATGCCCCGTTTGGCGGAGCCATAGCCGAGTAGGATCGGAGTACGTTCCGGTCGTTCACGCGGCCACACCGAGCGAGGAGCGTGCCCATGCCCGTCACCGTCGTCGTCGGCGCCCA
>JAYQAE010000294.1:0-1870 GCA_038136655.1 Ilumatobacteraceae bacterium
TCGTCGAGCTTGAACGGCTTGATCACGGCGGTCACGAGCTTCATGACGCCATCATGCCCCATTCGCCGGGTCAGCCGTTACGCTCGCCGACGCCGGTGGGGACCTCCCTCCGGTGGGTTCGCCGAACGGGATGTGGTTCCTCCGGTCTGCGTGAGCCAGACGATCCCCCCGACCCTCGCCGTTTGGCCCGGGCAACTGAACCCACCGAATCCGCCTTCGCGGAGCCAGGAGATCCCATGTCCGACACGCTCGTGTCCCCACCCGTCCCCGTCACCTTCCACGAACTCGGTGTGCCCGATTTCGTCTGCGAGGCCCTTGAGGCTCGCGGGGTGACCCATCCCTTCGCCATCCAAGCCGCCACGATCGCCGATGCTCTCGCCGGTCGCGATGTCTGCGGAGCGGCACCGACCGGATCGGGCAAGACCCTCGCCTTCGGTGTGCCGCTCGTGGCACTCACCGAGCGCGGCCGTCCCCATCACCCAAAGGCTCTCGTGCTCGCACCCACCCGCGAGCTCGCTGACCAAATCAGCGAGGAACTGTCGACGCTGTCGAGGCGCGTTCGGGTCGCTCCCGTGTACGGAGGCGTCGGCTACGGCGCGCAGACCAAGGCGTTGAAGGCCGGTGTCGACATCCTCGTCGCCTGTCCCGGCCGACTCGAGGATCTCATCGCTCAGGGTCGGGTCCGGCTCTCCGAGGTCGAGCGCGTCGTGCTCGACGAGGCCGATCGCATGGCCGACATGGGGTTCATGCCCGCGGTGCGACGCATCCTCGACCTCACCACCGGTCGTCGCCAGACCGTGCTGTTCTCGGCCACTCTCGACGGTGACGTCGCTCGACTCATCAGCGAGTACCAGGACGATCCGGTCCGTCACGAGGTCGCGATCGACACCACCGACGTCGTGCCGGCCCAGCATGTCTTCTGGACGGTGCCGCGCACCGAGCGGACCGCGCTGCTCGCCGACACCCTGCGAACCGTGTGGCCGGCGATCGTCTTCTGCCGAACCCGCCACGGCGCCGACCGGCTCGCCAAGCAACTGTCGAACGCCGGTGTGTCGACGGTCGCCATTCACGGTGGGCGCAGCCAGCAGCAACGCACCCGCGCCCTCGAGGACTTCACTCGTGGTCGTGTGCAAGCCATGATCGCCACCGACGTCGCTGCCCGAGGCATTCACGTCGACGATGTCGCCACCGTCGTCCACTTCGATGTCCCCGAGGACCACAAGGCCTACATCCACCGCTCGGGCCGTACCGCCCGCGCCGGTCGCGGAGGACTGGTGATCTCGCTCGTCGAGCCGAACGGCACCCGCGCAGCGCGCCGTATGCAGCGCGAGGTCGGCATCGAGGCCGAGATCACCACCCCCGACCAGTCGGCGATCGAGTCGCACGGCGATCCGTCGCGGGTCATCCCGCGGACCGGCGAGCGGGCTCGGACCGAACAACCGGCGCCCTCGGGCCGCTCCGAGCGTTCCGGTCACGGCAAACCGAACCGGAACGGCAAGCCGAACAGCCAGGGCAAGCCCAACCGGAACGGCAAGCCGAACGGCCACGGCAAGCCGAGCGGTCACGGCAAGCCGAGCAGTCACGGCCGGCCGAGCGACGGCCGGCAGGAGGGCAACGACGGCTCGCGCCGGTCGAAGGCCCGCGCCTCGGGGCGCCCCGATCCCCACAAGGGGTCCGGAGGCCCGAGGAGCGCCGACGGACGGCCGTCCTCCCATCGCGGGCAGCGTCCGAAGGCTGGAGCCGGTCGACCCGGTCAGCAACGACGCTCCCGACCCGCGCGCTGACCCCAGACGCGACACACCCCCGGGCCCCTCGTCGGTGACCCGGGGGTGCCCCTACCCCGCACGAGCGGGACGGGCGGGCGGTCGCT
>JAYQAE010000295.1:0-1808 GCA_038136655.1 Ilumatobacteraceae bacterium
GGTCAGCACCGCGGTCTCGTGGCCTTCAACATCGAGCTTTATGATGTCAATGCCCATCTCGGGCGTAACCCATGAGTCGAGAGTGGCGGTCTGAACCTCAGTGGTGTCGCCGTCGCCGGTCTCTTCGAGGGATGCAGTGCCCTTGTTCCATGTGCGGTTTGAGGAGAGAGCAGCCGAGCCAACACGGTCGGAGAGTGCTATCGCGTGAATTGTGAGGTTGTTGAGATCGGCGGTGTTGATCTCAAGGAGCGGAAGTACCTCCGGATTTGGCTCGAACGCGTGCACGCAGGACACGGACGGCGACAAAAAACGGCTGTGTACGCCGATGTTGGCTCCGACATCCACGACCGTAAGGTCCCGGCGGAGCTCTCGTAACGCGTTTGCCAAGCCCTCGAGCAGCTTCAGGTGGTTGCGTTCATAGGTGCCGGTGACGAAGGTCTCCATGCCGATGAATTCGTTGGCGAACACGGCTCGAGGGTGACGCGCATCCAGCGACTGGCGCTGGATTCTCGCCTTGAGTTCATTGGCAATCAGGCGATCAAACACCATTTGCCGCAAGGTGATCGGTTGTCGATGGACGATGTGCTGTCTCATGCCGATCAGTTTCGCACGTCGTGTGACGTGCGTTCGCTAACAAGTGGTGCGTATCGAGGCAAGGTCTAGTAGGGCTTCAAGTTCCGTCGATACGGATCAGCGACGTCGATAGGATCGAGTGCCATTGAGAGATGCAGTCCATCCCCGGTATACGGATTGGCTCTCACCACCGCCTCGTTCACCTCGACGCCGAGGCCGGGGCGATCGCTGAGGTGGAGCCTGCCGTCCCGCCAGTCGTGCGGCTCGACGAGCAGGTCGGCATGGAAACCCCCGCAGTCGCGGATCGTCTCGAGAATCAGGAAGTTCGGTGAGGTGATCGCGATCGCGGCGTTCGCCGCAAGGCCCACTGGCCCGTTGTAGCAGTGCGGCGCGATCTGGGCGCCGAACGCCTCAGCCATGGTCGCGATCTTTCGTCCCTCGGAGATGCCGCCGCATCGTCCTGAGTTCAACTGCAGGATCCCGGCCGCGCGTCGTTCCAACACTCGAGCGAACTCGTACCGGGTGGTGAGACGCTCCCCGGCAGCGATCGGAATGGTCGTCGAACGGGCGACCGTCGCCATTCCCTCCACATCATCGGGAGGAACCGGCTCCTCGAACCACAGCGGGTCGAACTGCTCAAGCCGCCGCGCGAGGCGCGTCGCGCCCGACGGGGTGAACTGACCGTGCGTGCCGAAGAGCAGGTCCGCGCGCGTGCCAACCGCGGCTCGTATCCGCTCCAAGAACTCCGCCGACAACTCCGCGCGGTCGAGACTCGGCTGGTGGCCACCCATGGCCGTGTACGGGCCCGCCGGGTCGAACTTGACGGCCGTGAAGCCTCGCTCGACCTCGTTGAGTGCTCGCTCGGCCGCAAGCACGGGATCCAGATACACGTCGCTTCGGTCACCCGGCTCCGGATAGAGATAGGTGTACGTGCGCAGTGACTCATGCACGCGGCCGCCGAGGAGGGCGTGCACCGGCTGACCGAGTCGCTTGCCGGTCAAGTCCCAGCAGGCCATCTCCAGCGCGCTCGTCGCCGCCATGACGGTCACGTCCGGGCGCTGCGTGAATCCACGCCCGTAGCAGCGGCGCCAGAACGACTCGATGTGCATCGGGTCGTGACCGATGAGGAACTGGTCGGCGAGGTCCTCGATCGCTGCGATCATCACCCGGGGGCGGAACGTCGCGCCGTAGGCCTCGCCCCAGCCGACGGTGCCGTCATCAGCCGTGACCTTGAC
>JAYQAE010000296.1:0-1765 GCA_038136655.1 Ilumatobacteraceae bacterium
GCCCGAGATCGACACGAGTCGTGAGCGCCAGTACGTCTACATGATCCGCGACCTCGGCTCTCGCCGAGAGCCGGCGGCGCTCATCACGATCGGCTCAACGATCGTGTTCCTCGCGCTCTGCTGGATGCTCCACCGACGCGATCGCTTCGTGGCCGAGAACCTCGAACGGAAGGCGATCGCCACGTCGGCGTGACCTCGACGATGTCCCAGTACCTCCCCATCGTCGTACTGCTCATCCTGGCGACGCTCTTCGGAGCGTTGAGCTTCGTGGCATCCCGACTGCTCGCCCCGCGACGACCCTCGGTGGCCAAGGAGGCTCCCTACGAATGTGGGATCGTGCCGAGCCGCGAGCCACCTGAGCGCTTCCCGGTGAGCTTCTACATCGTCGCGATGCTCTTCATCATGTTCGACATTGAGATCATCTTCCTCTACCCCTACGCAGTGGAGCGCGGCGCCCTCGGCGCCTTTGGCTTCTGGGCGATCCTCGGCTTCTCTCTGGTGTTCTTCCTGACCTTCGTCTATGAGGTGGCGAGGGGCGGACTCGACTGGGGGCCGTTGCAGCGTTACCGCGACCTCACGGTTGACGCCGCGATGGTGTCAGCGGGTCGTGACTCCTCGTCGACGATCCGTCGGGTCGGACTCGAGGGACGCGTTCCGTCAGATGGTGGATCGGAGGCGGCCGCCTAGTCGGCCGATCGTCATGGGAGTGGTGGGCGACGTCCTTTCCGACGGCCTTGGCGGGCTGTCGCACAACGTGATCACCGGCCGCATCGAGGACCTCGTGAAGTGGGCGCGCTCCCGCTCCTCATGGCCGGCGTCGTTTGGTCTCGCCTGTTGCGCGATCGAGATGATGGCGACCGGTGCCGCGCACTACGACATCTCCCGGTTTGGCATGGAGGTGTTCCGCGCCTCCCCGCGTCAGGCCGACATCATGATCGTCGCGGGTCGGGTGAGTCAGAAGATGGCGCCGGTGCTCCGTCAGGTCTACGACCAGATGATGGAACCGAAGTGGGTCATCTCCATGGGCGTGTGCGCCTCGAGCGGAGGCATGTTCAACAACTACGCCATCGTGCAGGGGGTCGACCAGATCGTGCCGGTCGACGTGTACGCCCCCGGATGCCCGCCCACCCCCGAGACCCTGATCCACGCGATCGAGACCCTCCACGGGCTCATCGAGAGCGGCGAGATCATGCGTCGACGCGAGGTGACCGGCGCTGGGGCCGATGTCCACGTCGAGGAGATCCCCGCAACCTCCGTTCCCGTACTCCTCGGAAGCAGCTGACGTGAGTTCCGACGTGACGACCGACGGGACCGAAATGCCCGTGGACGAGGATGCCCTCCTCCACGGGTGCCCGCTCGTGGAATCGCGCGGACAGCAGGTGCTGTTCGTCGCGAGGGATCGCTACCTCGAGGTGCTGCGTCTCCTCACCGATGAGGGCTTCGCGATGTGCGTCGATCTCACCGCCGTCGATTACTCGAAATTCATGGGCCGCGACCTCCCCGAAGGCATCGACGCCGAGCGGTTCGAGGTCGTCGTCAACCTGCTCGACATCTCGGCTCGGCGTCGGATGCGCGTCCGAGTCCAGGTTCCCGAGTCCGAGCCGGTCGTGCCGAGCCTCTTCGATCTACATCCGGGCACCGAGGCGATGGAGCGCGAGGTGTTCGACATGTTCGGGATCGCGTTCAGCGACCATCCCGACCCGTCGCGCATCCTGATGCCCGAGGACTGGATCGGGCACCCGCTGCGCAAGGACTACGAGACCGG
>JAYQAE010000297.1:0-1762 GCA_038136655.1 Ilumatobacteraceae bacterium
GTGCTCTGCCTCTCCCCCGAGGAGGGCCTCGGTATCGACGACCCGGAGAAGCGCGACCGGATCGGCGAGGACCGCATCACCGTGGTGCGGAGGCACTCGACCTGAGGTCGAGGCAGAATCGAGGGCTGCGGTCGGGCAGACTGTCGTCATGATCCTCACCGAGATCGATCACGTCGCCATCGCCGTCAACGACCTCGAGGCCGCCATCGCCTACTACGAGCAGGCGTTCGGAGCCACGGTCACCCATCGCGAGGTCGTCGAGAGCGACGGAGTCGAGGAGGCCCTCCTCGCCGTCGCCGAGAGCTACGTCCAGTTGCTCACCCCCACCCGTCCCGACTCGCCGGTCGCGAAGGCGATCGAGAAGCGCGGTGAGGGACTCCACCACATCGGCTATCGGGTGGATGACTGCGCGGCCGCGCTCGAGTCGATGGTCGCGGCTGGAGCGCGAGCGATCGATGCGGCGCCACGACCGGGAAGCCGCGGGACGACCGTGGCCTTCATCCATCCGAAGGGCAGCTTCGGAACCCTGATCGAACTCGTTCAGGAGTGATCGGGCCGCAGCCATCCGGCGCGGGACCTCAATGACCGATCACCGCCACCTCCGACCGGCGGCCGTCCTGTGGGACATGGACGGCACCCTCGTCGACACCGAGCCCTATTGGATCGCCGCCGAGCGACGACTCGTCGCCGAGTACGGGCGCGACTGGCCTGACCATCACGCTCACGCGATGGTGGGTTTCGATCTGCGCGACTCGGCTGCCTACATGATCGAGCACGGCGGAATCGACGATCTGTCGCCTGAGGAGATCATCGACCGCCTGCTCGACGACGTCATCGCATCGGTTCGCCAGCGAATCCCGTGGCGACCGGGTGCCCGCGAGCTGCTCGCCGCGCTCGTGGCCGACGGCGTGCCGTGTGGGCTCGTCACGATGTCCTGGCGTCGATTCGTCGACCCGATCCTCGATGCCCTACCTATCGGCTCCTTCTCCGTGGTCGTCTGCGGCGATGACGTTGACCGCGGGAAGCCGGATCCGGAGCCCTATCGCCGGGCCGCCGAGCTCCTCGGTGTCGATCCAGTGGATTGCATGGCGATCGAGGACTCCCCAACCGGGGTGGCCTCCGCGGTCGCTGCCGGCTGCGTCACGGTCGGGGTACCCAACGTCGCCGACCTCTCCGACACCCACGGCGCCTCGATCGTCCCAAGTCTGATCGACGTCGATCTTGCGGGTATCTGGGAGTCGGCTCAACGTCCGACATCGGCCCGTCGACGAGTCACCCTGATCGCTCTCGTGGCGGTCGCGCTCGCGCTCGTCGGAGCGACCCTGGTCCTCGGTGGCGATGACGACGCGCCGGCCAGCGCGCCCGGTGAGATCGCTCTCGACGTGTGGGCTCCCTACTGGACCCTCGACGACACCCTCGCCCAACCTGGCATCGAGGACCGCCTCGAGGCGCTCCGCGAGGTGTCCCCGTTCTGGTTCTCCGTCGACGGGACCGGCAACGTGATCGTCGATTCGAACACGCCGACTGCGGAGGCCGAGCGACTCACCTCTCTCGTGGCTCAGTCATCGGCGCGACTCGTTCCATCGATCATCGATCACCTGCCGAGTGGCGCGATGGCGGCGCTCCTCGCTGACGAGTCACGGCGGACGCGTCACGTCGAGCGAATTGTCGCCTTCACACGCGAGATCGGGGCCGACGGGATCGATATCGACTACGAGCAGTTCGCCTTCGCCGACGATCCGACGACCTGGCCGACCACCTC
>JAYQAE010000298.1:0-1736 GCA_038136655.1 Ilumatobacteraceae bacterium
CGAACGGTCCGGCCGGAGCCGGACCGAACTGGTCGGGGTGAGAGGATTCGAACCTCCGACCTCCACGTCCCGAACGTGGCGCGCTAACCAAGCTGCGCTACACCCCGTAGCGGCCGCCGATGCTATCCGGTGGGAACCGAATCGCCCTCGGGAGTCATGGTCGTCTCCGACTCGTCGACCCCCTCGGCATCGTCAACGACATCGGTGGTCTCGTCCGTGGCACGGTCATCGCTCGGAACCCCTTCCGTGAAGGTCCCGCCGGCCACCACCGCGTTGGTGGCGCGACGCAGGCGGAGCGCGTCGAGCGGCTTCACTAGCCAGCCCTCAGCATCAGAACGCTGGGCGAGATATAGGTCAGCGACCCGGTCGAGCAGCATGATCACCCGAGCGTGAGGCAGCACCCCAGCGGACTCATCGAGCCGCAGAGCCTTCACCACCGCCATGCCTCCCATGGAGCCGATCTGCATGTCGACGATCACCAGATCGGGAGACCGCTCATCCACCAGACGCGACACCTGTCGGCCCTCCCGGCAGACCGTGAACGAGGTCTCGGGCCCACCGAGCGCGGCCGTCACCTCATCGACGATCCAGTCGGCATCGGTGGCGAGGAGGATGTGCACGGCCGCGACACTACCGGCCGTCGGCGTTACCGTGTCAGTTCGATCCGGCTCGCCGGAGACACCCCCAACCGACCTCACCCCACCGGAGTCCACGTGCGCACGACCCTCAAGGCAGCCATCCTCGGTGCCGTCAGCGTCGCGATGGTCGCCCTCATCGCGACCCCGGCTGGCGCCCAAGACGGCCCGTCGTCGGACGGGGCCGTGGTTGCCCCCGTCGACGTGCTCCAAGTCGACGGCCTGATCGATCCGGTGGTCGTCTCCGAAATCTCCGACGCAGTCGCCTCTCTCGACACCAACGGCAGCCAGGCGCTCATCCTTCAGGTCAACAGTCGCGGTGTCGTCGTTGACAACGACACCTTCACCGACCTGCTCGAAACGATCTCCGCGGCATCGCGGCCCGTGGCGGTATGGGTCGGCCCGTCCGGAGCGCGGCTGCTTGGCGCTTCCGTCCATCTGCTCGCCGTCGCCGACGTGTCGGGAATGGCCCCCGGTGCCGAGGTGGGATACCTCGACACCTCGATCGCCAACCCGGTTGCCGACACCGATCCGGCGGCGGTCGACGCCCTCGACGCGCTCATCGGCCGCTCGGTCGGGCTGACCGACGCCCGCGCCCTCGGCGTGTTCCGCCAGCGGATCTCCGACGAGGGCATCGCGACGATCGCGAACATGCTCGACGCCCTCGACGGTTACGAGGGCGATGGCGTAGTGCTCGAGACCACCGAGGAGGAGATCACCGACGACGGCACGGTCCAGCGCACCACCACCGCCGTACCCCGGTTCTCGAAGCCCGGCCTTGTCGACCAGCTCTTCCACACGGTCGCCAGCCCGCCGGTCGCCTATCTGCTGCTGCTCGTTGGACTCGGCCTGTTGCTCTTCGAGTTCTTCACGGCCGGTGTCGGTGTGGCCGCCGTGGTCGGCATCGCGAGCACGCTGCTCTCGGCCTATGGCCTCGACGTCCTGCCCGCCCGCGGATGGGCGGTCGCGCTCCTCGTCGGCGCGACGATCGCCTTCGCCATCGACGTGCAAGTCGGATTACCCCGGGCCTGGACCGGCATCGGTATCACCTCCACCATCGTCGGCAGTCTCTGGCTCTTCGAACCGCTCCCCGGCACCTCG
>JAYQAE010000299.1:0-1685 GCA_038136655.1 Ilumatobacteraceae bacterium
GCCGACTCCGCTGGGATGCCGAGGTTCGGACGGATCCGTCGCCCAGGGGTCCGCGTCACCGACTCGGGGGCCACGATGAGCGCGAGCAGACCCACCGCGATCGTCACGAGGTGGATTACATACGGAAGGGTCAACGGGGCGGGCCCCCATTGGCCAATGAGCCCCGACACGAGTGGACCGAGGCCGAATCCGCTGTACATGACGACGCCGACCAGGCGGGCCGACCACATCGGATCATCACGGCCGAGTTCTTGGATCCACGCGCTCGCCACGACGAGCACCAACCCCGACACCACTCCGAGCAGGAACCGCCCGAGGTAGAGGAGGGCGAGCGAGTCGCGCCCGAGGAGCAACACGATCGACGCGAGACCCGAGAGCGCGACCCCGGGAGCCATCACGGCGCGACGTCCAAGTACATCGGAGGCCGGGCCTGAGAACACCAGAGCCGGAGCCAAACCGATCGGGTAGACGGCGAACAGCGCGGTGAGCGTCCAGGCGCTCAATCCCAGCCGACCCTCGTAGATGAGTAGCAGTGGCGTCGCGACGTTCGTGCCGAGGGCTACGGCGAAGAGCGCGATGGCTACCGAGGCCCGTCCCGAGAGTCGTCCCACGCGCGCACCGTACGCCCGCGGAGCGCGCTGGGGCGTGATCGGAGGTCAGCCGGCGACGCTGACCGCGCGACGTTCGTCGAGGTATTGGCGCAGACGCTGCTCGGCCTCGTCACCGAAGAGGATCTCGGCGACCTCCCGAAGCCCGGGGTTGTCGACGATGTCGGCGTCGTGCACCACGAGGTCGATCTTGGACCGCCGCCGCATGAAGTCGTCGAGACGCACGATCATCTCGTGCTCGGCCGCGTTGTGCAGCTCGACCCGTAGATAGTCGGCCGAGTCCATGACGTCGGTGGCCATCGAGGCGTCGTCGCGAATCGCCTCGAGCATCTCGAAGGCGCGACGCCCATAACGGCGCCACAACCGATCGGATAGCGGTTCGGTGTCGGGCTTCGACCGCATCGAGTCGAGCTTCATCAACTTGGCCTGGCGGAAGAACTCGTCGCGGGTGGCCTTGGCGGGCTCGCCGTACCAATTGTGGAGGTCGTTCTCGAGGGGCACCCCGAGTTGCTCCACTTCGGCGGCGACCTCGGCGCCGACATTGAGACAGTCGGTGAGCTTGCCTCCGAACACCGTCACGACCTGACGGTCATCATCGCGCTCGATCTCGTGCTTGCGACTGAGCGAGGTCCAGTCGACCTTGCGCCAGGCCTCGTCCTCACCGTCCTTGGGCCGCGAGACGACGAGTGGACGAACCCCTGAACGCTCCGCGATCACGTCGGCGGCGGTGAGTGGACGCTCGAGATCCATGCGGGCGTTGATCTGCTCGATCAGGAAGTCTCGGTCCTCGTCGGTAACGCCGGTGTGCGGGTCGTCGACTCGGGTGTCGGTGGTGCCGATCACCGAACGACGCCCCATCGGGATGACGTAGAAGAGACGCTGGGTGTCATCGAAGAAGGCGAGAACACGGTCATGGCGTCCACGAGTCAGGCGCGGCACCACGAGATGGATCCCCTTGGAGAACACGATGCGGTGGTCGGTCTCCGTGCCCCACGAACCGTTCAGATCGTCGACGAACGGCCCAGCAGCGTTCACGATCACACGCGCCGAGGTCGTGAACTCCTCGCCGGTCTCGAC
>JAYQAE010000300.1:0-1656 GCA_038136655.1 Ilumatobacteraceae bacterium
GGGCAGCGATGAGCGCCTGATGATCCGGATGGTCCCGATAGGCGAGGTACCCGTCGACATCATCGAAGTCGGCGACGACGACATAGTCGAAGTTGCCGCTGTTGACTCCCGCGTCACCGCCGTGCCGGTAGTCGCGGATCGTCGGCACGAGAGCGGGAAGTGCGTCGAGAGCGCGACCCGTGGCGCTCACCTCATCGATCGTCACGTCCTCGTTCCATCTGAACATCACGACATGTCGGAACATCGCTCCCCCTTCTGACGGTGATCTGCGGCGAGCGTAGGATCACAACACCCGCCCGCGACGATCGGAGTGCCGATGATCATCCACACCAGCCCCCTGCCCGAGGTCGACATCCCCGAGGTTCCGATCACCGAGTTCGTGCTTCGTCGCGTGTCCGACCACCCGGACCGTGTCGCGCTGATCGATGGCCCGTCGGGTCGCTCGTACACCTTCCAGCAACTCTCCGATGCCATCCACGCACTCGCGGGAGGTCTCGCGGCCCGGGGCTTCGGGCGCGGCAACACCCTCGCGCTGATGGCGCCCAATGTGCCCGAGTACGCGATCGTGTTCCACGCGGTGGCGGTCGTTGGCGGCACCGTCACCACCGTCAACCCGACCTACGGGGCCGAGGAGGTCGCCTTCCAGTTGCGCGATGCCGGGGCGACAGAACTGGTCACGATCGGCATGTTCACCGAGGTGGCGCTCGCCGCGGCGGCGGAGGTGGGCATCACCGAGGTGATCACCCTCGACGGCGCCGAGGGCACCACCTCGATCCTGTCGATCTTCGGTGAGCCGGTGGCGCAGACTCCGGTGGATGTGCGCGACGACGTCGTGGTGCTCCCCTACTCCTCGGGCACCACGGGTCTCCCGAAGGGCGTCATGCTCACCCATCACAATCTGGTGGCCAACATCTGCCAGTGCGATCACGCGATCGTCTACACCCCCGACGGCGAGGTCGCCCTCGCCTTCCTCCCGTTCTTCCATATCTACGGGATGCAGGTGCTCATGAACGGCCTGCTCGCCAACGGCGTGACCGTGGTGACCCTTCCCAGGTTCGATCTCGATCAGGCGCTCGGTCTCGTCCAGCAGCACCGCATCTCGCGCTTCTTCGCGGTGCCCCCGGTGGTGCTCGCTCTCGCGAAGCACCCGGCGGTCGACGGCTACGACCTGTCCTCGCTGAAGCAGGTGTTCTCGGGCGCGGCGCCCCTCGGCGGCGAGATCGCCCTCGAGGCCTCCGCGCGGATCGGCTGCGAGGTGGTGCAGGGCTACGGCATGACCGAACTCTCCCCCGTCAGCCACACGACCCCTCCGGGCATGTTCAAGTCTGGGTCATCGGGAGTCACGGTGTCGAATACCGAGAGCCGCATCGTCGATCCCGAGACCGGTGAGGACCAGCCGGTCGGAGGCACCGGCGAGCTCTGGGTGCGCGGCCCGCAGGTCATGAAGGGCTATCTCAACAACGCCGAGGCGACCGAGGCGACCATCGACGCCGACGGGTGGTTGCACACCGGTGATGTCGCCGTCATCGACGAGGACGGGCACATGACCGTCGTCGACCGCGTGAAGGAGCTCATCAAGTACAACGGCTTCCAGGTCCCCCCGGCCGAGCTCGAGGCGCTCCTCATCACCCATCCGGCGGTGCTCGATGTGGCGGT
>JAYQAE010000301.1:0-1655 GCA_038136655.1 Ilumatobacteraceae bacterium
TCGTCGACCACTCCGACGGGCACGTCGAGCGCGACGGTCGCCAACGTCCGGAACAGCATCGCGTCCTCGCGTCGCTCGGCGAGCGTGCCGGCCAGTTTCGCCGCACCGCGCAAACCGTCGACCTCCCAGAGCGACGCTTCATCGGGGATCTCCTCCAGCCGTCCATACCGCGACAACACGGCCGAGGTGCTCTTGGCTCCCCACCCGGGCAGGCCGGGGATGCCGTCAGCGGTGTCACCGACGAGAGCGAGATAGTCAGCGATGCTCTCGGGGCCGACGCCGAACTTCTCGCGCACCGCTGCCTCGTTCACGATCTCGCGTTTGCGGCGGTCGTATTGCACGACCCTGTCGCCAGTGACGCACTGACCGAGATCCTTGTCGGGGGTCACGATCAGCACCTGCTCGACTCGCGGATCGGCAGCGGCGACGAGGGCCGCGGACGCGAGCGCGTCATCAGCCTCCCAACGCTCCATCGCCCACACGGTGATACCGAGGTCCCGCAGCGCCTCCTCGAGAACGGGGATCTGCGCGGTCAGTTCAGGCGGCATCCCCTCCCCGGTTTTGTATCCGGGGAACAGGTCGTTCCGGAAGCTCTCGATCACCGAGTCGGTGGCGACACCCACGTGGGTGGCGCCGTCAGCGAGCAGTTGGATCGTCGATGCGAGTGTCCCGACCGTCGCGTCGAACTCGCCGGGTGTTCGGGTACCGCCAGCGGTCGCCCCGAAGTGCTGCCGGAACAGTTCATAGGTGCCGTCAACGAGGTGGACGCGCATGCGGCCAGTCTTGCCGATCGACCCTCACTGCCCGTCGGTCGGTACGTTCAGGAATAGGACGCACCGCCAACGGGTTGGTCCTTGCGCACACAAACATTCCTCAGGAGCGCTCATGCCCGCAGTCACCGCCGACACCCTCACCCTCCCCCGAGTCGTCGATCCCCGCGCCCTCGGGGTGACCGAGCGCGCCGTCAAGTCGATCACCATGGCCCCCCAAGGTCACGAGGGAGAGGGCTTCCCCGTCCGTCGCGCGTTCTGGGGTGTCCCCACCGCCGATCTCGACCCGTTCATCCACATGGATCAGATGGGTGAGGTCAACTACGCGCCCTACGAACCGCGCGGCACCGACTGGCACCCGCACCGTGGTTTCGAGACGGTCACCTACATCATCGACGGCACCTTCCTCCATCAGGACTCCCACGGCGGGGGCGGCACCATCGCCAACGGCGCCACCCAGTGGATGACGGCCGGCAGCGGCATCCTCCACATCGAGACACCACCTGAGGCGCTCGTCGTCAAGGGAGGCCTCTTCCACGGACTGCAACTCTGGGTCAACCTCCCAGCCCGCTCGAAGATGATCGAGCCGCGCTACCAAAACCTCGAGCCAGATCTGGTCCGCCTCCTCACGACCGCCGACGCCGGGTCGCTCGTGCGGCTGATCGCCGGTGAGATCGACGGACATTCAGGCCCGGGAGGCACCCACACACCGATCACGGTCGCCCACGCCACGGTGCAACCAGGCGAGCGCATGACGCTCCCGTGGAATCCGGCCTACAACGCGCTCGGCTACGTGCTCGCCGGGGACGGCACCGCTGGACCCGACGCACATCCGGTGTCAACCGGCAACCTCGTGGTGTTCGGTTCGGGAGACTCGTTCACCTT
>JAYQAE010000302.1:0-1646 GCA_038136655.1 Ilumatobacteraceae bacterium
GTCGCACTGGCTTGTCGAAGCTGATCCCCCACATTCCCTCGACGACCGGCTGATGACTGAGGCCGATGCCGAGGATGAGACGACCCCCGATCGCCGCCTGGGTGGTGAGCGCCTGTTGGGCGAGCATCATCGGATGCCGCGGATAGGTCGGCACCACCGAGGTGACGACATCGATTCCCGGAACCGAGCGAGCCGCGGCCGCGATGGCGGTCAGGGCGTCCATACCGAAGATCTGCGGGGTGCCGTAGGCGGGGAACCCCTGCGCAGCCGCTTCGCGAAGGCTCTCCTCGAACCCGTCGATGGTCTGGTCGAATCCGAATACGGCGATGTCCATGTCGCGAACCTAGTGGGCGAGGTGTCGACCGGCTCTGGTCACCTCAGCGGGCGGAAGCAGTCCCGAACGTCGGCGACGAACAGTTGGGGCTGTTCGAGCGCCGCGAAATGGCCGCCACTGGGCATGTCGGTCCAGTGCGTTATCTCGTAGGCCTGCTCGCACCAGGAGCGTGGGGCGCGAATGATCTCGTGCGGGAACGCGGCGACCCCGGTCGGGATCTCGACCCGCGGGCCCGGTCCAAACGAGAAGAAACTCTCCCAATAGAGCCGCGCCGACGAGGACGCGCTCGCGGTGAGCCAGTACTGGGTGACGATGTCGAGCATGACGTCTCGGTCGATGGCGTTCTCCGGGTGGCCATCGCAGTCGGTCCAGGCTTGGAACTTCTCAAGAATCCAGGCGAGTTGCCCGACCGGCGAGTCGGTGAGCGCGTAACCGAGGGTCTGGGGACGGGTGCTCTGCTGCTTGGAGTAGCCGGACTCCCACTCCTGGTAGTGCATGAAGGCCGCCATGGCCGCCTGGTCCGCCGGCGACGGGTCGCTCATCGCCTCCGGGGTCGGTGTCGCCACCGGCATGTTGAGATGGATGCCGACGCATCCGTGAGCGCCCCCTGCAGCGGTCGCGAGCCGTCCGATGGCGGTGGTAACCGCTGATCCCCAATCGCCGCCCTGGGCCACCCACCGTTCGTAGCCGAGCCGCTCCATAAGCGTCGTCCACAGTTCAGCGATCCGCGGCACACCGGTGCCCGGCGCCGTCGGCTTGGATGAGAACCCGAAGCCGGGCAACGAGGGGCAGACCACGTGAAACGCGTCGGCGGCCTCACCACCATGCGCGGTCGGGTCGACGAGCGGCGCGATGACGCGTCGGAACTCGAGCACCGAACCCGGCCACCCGTGGGTGATCACGATCGGGAGCGCCTCGGGATGCGGGGATCGCGCGTGAAGAAAGTGGATCAAGTGGCCCTCGATGTCGGTCACGAACTGGTCGACGGCGTTGAGATCGGCCTCGGCGCGACGCCAATCATGCGCGGTGCGCCAATGCTCGGCGACCTCCCGGAGGTAGTCGAGCGGCACGCCCTGTGACCAGTCGTCGACCGTCTCGCGCTCGGGCCAGCGGGCGCTAGCCAGCCGACGCCGAAGATCCTCGAGGTCACCCTCGGGAACCTCGACGCGGAAAGGATCGAGCGTGAAGGGGCGAAGCATCCACTGATCCTCGCACGCCACGGCCACCGCGGTCCGCTCCCCCATTGCGCCACGCGCCTAGCCTCGCCGCGTGACATCGAGCAGCGCCTACGACACGATCATCAATGGAATGC
>JAYQAE010000303.1:0-1642 GCA_038136655.1 Ilumatobacteraceae bacterium
CAGACATGGCGGGTGATACTACGGCGAATAATCCCGACCCACAAGGTCAAGTTTCGGGAAGCGCGCTCCCCGGGAGCTGGCGCCCTACCGGGAGATTCGGATCGTGTCGCGCGCGCCCGCCTCGATGTACTGCACCACGACATCGCCGTATCGAACCTGTTCGCCCTGGAGCACCAGCGGTGAGAACGGGTCGGGCCCGATCGGATCGCGCGCCGCGGCCAAGAGTTCATCGGAGAGCAGCATGCGGTTGCCGACCTCCGCTCCCCCTTGAGGGCCCCAGTTCAGGTCGGCGCGGTTCGCGGCATCGATCACGTACACGCGAAGGCCGTAGGCGCCGGCGTGTCGAGCGTCGTTCGAGATCGCGGTCGACCAGCCGTCGTCGCGGTGAGACTCGATGACCAACACCTCGGTCGCCGATACCGGCACCACCGCGAGTCGCGTCCCATGGCTGTCCGATTGGAGTGGGGTGAGCGACACCGTGACCGGGTCGCTGTCGAGGTCGACGCATGCCACCTGGTCATCGGTGATCCAGCCGAGTCGCCATTGTGGCCAGCCGGCGAGGATGTTGAATCCGCCCGCCACCGACGTCTCGAGGCTGTGCGAGCCGGCGATGCGAGCGTCAAGACCGATGACGCCCATGAACAGAGCGGCCAGCGGCGCCCAGGGTTCCGACTGCTGGTTCTCCGCGTAGGTCAGCACATGTCCTGGCATGAGCACCGGGGTTCCGTCGAGGTCGACGAGCACCTCCCACCACGCCGATGGGCCTTGGGCCGTGCGCGAGGTGAACGACTTCGGAAGCACGAGAACGACGACGTCGGCCTCGTCGGTCGATGGCATGACCTCGCGGACGAACTGTTTGACGAATGTGCGGACCTCGTTCACCTGCTCATAGGAGGCCGCGATCTCATCGGGGTCGAGTGGGCTCTCCGCTGACATGGTGATTTCGGCCCGCAGCGACATCTGTCCGTCGGATTGATCGACCAACCACTCCCCGACCTCGGCCCACTGCTCTTCAATGGCAACGGGGTCGTGATCGAAGGCGTAACTCGGGAAGGACACGGCGATGAGCGCGACTGTCAGCTCACCATCGGTGCTGGTGGAGAACTGCCCTGAATCAGGCGGTTCGAGGCGACATGGCGCGACATCGCCAAGGGTCTCCGTTGTGTCGCCCGTGGTGCCGTCAGCGTCAAGGATCCACCGGTTGCCGTCTGCTGTTGGCCGACAGGTGACCGCGCCGGTCGTCGACGTCGCCGTATCGCCGGGCCGGGAGCAGCGTTCCTGGGCCTCAACGGCCTCGGTTGACGCCGTGGCAGCCTCCGGGGCCGTCTCCTCGTCGCCGGCCTCACGGGGTGCGACCGTGATGAGCGACGGCTGACCGGGGGTTCCGTTATCGAGCCGTATTTCGACCCGGCCGGCCGCCACGGCATCGCCGATGTCGTCGAGGTAGCCGAGGAGTCGGATGGGGCCGTTGCCACTCGGCTCTGAGGTGTCGACTCTGAAGACCGGCGTCGCGATCTCGGTGTTGAACCCGGTCTTGTCTCGGGTCTCCACGGCGATCACAGAGTGGTCGCTCTCGGGGATGAGCACGAGGCCCGGATTGTCCTGATCGGTGACGGGAAACAGGATGTGCGAGGTCGTTGCG
>JAYQAE010000304.1:0-916 GCA_038136655.1 Ilumatobacteraceae bacterium
GTGCGGCACCGAGCGCCGCGGTGATCGCCCGCTCGCGAGCGAGTTCGTCGATCTCAACCGAGCGCAGGGCTTGCAAGACATCATCAGGCAGTGCGTCGATTGGCGCGCCGTCGCCGTCGTCGATTCCCGCATCGTCCACGCTCATCACTCCTCTCCCATTCGACGTTCACTGGTTCCCGTGGGGTTCCCGAGGTGATCGCGCAGTAGCGCGCGGCCGCGAGCGACGCGGGACTTCACCGTGCCGATCGGGACGTCGAGAATCTCGGCGATCGACGGGTAGTCAAGGTCGGCGACATCGCTCAACACCACGGCCTGACGGAACTCCTCCGGTAGGTGTGCCAGCACGGTGTCGATGTCGGCGAGCGCGAGCGCATCGAGCGACGCCTGCTCGGGACTCGGCGCCGAGGAGATCGGCTCCCGATCGGATTCGTGAACGGTGAGCGGCCGTCGTGCCCGACGACGAAGCTCATCGAGGGCAGTGGTGGCCGCTATCCGGTGGCACCAGGTCGAAAACGAGGATCGACCGTCGAAGCCGGCGAGCCCGCGAACGACACGAATCAACGCTTCCTGAGTGCAGTCGGCGGCATCGCCTGGGTCTCGGAGCATGCGTCGTGTGACCGCTGCCATTCGATCGTGCACCGATCGAAGGAGTGCTTCGAGAGCGGCGCGATCGCCCTGGCGAGCGGCATGAAGGAGGACCTCGGGGTCGTCACTCAGCCGGCGGCGGACCATGTGATCTCACCGATCCGACCGCGGAACGGATTGACCCGACTGCACGCCTCATCGGGGCCGAGTTCTCGGAGCCAGATCAAGAGATGACTCGCGGGCACCGTGACGTCGACCACGAGTTGACCGGGCTCGGTGTCGTAGGAGGTATCACCCACCATCGCCCAAGCGCCGATATCGGTCGGCGCTT
>JAYQAE010000304.1:961-1628 GCA_038136655.1 Ilumatobacteraceae bacterium
GGGTTGGATGGGTGTTAATGAGTCCAACCCCGTGCTTCGCCCCCATGTAGTGGTCGGAGTAGCACTCCGTCGCCCAAGCGGTCGATCGACTCTGATCGGCGAGGGCGAGCGGTGCCTGCGCGTCGTTCTCCGAGTTGTTGTCACCGAAGGGGTCCCAAGCCCGGATGCCTGGGACGCCGAGTTCCGACACCGGCCGGTCGATGTTGTCGAGCTCAGCGGCCGAGTCGAGGACGACTGGCTCACCCGGATCGACCTCGATCGGTGCTGCGGTGATCTCAGGAAGTGGCGAGATGTCAGCGGACGGGGGCCGCTCCCGCAGAAGCACCACCGCGAGCGTCGCGATGACGGCGAGGATCAATCCCCCGACGACGAGGGTGCGACCCGAGTTGGCCGGAAGCGGCACGCCGAAGATCGTCGAGGACTCGTCGGCTGGCTCTTCGCGGCGGTCCCCGGTCGCCGTGTCGGCCGGTGCCGAGTCCGCCGCCTCGATCGTGGGCTGGCCGACGACGCTCGGCCGAGACGCGGTAGGGCGGTCATCGGTGACGGCTGCCACTCGGTCGGTGATCCGCTCACTCGCATCGCTCACTGGCACGACCGGTGAGCCGTTCGCGTCACGACGCGGCTCCGTGCGCACGGGCGGCGGTTCGACGGGAGTGCCGTCGATGTG
>JAYQAE010000305.1:0-1610 GCA_038136655.1 Ilumatobacteraceae bacterium
TCAAGCAGGCGCGTCGACGCATCGCGCGCATCAACACCCTGATCCGCGAGCGGGAAATCGCCGCGGCCGAGGCGGAGAGCTGAACACATGAGCGAGACCGAGACCACCACCCGGGCGTCACGCAAGACCCGCGACGGCGTTGTCACCTCCGACGCGATGGACAAGACCGTCGTGGTCACCGTGACCGACCGCGTTCGTCACGCCCGATACAACAAGTTCGTCATGCGCACCAAGAAGTTGCACGCGCACGACGAGACCAACGACGCCCACGTCGGCGACCGCGTCCGGGTCATGGAGACCCGACCGCTGTCGAAGAACAAGCGCTGGCGCGTCATCGAGATCCTGGAGCGTGCCCGATGATCCAGCAGGAGTCGAGGCTCCGCGTCGCCGACAACAGTGGCGCCAAGGAGGTCCTCTGCATCAAGGTGCTCGGCGGAACCCGTCGTCGTTACGCCTCGATCGGCGACATCTTTGTCGCCACGGTCAAGGACGCGATCCCCGGTGCCGGTGTCAAGAAGGGCGACGTCGTGAAGTGCGTCGTCGTGCGCACGAAGAAGGAGAAGCGTCGTCCCGACGGCAGCTACATCCGTTTCGACGAGAACGCCGCCGTCATCATTAAGGACGACCTGACCCCCCGTGGAACCCGAATCTTCGGACCGGTCGGCCGCGAGTTGCGCGACCGCAAGTTCATGAGGATCGTGTCCCTCGCCCCGGAGGTGATCTGACATGAAGATCCGCAAGGGAGACACCGTGCTCGTCATCGCGGGCAAGGACAAGGGCAAGGAGGGCACCGTCGACCGCGTGCTCCCCAAGCAAGACAAGGTGGTTGTCGCCGGCATCAACACCGCCAAGCGCCACCAGCGGGCCCGCAAGGCCAATGAGCAGGCCGGCATCATCGACAAGGACATGCCGATCCACGTCTCGAACGTGATGCTGGTCCACAAGGGCAAGCCGGTCCGCGTCGGTTACCGCATTGAGGCCGACGGCACCAAGGTCCGCATCGCCCGACCCTCCGGAGAGGTGATCAAGTGAGCACGTCCACCATGCCCCGTCTGAAGAGCCGCTACCGCGAGGAGATCCGCGGCCAGCTCCAGACCCAGCTCGGGATCGAGAACGTCATGCAGATCCCATCGATCGAGAAGATCGTGATCAACATGGGAGTCGGCCGCGCGGCCCAGCAGCCCTCGCTGCTCGAGCACGCCGTCGCCGACCTCACCCTGATCGCCGGTCAGAAGCCCGTCGTGACCCTGGCCGGCAAGTCGATCGCCGGCTTCAAGCTCCGCGAGGGCCAGGCCATCGGTACCAAGGTCACCCTCCGCGGCGACCGCATGTGGGAGTTCCTCGATCGGCTCATCGCCGTCGCGATCCCCCGTATCCGCGACTTCCGTGGCCTGCCCGCCCACTCCTGGGACGGACGCGGCAACTACACCTTCGGCCTCAACGACCAGACGGTGTTCCCCGAGATCGACATCGACAAGGTCGAGCAACCCCGGGGCATGGACATCACCATCGTGACGACAGCGACCACCGACGAGGCGGGCAAGGCCCTCCTCGACGCCTTCGGCTTCCCCTTCAAGCAGGGTGCCGACGCCGACAACGCCCCGCGCAAG
>JAYQAE010000306.1:0-1591 GCA_038136655.1 Ilumatobacteraceae bacterium
CCCGAGTCCCTCACGACATCGTGTGCGATCCGAGCGGTGCGCGAGACCCGGGCCGGAGTGTTGGTGGTGTTCGGCCTGGAGACGATCGATGAATCCGGAGCGCCGGTGGTGTCGACGGAGGAGTCGATGATGCTCAGGGGCGAGCGGCTCGACGGCGGCGGCCCGTCGATCGGCGAGACGCTGCTCGAACCCCGAGAGATTCAGAGCGAACCGAGCGGGTGGGACGAGGTCGACATCGCGGTGGACCGGTTCGCGGCGCACACCTATTCGGAGTGCGCCCGCATCTGGAACCCGATTCACACGGATTCGGCGCATGCCGCCGAGCATGGTCTGCCGGGGATCATCCTCCATGGAACGGCGACGGCGGCGCGCGCACTAACCGTCATCGTCGACCGCCTACTTGAGGGCGAACCGAGCCGGGTGACCGGGATGTCGTGTCGGTTCACGTCAATGGTGCTGATGCCGAACGTGCTCAAAGTGCGCGTCGCGCCGATCGACGGCAGCACCATTCACGCGACAGTCACGACCTCTGCCGCGGACACCGCGCTCAGGGCCATGCGGGTCAAACACACCTGATCGGACCGGGAGGGTTTCAACCAGATCCGGGTGGTGGGGCTAACAAGAATCGAACTTGTGACCTCATCCTTATCAGGGATGCGCTCTAACCGACTGAGCTATAGCCCCGGACGTCGCCAGACGCTATCGGTGGCCATGCGTCGACCTCAACCCTCACGTCGTGTCGCTCATGTGCGGCCCTGTCCCCCGCTACCGTCTTCGGTATTCGAGAGAATGGCCAGCGCCCATGATCACATCACTTCCCATCGTTCCATCCATTACCGAGAACCCCAGCGAACTTCGGAATCGTTTTTCGACCGCTGAGCCGTTTCCTCACATCGTTCTCGAGGAATTCCTCGACCCCAGCCTGCTCGCGCGTCTTCACGATGAGTTCCCCGACTTCGACGAGCAGCGCGCCGCGAACGAACTCGGGCACATCCGCGGGAAGGCGGTCCACGAGCAGATCTCGACCATCTCACCCGCGTATCGCGAGCTTCACGAGATCATTCAGACGACTGAGTTCCTCAACACGATCTCGAACATCACCGGGATCCCCGACCTGCTCTTCGACCCCGAGTATTTCGGCGGCGGGACCCATGAAAACCTCACAGGTCAAGAACTCCACTACCACGTCGACGTCAACTACCACCCGATTCGCAAGTGGCACCGACGTCTCAACCTGATCATTTTCCTCAACCACGAATGGCGACGCGAGTGGGGCGGGAATCTCCAACTCCATCGAGATGCCTGGCTTGACGAGGGCGATGCTGATGTCGAGGTGCTCCCCGAATACTGCCGAGCAATCATTTTCGAGACGAGCGAGCGCTCCTGGCACGGATTCGAGCAGATCACCGCAGCTCCCGATGGAGGCCGCCTCTCAAGAAGGTCCATCGCTCTCTACTTCTATAGTGCGACCCGGCCGAAAGATCAGGTCACCGCGGAGCACGGCACCTACTACGTGGGACGCCCTCTGCCCGATTGGCTCGTTGAGGGGGCGACAATCTCCAAGGCCCAACTTGACTACCTGCAGGAGGAG
>JAYQAE010000307.1:0-1587 GCA_038136655.1 Ilumatobacteraceae bacterium
ATCGAGCAGCGCCTACGAGTCGATCATCAATGGGATGCGGGCGGGCCGTGTCGCGCTACTCGATGGCGCGACCGGTACCGAGCTCGAGCGTCGTGGCGCCGAGATGGATCCGCATTCGTGGTGCGGGGCGGCGTCAAAGGACAACGCGGCGCTGCTCACCGAGATCCACCGCGACTACATCGACGCTGGCGCCCGGATCATCACGGCGAACACCTTCGCCTCCTCGCGCCTCATGCTCTCGGGCGCGGGCCTCGGCGATCGGGTCGCTGAGATCAACACCATCGCGGTCGACGCCGCGCTCGCGGCCCGTGACGGTCACGCGATGGCATCTGAGGTGGTGGTCGCGGGTTCGCTCTCGCACATGGTGCCCGTCTCAGAAGGAACTGACCGTTTCGACCCAGACGCGGTTCCAGGCGAGGAGGAGTTAGCCGATGCCTTCGGCGAGCTCGCCGGGGTGCTGACTGACGCCGGTGCCGAGCTGATCCTCCTCGAGATGATGTACGAGCCAACCCGAGCGGCCATCGCCCTGCGGGCAGCACTCGACACCGGACTCCCGGTCTGGTTCGACATGAGCGCCCGGCGCTCTGACGATGGCCGCGTCGTGGCCTTCCATCCCTTCGAGGATGTGGCGCTCAGCGATCTGCTGAGCATGATCCCCGACTCAGGTGTGGACGCCGTCGGCGTGATGCACACCCAGTCACAGGTGATCGGCAACGCCATCGACGAGATCCGCGCCGTGACCGACCTTCCGATCGCCGCCTACCCCGACAGCGGCTTCTTCAAGATGCCGAGTTGGCAGTTCCACGAGGTGATCTCACCTGCTGACCTCGAGGAGTACTTCGTCGACTGGATCGGCCGCGGCGCGACGGCGCTCGGTGGGTGTTGTGGCCTCACCATCGCGCACGTCGAGGCGGCGGCTCGGGCGCGCGAGCGCGTTCAGCCGACCGAGTGACCCGCCGCTCGCAGCGCTGACAGCGCCCGCTCGAGGTCGCCGTCGCGCACCAGCACGTGGTCGGTGTTGAACGTGGACACCGTGAATACCGACACGCCCGCACTAGCGAGCGGGGCGAGAAGCGACTCGAGGATGCCGACGAGTGAGAACTCGAGCGGACCGGCGACCGAGATCAGCGCCCATGGACCAACCACGGTGGCCTCAGGTGGCTCGCGCCCGACCTCGCACACCACCGACACCTCATCAGCGGTTCTGGTAACCGACCAGAACGCCCCATCACCCTCAGCGACAACGGCGTCCGACGCCAGGCGGCACACGGAGAACCGGCCGGAGGCCACGTGGAGGGAGACCGATTCGCTCACGTGGCGAACCTATACCGGTGGCTAGCGTCACGGCCGATGAGCACACCGACGCCGCCTTCGCCGTGGATCACGACCGGCCCGTTCCGGGCAGCGGGCGCGCTCGGCCTCGGCCGATTCAGCCTGTCGACGGTGGCCATCGTGCATCTCGCCGCCACCTGGTTCATGGTGGGGTTGATCTGGACGATCCACACCGTGCACTACCCGCTCTTCGCCGAGGTCGGATCCGACGCCTACATCGGCTTCCAGGCCGCCCATCTCGAGAGAATCGGTCCC
>JAYQAE010000308.1:0-1574 GCA_038136655.1 Ilumatobacteraceae bacterium
CGCTGCATGTTGGCGCCCATGAGCGCGCGGTTGGCGTCGTCGTGCTCGAGGAACGGGATGAGGGCCGTCGCCACCGAGACGATCTGCTTCGGCGAGACGTCCATGTAGTCGACCTCGGACGGCGGCACGTAGGCAATGTCGGTCGTCGCTCCGAAGAAGCTCTCCTGCTCGAGCATCTTGCGAAGGTCGTCGAGGCTGGCCGCCTGCGGCGAGCGACGCACGAGCACGCGGTCGTCGCGGAAGGATCCGTCGGCGTTCAGCGGGGTGTTGGCCTGAGCGACGACGTAGTTCTCCTCCTCGTCGGCCGCCATGTAGACGATCTCGCCGGTGACGCGGCCCTTCTCGACGCGACGGTAGGGGGTCTCGATGAAGCCGAACTCGTTGACCCGGGCGTAGGTGGAGAGGCCGCCGATGAGACCGATGTTCGGACCCTCAGGGGTCTCGATCGGGCACATGCGCCCGTAGTGCGAGAAGTGGACGTCGCGGACCTCGAAGCCCGCGCGCTCGCGGCTGAGACCACCCGGGCCGAGGGCCGAGAGGCGTCGACGATGGGTGAGGCCGGACAGCGGGTTCACCTGGTCCATGAACTGCGAGAGCTGGGAGGTGCCGAAGAACTCCTTGATCGCGGCCACGACCGGACGGATGTTGATCAGGGTCTGCGGGGTGATCGCCTCGACGTCCTGAGTGGTCATGCGCTCCCGGACGACGCGCTCCATGCGGCTGAGGCCGATGCGCACCTGGTTCTGGATGAGCTCGCCGACCGAGCGGATGCGACGGTTCGCGAAGTGATCCTGGTCGTCGAGGCGGTAGCCGGGCTCCTGCTTGACGAGGTTGAGCATGTAGGTGATCGAGGCGAGGACCTCGCAGCGGCTGAGGACGTGCTGACCCTCTTCGGGCAGGTCGAGCAACGGCTCGCCCTCGAGGTTGGTGCGCCCGGCGAGGGAGAACTGCTCGGCGATGCGCTCGACCTCGGCTCCGAGCTTGCGGTTCAGCTTGTAGCGGCCCACCCGACTGAGGTCGTAGCGACGGCTCTCGAAGAAGGCGTTGCGGAAGTAGGCGCGGGCCGACTCGACGGTCGGCGGCTCGCCGGGGCGGGCGCGCTTGTAGATCTCGATGAGGGCTTCGTCCTGGGTGGGAGCGACCTCGCGCTCGCGGTCCCACTGGCCCTCGAGGAAGTCGAACTCGCGGACGAACTGGTCGAGGAAGCCGGGGGCGTTCTCCTCGTCGTAGCCGAGGGCGCGCAGCAGGGTGAAGATGCCGAGGCGACGCTTGCGGGCGACGCGGGTGCCGCAGGTGACGTCCTTGCCGGGGCGCTGCTCGACATCGAACTCCATCCACTCTCCGCGGTAGGGGTGGATCGTTCCCTTGACGAGCTGGTGCTTCGTGAGGTTGCGGAGGCGGTAGCGCTCGCCGGGCTCGAAGATGACACCGGGGGAACGAACGAGCTGCGACACGACGACGCGCTCGGTGCCGTTCACGATGAAGGTGCCCTTCTCGGTCATCACGGGGAAGTCGCCCATGAAGACGGTCTGCTCCTTGATCTCACCGGTCTCGCCGTTGAGGAACCTCGCGCG
>JAYQAE010000309.1:0-1567 GCA_038136655.1 Ilumatobacteraceae bacterium
TTCGCCGATGCGGCGGGCGCCTCACCGCGGCTGCCGTAGGCGCGTCCCTTCACCAGCTCGACGTAGTCGTCGGTGAACCACCAGAAGAACGATTCGGTGCGCTCGAGAGCCCGCGCGTAGTCGAAGGAGGCGAAGGCTGACGTTGCCTCGGCGACGACCGCGTCGAGTCGAGCGATCATCGCGAGATCCACCGCATCGGTGATCTCTGCGGCGGCACCCTCACCCGAGGAGATGCCAAGGACGAACTTCGACACGTTGAGGAGTTTCGTGGCGAGCTTGCGCCCGACCTTCATCTGCTCCTCGCTGAAGGCGGTGTCGACACCGGGTCGAGCCGAGGCCGCCCAGTAGCGGACGGCGTCAGTGCCGTACTGCTCGAAGAGACCCATCGGGGTGACGACGTTGCCCTTCGACTTCGACATCTTCTTCCTGTCGGGGTCGAGGATCCAGCCGGAGAGCGCCGCGTTAGTCCACGGGACCGATCCGTGCTCGTGGTGCGACCTCACCATCGACGAGAACAACCAGGTCCGGATGATGTCGTGGCCCTGGGGCCGCATATCCATGGGGAAGACACGGGAGAACAGGTCGGGGTCATCCTCCCAACATCCGGCGATGTGCGGGCTGAGCGAACTGGTGGCCCAGGTGTCGAGCACGTCCGGGTCGCCGGTGAACCCACCTGGCGTGTCGCGCTGCTCGGCGGTGTAGCCGGTCGGAACGTCGGTGGACGGGTCGATCGGCAGGTCGACCTCGTCGGGGATGATCGGATGGTCGTGGTCGGGTTCGCCGTCAGCGTCGACCGGGTACCAGACGGGGAAGGGCACGCCGAAGAATCTCTGCCGGCTGATCAGCCAGTCACCGTTCAGCCCCTCGACCCAGTTCTCGTAGCGGTGTCGCATGTGGGTCGGGTGCCATGTCACTTCCTCGCCTCGGGCGACGAGGGCTGCGCGGAGGTCGCCGTCGCGTCCACCGTTGCGGATGTACCACTGGCGGCTGGTGACGATCTCGAGGGGACGCTCGCCTCGCTCGTAGAACTTCACCGGGTGTTGGATCGGCTCGGGTTCGCCGAGCAGTTCACCCGAGGCGGCCAGTTGCTCGACCACCGCGCGCTGCGCCTGCTTGACGGTGAGTCCCGCGATCGTCGAGAAGGCCTCCGGGTCGACATCGGTCGGAGGCTCGCTCACGATGCGTCCACCGCGCGAGATGATGGCTCGCATCGGCAACTGCAGTTCGCGCCACCAGATGACGTCGGTGACGTCGCCGAAGGTGCAGATCATGGCGATGCCGGTGCCCTTATCGGGCTGAGCGAGCGGGTGGGCGACGATCGGCACCTCGACGCCGTAGAGCGGTGTGGTGACCGTGGTGCCGAACAGCGTGGCGAATCGCTCATCATCGGGGTGGGCGACGAGTGCGACGCAGGCGGCGAGCAGCTCGGGCCGGGGGGTGGCGATCTCCACATCACCTGATCCGTCGCTGCGGTGGAAGGCGAGACGGTGGTAGGCGCCCGGTCGGTCGCGATCCTCCATCTCGGCCTGGGCGACCGCGGTTTGGAAGTCGACGTCCCAGAGCGTCG
>JAYQAE010000310.1:0-1564 GCA_038136655.1 Ilumatobacteraceae bacterium
GAGCTTGGTCATCACGCCGCCCTTGGTCTCGATGCCGAGGCTGAGGGGGGTGACATCGAGGAGCAGGACATCCTTGACGTCGCCGCGAAGCACGCCGGCTTGGACGGCGGCGCCCATGGCGACGACCTCGTCAGGGTTGACCGTCTTGTTCGGCTCCTTGCCGGTGAGGCTCTGAACGAGCTCGGTGACCGCGGGCATACGGGTGGAACCGCCCACGAGGATCACATGGTGCAGGTCACCCTTGGAGAGACCGGCGTCCTTGAGGGCCTGCTCGAAGGGGATCCGGCAGCGCTCGATGAGGTCGGCCGTCATCTCCTGGAATTTGGAGCGGCTGAGTGACTCGTCGAGGTGCAGGGGGCCATCGGCGGTGGCGGTGATGAACGGCAGGTTGATCTGGGTGGACTGCACCTGGCTGAGTTCGATCTTGGCCTTCTCGGCGGCCTCCTTGAGGCGCTGCATCGCCATGCGATCGGAGGACAGATCGACACCCTGGGCGTTCTTGAACTGCTGGACGAGCCAGTCGATGACCCGCTGGTCCCAGTCGTCACCACCGAGGTTGGTGTCGCCGTGGGTCGATTTGACCTCGAACACGCCGTCGCCGATCTCGAGAACCGACACGTCGAAGGTGCCGCCACCGAGGTCGAACACCAGCACGGTCTCGTCCTCGGCGCCCTTGTCGAGGCCGTAGGCGAGCGCCGCCGCGGTCGGCTCGTTGATGATGCGGAGCACCTCGAGGCCGGCGATGGTTCCGGCCTCCTTGGTGGCGGTGCGCTGGGCGTCATCGAAGTAGGCGGGGACAGTGATGACCGCCTGGGTGACGGTGTCACCGAGGTAGGCCTCGGCGTCGCGCTTCAGCTTCATGAGCGTGCGCGCGGAGATCTCCTGCGGGGTGTACTGCTTGCCGTCGATGTCCTCGCTCTTCCAGTCCTCACCCATATGGCGCTTGATGGAACGGAAGGTGCGGTCGGGGTTGGTAATGGCTTGGCGCTTGGCAACCTCGCCACCGAGCACCTCGCCCGCCTTGGAGAAGGCCACCACCGATGGGGTGGTGCGAGCGCCTTCGGCGTTGGGGATGACGGTGGGTTCGCCTGCCTCGAGCACGGCGACGACGGAGTTGGTGGTTCCGAGGTCGATTCCGACGGCCTTTGCCATGTCAGTGACTCCTTGAATCTGGGGGGTTGAGTGCCCTCAGGCTAGGGAGTCACCGGCAGGATGGCAACGCGAAGATGAGAAAACCTGAGTCGCTTTGACTCAGGTTTGTATCACAAGGCCCGCTAGGTCAGGTGTTCCGGACCAAACGAGTCCGGGAGGAGATCCTCCATCGTGTAGGTCCTGCGAAGGCCGTCGGGGCCGCAGGCGAGCACCCGGGTCGCCGCGGTCGCGAACTCGCGGATCTTCTGCCGGCAGCCGCCGCAGCAGGTGGCGAGCGACTCCGAGTCGCAGATCGTCAGGAGCACCGCGATCTCCCGCTCCCCCGCCGAGGCCATCGCCGCGATCGCGCTCGCCTCGGCGCACCACCCCTGCGGATACGCGGCGTTCTCGATGTTGGCACCGACATAGAGGG
>JAYQAE010000311.1:0-1561 GCA_038136655.1 Ilumatobacteraceae bacterium
TCGACCGCCTTCGATCGGTCGTGCCTGCCGAGGACGGACCTCTACAACCCGCCTTCACCGGAGCTCGCCACTCGGCGGTGCTCGTGACGCTCTCGTTCGAGCGTGGGCCTGAAGTGTTACTGACGCGACGGTCGATGCATCTGCGCAACCACCGGGGGGAGATGAGCTTCCCCGGTGGTCGGATGGATCCCGGTGAGTCGCCCGCCGAGACGGCGCTCCGAGAGGCCGAGGAGGAGGTCGGACTCGACCCCCGCTCAGTGCGGATCGTCGGCGAACTCGATCATCTCAACACCGTGGTGAGTCGGAGTTACATCGTGCCGAAGGTCGCGGTGGTCGAGGGTCGACCGGATTTGCGACCGACCAGCGATGAGGTGGAGCGGGTGATGTGGGTCGGACTCCACGAGTTGGTGTCGCCGCTCACCCACCATTCGGAGGTCTGGGGGCGTCCTCCGACGGATCGTCTGCTCCACTTCTTCGAGCTGGCTGATGAGACGGTGTGGGGGGCGACGGCGCACGTGCTGGTCGATCTGCTCGACCGGCTGCACGGGCACCCGCGATGACCCGCCAGGCGATGAAGGCGAGACCTCCGAGCACCGCCAAGAAGACCGCCGTCTGACGCCAGCCGCCGCGAGCTTCGCTCCCGCATCCGGGTTTGGGGAGCGCGCTCACGCACTCGGTGAGATCCCGATCTGGAGGCAAGAAGTCGTTCTCGCCGCTGTCGCTTTGACTCGGTAGGACCACCGTCGCAGCAGAGGCGGGCGCGCCGGCGGCCGCGGGTGCGTTCAAGGTGAGGAGCCCCATGATGGGGGCGAGGAGCAATGCGCCGAGCCGATAGGGCGGGGCGGAGAGGTGGGGCCGAGTCACGTCCTGTGTCTACCATCGGGTGCTTGACCGGAGACAGCGCAGCACCCACCTCAACGGAGGCTCGTCAGAAGGTGCTGGTCGTCGACTTCGGTGCTCAATACGCCCAGTTGATCGCCCGCCGAGTCCGTGAGCAGTCGGTCTACTCCGAGATCGTGCCGCATCGGCTGACAGCGGCGGAGTTCGCCGAGCGGGAACCCGCAGCGATCATCCTGTCGGGTGGTCCGAAGAGCGTCCACGTCGATGGTGCCCCGCTGCTCGACCCGGAGGTCTATGACCTCGGTGTGCCGATCCTCGGCATCTGCTACGGGGCGCAGCTGATCGCCTCGCAATTGGGCGGCACGGTCGGCCGCCGCGAGCGAGGGGAGTACGGCCGCGCCGTCATGACCATCGACTCGACCTCCTCGCTCCTCGACGGTCTTCCCGAAACTCACGATGTCTGGATGAGCCACTTCGACGCGATCACCGAGGTGCCCGGTGGCTTCCGTGGTGTCGCCGCGACCCCGGATGCTCCGGTCGCCGTGCTCGAGAACGACGAGCGACGGATCTGGGGGGTCCAGTTCCATCCGGAGGTGGTGCACTCTCCCCACGGGTCGGCGGTGTTGCGGCGATTCCTGCACGATCTCGCCGGCTGCGAGCCGTCCTGGGCGATGTCGTCCGTGATCGTTGAGCAGATCGAGTCGATCAGAGCCCAGGTCGG
>JAYQAE010000312.1:0-1539 GCA_038136655.1 Ilumatobacteraceae bacterium
TGCGCTCGAGGAGACGGTCGGCGTAGTCGGCGCGGTTGGTGAAGGCGTAGGACGCGAGGCCGTAGGGCACCGAGTTGGCGGCGTCGATCGCCTCGTCGAGACCGTCGACCGGGTTGATGATCGCGAGTGGACCGAACGGCTCCTCGTGCATGACGCGGGCTGAGTCGGGCACGTTGGCGAGCACCGTCGGCTGGAAGAAGCATCCGGTGGTCCCGATGCGCGAACCTCCGGTGACGACATCGGCGCCGGCCGCTCGCGCGTCATCGACGAACCCCTCGAGCGCGGCGATGCGCCGCGGGTTAGCGAGCGGACCCATCTCGACCCCGGGTTGCATACCGTCGCCAACCACCACGGATTCGGCGCGGCGGGCGAACCCCTCGAGGAAGCGGTCGAAGATGCTGCGGTGCACGAAGAAGCGGGTCGGGGAGGTGCACACCTGACCGGCGTTGCGGTACTTGCGCACCGCTGACGACACCGCCGCGGCGTCGACGTCGGTGTCCTCGCACACGACGACGGGGGCGTGCCCACCGAGCTCCATGAGGACCGGGGTCATGTGGTCTGAGGCGATACCGGTGAGATGGCGACCGACGGCGGTGGAGCCGGTGAAGGCGACGAGTCGGGTGATTTCACTCGGGATGAGGTGTCGGGAGATGTCGTCGGGCACCCCGAAGACGAGATTGAGCACCCCGGGAGGTAGGCCGACGTCGGCGAATGCCTGAGCGATGTGCATGGCGCCGACTGGTGTCTCCTCGGCGGCCTTCAGGATGATCGAGCAGCCGGAGGCGAGTGCCCCTGCGATTTTGCGCGCCGGCTGGCTCATCGGGAAGTTCCACGGCGAGAAGGCGGCCACCGGTCCGATCGGTTGGTGGTGCACGATGTGGCGGATGCCGGGGGCGCTCGGGATGACGCGGCCGTAGGTGCGCACCGCCTCGCCAGCGTCCCACTCGAAGAACTCCGCCCCGCGGATCACCTCGAGGCGGGCCTGGGCGAGCGGCTTGCCGTTCTCGAGGGTGATCGAGGTCGCGATCTCCTCCTGACGCTCGCGCATGAGTCGCGCTGCGGCCCTGATGAGGTCCGCTCGGTCTCGTGGAGCGGTCTCGCGCCAGATGGCGAAACCGGCGGCGGCGGCGGCGAGCGCCTCGTCGAGTTCGGCCGGGCCGGCGATCGGGAGCCGGCCGATCTCAGCGTCGTTCGCCGGGTTGGTCACCGGCGCGGTGTCGGCGGTCTCGCGCCACTCGCCGTTGATGTAGAGCCGCGGTTCGGGATAGGTCGTCATCGTCGTCGCTCTCCTGGTTCAGAATTGGGTGCGGATCGCCCACAGGTCAGGGAAGGCCGGGCGGAACAGGGTGGAGGCCAGGTAGCCGGCGCCGTCGGAGCCACCGGTCCCCGGCTTGGTGCCGATGGTTCGCCGGACCATCATCACGTGTCGGTAGCGCCACTCTTGGAGACCCTCGTCGAGGTCGGTGAGGGTCTCGATCAGGTCGGTGAGTCCGTCATCGGTCGAGGCGGCGACGAGGGCCCTCTGGAGGTCGGCGTTCT
>JAYQAE010000313.1:0-968 GCA_038136655.1 Ilumatobacteraceae bacterium
CGGTCCGTACCCATTGGACTCAATGAAGAGGGTGGTCTCGCAGGCCTCCTCGCCCACACCTTCGAACGCGAGATCTAGCTCCTCTGCCCGATTCGACGGTGTCGGAATGACTCCGCCGGCTCCAACTACCGGCCCGACTTCAACCCAGAGGTCACGGCGATCTAGTTGACTCCACGACCAGTAGTTCGCCTCATCAGGCCTGAAACCCGGCTGAGGGATGCCCGGCCCCTGAACCACCAGACGGCCCGACGGGATGTCGTCGACAATCGGCGTCACCGCATCAGCCAAGTCGCGCTCGAACGCCCGGCGACCTGCCTTCGACAACCCGCCGAATAAGGACAGCGACCCGAGGAGGGCAAATCCGAGCCCCACGGCTTGGCGGGCGAAGCGTCGAGGACTCCCGGCTCCCTGCGCAATCTGAGTGATTGCTGCGACAGTCAAAAGAGCGAGTCCGGGAGCCAGGGTGATGGCGTGTCGAAACAGCCAGTCGACCACCTCGCCGGTACCTCGAAGGTTGGCGCTCTTCCCAACGAGGATGTACGGAAGCACGCTCGC
Organism: Ilumatobacteraceae bacterium; assembly: GCA_038136655.1. Classification (GTDB taxonomy): domain Bacteria; phylum Actinomycetota; class Acidimicrobiia; order Acidimicrobiales; family Ilumatobacteraceae; genus Casp-actino5. Next base: position 556 of record JAYQAE010000313.1, read on the forward strand.
TCCCGTGATGACGGCCGGAGCGGCGGGTCTGATCGGCCCGAATTTGACTGGGGTCCGAGTCACCACTGCGAGCAGAACCACCAGCAACAGCGGTGCGAGGATGATCGACAGGAAGCCTGCGATGTTCTCGGGATAATCCCGAACTCCGAACGAGGTGAACGGATTGATGAAGACGTTGTACTCGTCGTAAGGAGGCTCGTTCGGAAAAAACCCCCGCCGACCGATAAACAGCAGTACTGCACCAAGCAGGACCCAGAAGCTTCTTCCCAATCGAGCGGATGGTCGCAACTCCGGATTGTGCCAGACAAGCGCGACGACGGGTAGGAGCACAAGATTGGACGAAAGCTGCAGTCCACTGATCCAAAGAACCATCCCACTGAGAATTCGCAGGGTCGACCCTCCCTCCATGAAGC
>JAYQAE010000313.1:978-1523 GCA_038136655.1 Ilumatobacteraceae bacterium
CGGTGGCGAGAGCATGAAAGGTATGGATCGAGCTCGCCAGCACCTGCCAGCCCGGGAACGAGAGCACGAGCAGACCGACAGCCGTTGACTGATTCTGGGTGAACCCGAGTCCATTCTCAGCTAGGCGCATGGTTTCTCGCGTGACAAGAACGACTGAGAGAAGCGCGAAGACGAGGTCAACGGAGCGAAATCCAACACCGATCAGATCGGAGATCAAGTTCTCTACCCAGAGGAGGCCGTACTGCGCCTCCCAGCCCGCGCGTCCGGCGAACAGCCAGAAGCCCGACAGATCATTCTCATGGGCGGCGAGCGACATCCTGCCACCGTCGTACATCTGGCCGGGCCAAAGCAGAAGAGGTGCCGCCACGACGACGAACCCAAGGACGAGCAGGCCGGGCGAACGAGGTCGGCGCCCTGACATCGCCCCTGAGTGTAGAGCGGAAGGCTCATGCCGATTGGTCGGTCCTGCTGCGCGCTCTAGTGTCCTGAAATGGATTTCGACCTGATGACGGGGTCGGCTACCTGGGCCGAGAACGCCGAACTCG
>JAYQAE010000314.1:0-1523 GCA_038136655.1 Ilumatobacteraceae bacterium
CGTCTGGGGTCCCGCGTTCCTTCGCGATCACCTGCTGCCCTCCTGGCGGCTGAACGGCTGGAGCATGGATTGGTACGCGGGCATGCCGGTCTACCGCTTCTACATGGTGCTGCCCGCGCTCGCGATCGTCCTGGTCGACACGGTGCTGCCCTATGGCGTTGCCATGAAGTTGGTCGGTGTCGCCGGATTGATCACCTTCCCGATCGCCTGCTGGGCCTTCGGCCGTCTGGCCCGGTTCGCCTATCCGATCCCCGAGATGTTCGCCTTCGCCGGTCTCGCCTTCGTCCTCGACGAGAGCTTCACGATCTACGGCGGCAACCTCAAATCGACCATGGCCGGCGAGTTCTCCTTCTCGATCGCGCTGTCCCTCGCCATGTTCGGCCTCGGCTATGTCGCCGCAGGGCTGCGCACCGGCCGCTACCGGGTCCGGGCCTCGATCCTCATCGCCGCCGCCTGCGTCTCGCACGGCATCGTCCTGCTGTTCGTGGTCGCGGGAGCGCTGGTGTGGACGATCGTGTGGCTCGATCGACGACGGCTCGTGTGGGCGGTCACTGTCGGTCTCACCTCGGTGCTCCTGCTGCTCTGGTGGGCGGGTCCGTTCGTGCTCAACCACGAGTACATGACCGACATGAAGTACGGCCCGCGTCCGGAGGGGCTCGAGGACTCGTTCTGGGACATGTTCTTCCCGCTCACCACCGCCCTCGACTTCATCATCACCGGGCTCGCGGTGATCGGTGTCGCCTGGAGCCTGTTGCGCCGACATCTCGACGGCGTCGCGCTCGCCGCCCTCGGACTCGTGCTCTGCGCCGGGGTGTACCTGGCCCGCGACTCGCTGCCGGTCATCGGCCTGCTCTGGAACCCCCGGCTCCTGCCCTTCGTCTACCTGGTGCGCTACCTCCTGATGATGGTCGGCCTGGCCGCCGTTCTCCGAGTGGGTTGGAACACGGTGGTCGACCGGCGGGCAGCCACCCAGCTCGGCGCGCGGGGGGCCACGGCGAGCGGTCTCATCGGGGCTCTCGGCGTGCTCATCGTCGTCGGCTTCATGTATCAGGTGCTCCCCGGTGGCGGGCTCACCAGCCACAACGGGGTCACCGTGTACGGGTGGGGGCCGTTCAAGGGCACCCAGGCGAACGTGCGCGCCTCGGGGGACGGCTGGGCGAGTTACAACTTCACCGGCTACGAGGGACGTGGCGCTGCCTACGCCGAGTACCACTCGATCGTCACCACCATGGACGACCTCGGGGCGCAGCGGGGGTGTGGCCGCGCGCTCTGGGAGAACAGCCCCGACAACGGCCAGTACGGCACGACGATGGCGCTCATGCTTCTCCCGTTCTGGACCGACGGCTGCATCGGCTCGATGGAGGCCGTGTACTTCGAAGCCTCCGGTACCACCCCGTATTCCTTCCTCGCCACCGCGGCGATCTCGAAACAGTCCTCCAACCCGGTTCGCGAACTTCGCTACGTCGACAACAACGGACCCGTGGCTGTCGACCACCTCCAAGATCTCGGGGTGCGCTACGCCA
>JAYQAE010000315.1:0-1515 GCA_038136655.1 Ilumatobacteraceae bacterium
CGCGAAATGGCCGTCTGACGCGTCGTCGTGCGTGTTCCGGAGGCTATCTGGCCGGCGACGGCGGGTTCAGGTGCTGCTCAGGCGACCTCCAAATGCGATCGAGCGATCAGGGGGCGGTGAGTGACCCCGTAGCGCTGCAGGTCCACCGGTCGTCTGGAGCACCGACGACCTTCACGTTCATGGTCTTCTCGACCACATCTCCCGAGCTGTACCTCGTCTGAGTGAAGTTGCCTTCGGCGTCAATGTGCCACTGCGAGAACCTGTCCCAGATCGTCTTCGTCTGCCCAGCAGTGATGAGCGTCATACCTTGACCGCGATCCATGTAGTAGTTGAGCGTGTATTCGACACCGGGCTCGGGAGGATTGCCCGCGCTGTCCGGTGTGAGCCTCACAAGAAAATTGATCTGAGATGCCTCCCATGTCGAGGCCGTATCGAACTCGATATGGCAGGACGGGACGTACGTACCGCTCACCGCTGTTGGGGCAGCCGTCGTTGATGGCGAAGGGGAACTTTCCGGTTCCGGATTGACAGGGGTCTCTGGCTCAGGCTCCGGCGAACTCGTTTGGGGTGCTGTGGGCACGTTGTCGGTAGCGAGACCGCGAGCGTTGAGTTCGGCGAGGTGTGCTTCACGGGTCTTCGGGCCATAGTTCCCATCAGGAGTCGCGCCGATCAACACCTGGAGATCTCGGACCGCTTCCGACGTCTCGTCCCAGACGTAGACCCCGAGAAGAACAGCTACCTCGGTATCAACCGGTTCAGCAGCCGTCGTTGTCGTTGCGTCAGATGAGTCGGTGCCAACTTCAAGCTGGACGCTCGCCTCCGCCTCAACCTCGACACCCACCGTTGTGGTCTCACCACCGAGCATCGAGTCGCACGACGCCAACTTCCACGCCCCGTCCTCGAACACGTAACTCTGGAACTCGTCGCCACCCCCCATGTCCTGACCACCGACAGAGATTGTCGCCGCAGCCTCACCAGACGTCGCCGTGACAGCACGTGTCCTCACCTCAGTGACGGTGACCTCAGCGCCACCGAACATCGCGTCCATCATCGACTTCGTTGCATCAGCCTGCGCCGCCCACTCCTCGGCCGGGATCGATGACTGGCACTCCGCGCTCAACAAGTCATACATCCGCTCCGGATCACGGAACGCGACCTCAGCAACCTCTCGCGCGGTCACCGCAAGGCCTTCCGCGGTTGCCTCCCCCGAACCACCGCAACCCGCTGACACCAACACCGCCACCAACGCGAACCGACCACACCAACCACTCATCCGACACCCCTTCTCATCACCACCAACATCGCACACTTCGCTCCTCAAATGAAAGAACATTCAAGATAAAGCGGCCTAACCGCGCACCACACCCACCACCACGGTGAACGCGCTCCAACAACGGCTGGGAGGGTCCCGCCTCGCCGAGCGAACCTTGATCGCCGACTGCTCTGGCATAAGAGTGTCTCGATGACCCGATCGCTGGCCATCGCGATCTGGATGATCGCCTTGACCACCGCGGC
>JAYQAE010000316.1:0-1509 GCA_038136655.1 Ilumatobacteraceae bacterium
ACCCCCGCCATCGTCGAGGCGGTCGGTCTCGGCGCGGCGGTCGACTACCTCGAGTCGATCGGCATGGCGAATGTCCGTCAGCACGAGATGTCGCTCACGCGCTACGCGATCGACAGCCTGCGGAGCCGGTATGGCGACGACGTCGTCATTCACGGAACCGACAACGTCGAGCAACGCGGCGGGGTGCTCTCCATCGCCTTCCGCGACATCCATCCCCACGACCTGTCGCAGGTGCTCGATGAGAGCAACGTGTGTGTCCGCGCTGGGCATCACTGCGCGAAGCCACTCATGCGGCTCCTTGGGGCCAACGCGACCGTGCGCGCCAGCCTGTACGTCTACAACGACCGAAGCGATGTCGATGCCCTCGTCGAGGGCCTCGACGGCGCCTCGGATATCTTCGGCCTCTGACCTGACGTGAGGTAACTGCGATGCCCGGACTCGAAGACCTCTACCGAGAGATCATCCTCGACCACTACAAGAACCCGCGCAATCGCGGCGAGTTACCCGAGCCAGCCATCAGCGTCGAGGGACACAACCCGCTCTGTGGGGATGAGATCACCCTCTATCTCGACGTGGCCGACGATGTCATCCGGGACGTGAAGGTGTCGGGCCAGGGGTGCTCGATCTCCCAGAGTTCAGCCTCGATGATGACCCAGGCGGTCATTGGCCGTCCGGTCGACGAGGTTCGCGCCGTCATCCGCCGGTTCAAGTCGATGATGGACATCACCGAGGAGGGGGCCGAGCCGAGCGATGCCGAGATCTCCCTCGGCGACCTCGAAGCGCTGCAGGGCGTCGTGAAGTTCCCGGTGCGCATCAAGTGCGCCACCCTGTCGTGGAACACGCTGATTCAGGCGCTCGATCAAGCCGACTGACTCGGCTCGCGCCGGCCCCTTAAGCGAGCAGACCGACGAGCGCCTCTCGGGTGGCGGCCAACTCGTCGCGTGAGCCGAACGCCGACGCGGCGAAGGTCGTCGTGCCGCACGCCTCGAGCGCCCGGATCCGATCCTGGACCTCAGCGGCCGTGCCGATAATCGCGACGTCAGCCGGGGTGGCGGCTCCCTCGCGGTCGAGCATGGCTCGATACGAGGGAAGCTGACCGTAGATCGCGTAGTCGCTGTCGGCGCGGGCGCGCGCGGCATCGATGTCGTCAGTGACGCACACCGGCAGTCCAACCACGACGCGGGGCTCGGGGCGCCCGGCCTCGGCCGCGGCCTCGCGGATCGTCGGCGAGGTGAGGGTCCGGATCGTTTCCGGTCCGGTCATCCAGGTGATGGTCCCGTCGGCCATGCGCCCCGTGAGTCGGAGCATCTGCGGTCCAAGTGCGGCGACGAGCACCGGCGGCGCCTCAGCGGGTGGCGGAGTGATCTGACCGCGACCGGTCAGCGATTCGCCGGCGAAGGACACCTGACGATCGCGCAGCAGTGGCATCAGGATCGACAGGTAGTCGCTCATGTGTCGCACTGGCTTGTCGAAGCTGATCCCCCACATTCCCTCGACGACCGGCTGATG
>JAYQAE010000317.1:0-1506 GCA_038136655.1 Ilumatobacteraceae bacterium
CGGCCACCAGTGGATCTCGGGAGTCGGGGATGTCGCCGTGCAGATCGACCCCGAGTCCGACGGGCCGATGGGCGGTCGGACCCGCTGGCCGATCGGGTCCTTCGCGACCTTCGCACGGTCGGATCTCCGCGATGACGTGGCGGTGCTCGAGATGCTGGATCGCTTCATCGCCGACGGGGCGGTCGTGGTTACCGGCGTCGAACCCTCCGAGAGCGGCCTACGCGACACGGCTGGACTCATCGGACAGATCCAAATGACCAACTACGGACCGACCTGGTCATTTGAGGCATCCGTCGACCCGGTGAGCGAGGTTGAGAGCATGCACATGCTCCGCATGCACACCGACCTCCCGTATCGCGAGCAGCCGGCCGGGGTGCAACTCAACCTCGCCATCTCGATCTCCTCGGCGGGTGGAGCATCGACGTTCGTCGACGGGTACTCCATGGCCGAGACACTTCGGGAGGAGAACCCGCGGGCGTGGGATCTGCTGACCTCGGTCCACTTCGAATACCCGTATCTGCGCTCCAAGGTGCGCCTGCGCGGTGGAGGCCCCCTCGTCGGTCTTGATGATGTCGGGCACTACGGCATCGTGCGCCGAGCCCCCGACCTCGTCGGCACACCGAGAGTGGCGGCGCAGGACACCGCCGACCTCTACGCCGCGGTGCGCCGTTGGGGTGAGATCGTCGACGATCCGGCCAACCAGATCCATGTGGGGCTGCGGCCCGGTGAGTTGGTCATCTTCGACAATCACCGGCTCCTGCATGGGCGGACCGCCTTCACTCTTCAGCCCGGAGAGCGCCGCCACCTCATGGGGTGCTACCTCGAGATGGACGAACTTCGGAACACCATCTCCGTTCTCCGAGCCGCTTCGGGGGGCGAAACGAGGTGACCGCCCCACTCGCCGGGCTCCGAGCGATCGTCACCGCGGGTGGCGCGGGAATCGGACGGGCGATCGTGGAACTGCTCGCTGAGGAGGGCGCCCGGGTCATCACCTGCGATATCGACGCCGACGCGGTCGCCTCCGTCGGAGGGGTGAGCGGAGTTGAGGCGCGAATTGCTGACGTCGCATCCACACCGTCGATCGACGGCTTCATGGAGCGCGCCCTCGGCGTGCTCGGCGGGGTCGACCTGCTCGTCAACAACGCCGGCATCGCCGGTCCGGCGGGGCGCATCGAGACCCTCGACCCGGAACAAGTCACGGCCTGCCTCGATGTGAACCTGACGTCGATGGTGCGTACGACACGTCACGCGAGGTCGGCGAAGCAGGTGTCCGCGCGAACGTCATCTGTCCCGGCTCGATCTCTGGGCCAAGGATGGACAAGGTGATCCGACTCGAAGCCGAGGCCAGCGGGCGACCCGAGGACGAGATCCGCCGGGGGTTCGAGCGGCAGGTGTCCATGAGGTCGTTCATCGACGCGCGTGAGATCGCCCACACCGTGGCTTTCCTCGCCTCCCCGCGGGCGTCGATGATCTCCGGTCAGGTGATCTCGGTGGACGGCAACACCG